>JAHFUJ010000097.1:0-1867 GCA_023265105.1 Acidobacteriota bacterium
TCTCGACGCCTTCGCGAAGGTCGAAGCTGTACTTCCAGTGGTCCTCGCGAATCCCCAGCGTGAAGTGATCCTCAGCCACGTAGAAGTACGCGCGCGGCGGGCGGGCGGTATCGAACAGGCTGCGTCCCTGCCAGTCGGGCGCCGCCGGCAGTCCCGCGAGCTCGACAATCGTCGGCGCGAGATCCACCTGGCCGCCAACCGCTCTCGAGTGCTGCGTCGAGCGATACGTGCGCGGAAACCAGAACACGAGGGGCACATGGACGTCTTCCTCGTACACGGTCCGCCCCTGCATGTATGTGTTGTGTGGATAGCCGAACGCCTGTCCGTGATCGCCGACGACAACGATGAGCGTGTCCTCTTCGAGGCCCGTGTCGCGAACCGTCTCGAAGAGGCGCTCGAGATGTCGATCCGTTTCGTGCAGAACGTTCAGATACCGCCCGAGCTCGTACTGATCGGGAACCGCCTCGCGTTCCATGTTGACGAGCGGCACACCCGGCGTCGGCTCGTACGGATGATGCGTCTGCGTCGTCCAACCCATCAAGAAGAACGGACGCGTGGGGGCCTGTTTGATGAATTCGATCATCCCTTCGACCATGCAGCGATCTTCCATGCCCCAGGAGGAGATCGGCGTGGTACACGGCAGCTGATGCTGGTCGCGCAATTGCTCGAAGCCGCGCTGTTCGAGGAACGTGTCCCACCCGGCCCAGCTCAGATCGCTCGGTGTCATGAAGGCCGTGCGGTAGCCGCGGTTGCGGAACACCGAGGCGAGCGACGTGCCTGGCAATTTCGGGTACTCCTCGGTCGTGTCGCGGAATCCAAGTTTTGGGTATGTGGACAGCAGAATCGCCGCCAGCGAGTTCGAGCTGCGCCCGACGTGCGCGTAGAAGGTGTCGGCCACCAGAGCGTGCGCCGATTCGGTCTTGAGGTTCGGCGTCGAGTCATAGAGGCCGCCGTTGACGCTGGCCCACCGCGCGGCAATCGATTCGAGCACGATGAGGATCACGTTGGGAGATCGCCTGGCCGTGGTCGTCGTCGCACGCATGTTCGCGCCGGCCGTCGAGATGCCGCGGAGGACGGCAGCCCCCGACGGTGCGCGCTGGCCGACGGACTCGAAATCGCTGAGATCGCCGGCGGGGAACCGATCGTCCATGCGGACCGTGCCCCCCGCGCCGAGCGCCTGCCACCACGACGAGATCAGGACCCACTGAGGGTTGTCGGCGATGCGGCGGTCGTCCCTCGTCGCCCACTGGGTCGAGAAGGCGTATTGCCCGAGGATCACCCACACGCCGAGCGACGCGAACGCGACGTGGCTCGGCGGCCTCCAGGGCCCGCCGCGCGGCGGCACCAGACGGATGGTCGTCTCGACGAGCGCGAGATACGCGAGCGGCAACACGACGAGCGCCGCGATCGCACCGAGCGTGAGCTCCGCCGTTACCGACGAGCTCAGCATCCGGACGCTGCCGACAAGCGCAAGCAGCGGGTACGTCAGAAATCCGCCGAGCACGCCGAAGACGATGACGTTGGCCACCGCGTAGATACACGAGAGCGCACCGAAGGACACGACGCCGACCGTCACAGTACGCGCGGCCCATCCTCGATCGGCGGTCAGAGTGAGCAGGCCGCGCCCGCATGCCCACACGGCAGCCGCGAAGAGCACGTCGACATACGAGATGGCCGCGAGCGAGCGCACATAATCCTGGGCGCCGGCCGGCACGCCGATTGGCGGGATGCCCAGGTAGTAGGCTTTGACCGCGATCAACACGATCGCGAGCCAGACAGCCGCCCAGAACAGGCGACGGTTTGCGACGCCACGCATCGAGGTGCCTCTTGGTCTCCTGAGGGGTCCCACGGTGTGAGGAATGCCGCT
>JAHFUJ010000097.1:1967-14757 GCA_023265105.1 Acidobacteriota bacterium
TAGGCTGGAGCAAGATCCAAGGACTTTCGGTATGAGCGCAGGCAAACCATCGCAATTTCGCGTCGAGCGCGGGACCGAACGAGACGTTGCGCTCATCCTCCGCCTGATCAAAGAGCTGGCGGAGTACGAAAAGCTCCCACACGAAGTCGCCGCCACCGAGGCCGGGCTCCGCGAATCGCTGTTTGGGGAGCACCCCGCTGCGGAGGTCCTCATCGGCCACGCGGGCACCGAGCCGGCCGGCTTTGCGGTCTTCTTCCAGAATTTCTCGACGTTTCTCGGTCGGTCGGGTCTGTACCTGGAAGATCTCTACGTCGTGCCCGAATGGCGCAAGCACGGCCTCGGCCGGCTGTTGCTGGCACATGTGGCCGCCATCGCGGTCGAGCGCGGCTGTGGCCGGCTGGAATGGTCCGTGCTCGATTGGAACGAGCCGGCCCTCCGTTTTTATCAGAGGATCGGCGCTCGGGCGATGGACGAATGGACTGTTTATCGGCTCACCGGCGATGCGCTGAAACGACTCGCTTCAGATTCGGCCGTCGACACCACGACGTAGGCGTGCCCGCGGCGCACAGCACCCTAGAGTGCTTCTCACGCACAGCACCCTAGAGTGCTTCTCACGCACAGCACCCTAGAGTGCTTCTCACGCACAGCACCCTAGAGTGCTTCTCACGCACAGCACCCTAGAGTGCGGTTTCTCTCACGTCAGTCGTTCGTCGACGTGGCCGAGTAGCGCTGCTCCTGACCAACGACGTGCGCGGGGTCGGCGCCCGGCTTCGGCCGGAACTTCGTCACGCGGCCGGCAAACACTTCCGCCGTGTACAGGTTGCCGTCCTGGTCTGTGGTCAGCTGATGCGGGCCATTGAACTCTCCCGGCGGGCGGCCTCCAGTGCCCCAGCCGTACAGATAGTGCCCGTCCAGATCGTACTTGAGGATCCGCTGCGTCCCACCGTCCCCCACCCAGATGGCTTGGTCCGTCGTGATGAAGTGGTAGTAGGGCGACGAATTGACGCCCGTCGTCCACATGTCGAGGAACTTGCCGTTCTCGTCGAAAACCTGAAACCGCCTGTGCCCGCGATCGACGACGTAGAGCTTGCGGTCCTTGCTGATCGCGATGCTGTGGACCGTATTCCATTCGTTGGGGCCCGGATTCTTCGGGTCGGCGGGCGTCTTGCCCCAGTCCATCAGGAACTTGCCGTCTTTGTCGAACTTCGCCACGCGCACGCCGCCGTACCCGTCGCTGATGAAGAACGTCCCGTCCGGCAGCCAGGCCACGTCGGTTGGCCGGTCGAAGAGCGTCCCTGCGTCGCGGCCCCTCTTGCCCTTCGTGCCGAGCGACATCACCAGCTTGCCGTCATACGTGAACTTGTAAATCATGTGGAGCTGGTCGTCGATGATCCAGACGTGCTTCTCGGGGTCGTACGGGCTCATCTTGATCTTGTGCGGCCCGCGCCCGCACCTCATCTCGTAGTCCTTATCGTGATCCTTCCACCAATCGACCATTTTGCCGTTGCGATCCACGATGAAGATGACGTGGTGATAGCGCCGCTCCCACCCGCGCTTCTCTGTCGGTTCGCATGTGGCGCTGAGCCCATCGTCGTTGCCGGTGGCGTTTCCGCGAGTGGGCTGGAGCATGCCGTACGGCGTCCAGGGCTTCGCGCCCTTGGGCAGCGGCAACTCGCCGCGCTGCGCAATCCAGATGCGGTCGGGCGTTTCGGCGTACACTGCGCCCACAGACCCCCACGTCCACCCCTCGTGCTTGACGCCGTCGGCAGCATCCTCTAGCGGCAGCGGCCAGTTCGCGACCACTTCGTAGGGACCGAACTCGTCTTGCCCGCCTTTTTCCTGTGTCGGCGCCGCGGCCTGGGCGGCGGAGGCGGAGGCGGCCGTGTCCGCCGGCGCGCTGCAGCCGATGAGGGCTGCAGGCGCCAGCAAGCCCACCGCCAAGAGCATCGTAAGTGACCACTTTCGCGTTCGCATTGTGACTCTCCTTTCCTGTCTTCCGTATTAGCCGAGGTCGTTCTCACGTAGAGCACCCTAGAGTGCTTCTCACGCAAAGCACCCTAGAGTGCTTCTCACGCAAAGCACCCTAACGTGCTTTTCACGCAAAGCACCCTAAAGTGTTTTTCACGTAAAGCACCCTAAAGTGCTTCTCACGTAGAGCACCCTAGAGTGCTTCTCACGTAAAGCACCCTAGAGTGCGGTTTCTCTCACGTCAGTCGTTCGTGGACGTGGCCGAAGAGCGCTGCTCCTGCCCCACGAGCTTTGCGGCGTCGGCGCCCGGCTTCGGCCGGAACTTCGTGACGCGGCCGGCGAACACTTCCGCCACGTACAAGTTGCCGTCCTGGTCGGTTGTGAGCTGATGCGGGCCGCTGAATTGCCCAGGTCGGATGCCTCCGACTTGGGCACCTCCGTTGCCCCAGCCGTACAGATAGTGCCCGTTCAGATCGTACTTGAGGATCCTGTTCGTCCCACCGTCCCCCACCCAGATGGTCTGGTCCGCCGTGATGAAGTGGTAGTAGGGCGACGAATTGGCGCCCGTCGTCCACATCTCGAGGAACTTGCCGTTCTCGTCGAAGACCTGCATCCGTCTGTGCCCGCGATCGACGACGTAGAGCTTGCGGTCGTTGCTGATCGCGATGCTGTGGACGGTATTCCACTCGTTGGGGCCCGGATTCCTCGGGTCGGCGGGCGCCTTGCCCCAGTCCATCAGGAACTTGCCGTCCTTGTCGAACTTTGCCACGCGCACGCCGCCGTACCCGTCGCTGATGAAGAACGTCCCGTCCGGCAGCCAGGCGACGTCGGTTGGCCGGTCGAAGAGCGTCCCTGCGTCACGGCCCTTCTTGCCCTTCGTGCCGAGCGACATCACCAGCTTGCCGTCATACGTGAACTTGTAAATCATGTGGAGCTGGTCGTCGATGATCCAGACGTGCTTCTCGGGGTCGTACGGGCTCATCTTGATCTTGTGCGGCCCGCGCCCGCATCTCATCTCGTAGTCTTTGTCGTGATCCTTCCACCAATCGACCAACTTGCCGTTGCGATCCATGATGAGGATGACGTGATGATAGCGCCGCTCCCAGCCGCGCTTCGGTTCCGGATCGCACGTGGCGTTGGTCCCATCGTCGTTGCCGGTCGCCACGCCGCGAGTGGGCTGGAGCATGCCGTACGGCGTCCAGGGCTTCGCGCCCTTGGGCAGCGGCAACTCGCCGCGCTGCGCGATCCAGATGCGGTCGGGCGTTTCGGCCCAGACGGCCCCCACCGATCCCCAGGTCCAGCCCTCGTGCTTGACGCCGTCGGGACCGTCCTCCAGCGGCTGCGGCCAGTTCGCCACGACCTCGTATGGGCCGAACTCGTCCTGGCCGCCCTGTTCCTGCGGCGGCGCCTGCGCGGCGGCGGCGGGAGCGGCCGTGTCCGCCGGCGCGTTGCAGCCGACGAGGGCCGCGGGCGCCAGCAAGCCCAGCGCCAACAGCAGGGCGAATGACCACTTTCCTGTGCGCATCGTGATTGTCCTTTTCCTATTGCGCGTGGGGCCCCACCCCCACGCGCTGGCGCTGCGGCGCTCGAAGACTCGCTCTCCTCGCGCCGGCCGCAGGCGCCCTGGTCTTCCGCGACACTCGACGCCGATTGGATGGCCTTGGCGGCCAGCCGGTTGAAGGTTTGGGGACAGAATTGTATCCGTCCTGAATCACCAGCGCAACCGACCGGTTGGGCGAAGACCTGACGTAGCCGTGTCGATTTACTCCAATTAGACGCCTGTCCATTGGGCTGGGTTCACCGGGTTCTCGGAGTCCGCCCGCGTTTGCAGGGTTCTGAAGAAACCCCGAGAGAACTCAGAGAACCTCGAGAGTGAGCTATAATTTCGCCCTCCCCAGGGCTCACGACACTTTCAGGAGCTGAAGTCGAGGTGAAGTGATGAAGCAAATGACGCGAGTGATGCGAACGCGAATGATGTCTGCCGGCTGGGCGATCGTCTCGTTGTTGATGCTGCCAGTGCTGGTCGGCGCCGAAGTCTCGCGCGTCGAGATCGCCACGCGCACCGACCTCCTCGGCGGACGCTCGTTTGGATCGAGCGGCCCGTACGAACAAATCGTCGGCCGGGTGTACTTCTCCGTTGATCCCGCCAACGAGCGCAACCGGGTCGTCATGGACCTGGACAAGGCGCCGAGAAACGCGGCCGGACGCGTCGAGTTGTCCTCCGACCTAGTGATCCTGAGGCCGAAGGATCCGAGCCGGGGCAGCGGCATCGCGATCGTCGACATCGTGAATCGAGGGCGGAAGACCGTGTTCACGAGCTTCAACCGCGCGGCGCCGACTGGCAACTTTTCGACCGAGGCCGAGCTTGGAGACGGCCTTCTTCTCCGCCGGGGTTACACGCTCGTCTGGGTGGGATGGGAATTCGACGTGCCGCAGCGCGATGGATCGATGCGGATTGAAGTGCCGGCGGCGATCGGAACGACCGGCATCGCACGCGCCACCTTCACGCCGAACGCGCGAAGCGCCGACGCCACCGTGGGAGACTTGGCCGGATACACGCCGAGCGATCCGACGGCGGCCGCCAACACCCTGACCGTGCGCGACGGTCTGCAGAGCGCTCCGGCGACGATTCCGCGCGAGCGGTGGCGGCTGGCCGGCAACGTCGTGACGCTCGAGGGCGGATTCGAGTCCGGCCGCACTTACGAGCTCGCGTACACCGTCGTCAATCCGCCGGTCTCAGGTTTGGGACTGGCCGCGGTTCGAGATACGGCGTCATGGGTAAAGTACGCTCCCGACTCGGTCGCGTCGGCGAAGTACGCGCTCGCGTTCGGCTCGTCGCAAAGCGGTCGGTTCCTCCGCGCGTTCCTGTACGACGGCTTCAACACGGACGAGCGCAACCGCCAGGTGTTCGATGCCGTGATGGCGCACATCGCCGGCGCGAACCGCCTCGATCTGAATCGGCGATATGCGACGCCGACGAGCCTGAGCCTGTACACAACGTCGTTTCCGTTTGCCGATGTGAAGCAGCGGGATCCAGCCACCGGGGCCGAAGAGGGTGCGCTCGAGAACGCGCGCGCTCGCGAGCATCAACCGAAGATTTTCTACACGAACACGGGGGTGGAGTACTGGGGCGGCGGACGCGTGGCCGCGCTCATCCATACGGCGCCAGACGGCTCGAAGGATCTTGCGCTACCCGACAACGAGCGCGCGTACCTGCTCGCCGGGTCGCAGCACGGGCCGTCGAGGTTCCCGTCGGCCGTCACGAACGGGCAGCAGAAGGACAATCCGAATGATTACTGGTGGGCGATGCGCGCGCTGCTCGTCGCCATGGACAAATGGGTGCGCGAGGGAGTGGCGCCGCCGGCGAGCCGGATTCCGCGTTTGCAGGACGCGACGCTTGTGCGCGCGGACGGGGTCGCGTTCCCGGATCTGCCGGCCGTGGCGTCGCCTCGCCGCCTCACCGCAGGGGGGCGTGGGGTCAACCACTGGCTCCCGCGCGACGGGGCGCCGGGCACGCCGATGCCGCTTTTGGTCCCGCAAGTGGATCGGGACGGGAACGAGCGGGCGGGGATTCGGCTTCCCGACGTGGCCGTGCCGCTGGCGACTTACACCGGCTGGAACTTCCGGAATGTCAACATCGGCGCGCCGGATCAATTGTTCCCGCTGCTCGGATCGTACATTGCCTTTGCGGGCACGAAGGCGGAGCGCGAGCAGGCGCGCGATCCGCGCGCCTCAATCGAGGAGCGCTACCCGACACGCGACCGCTATGTAACGCTCGTGCAGGAGGCCGGCGCCGGGCTCGTGAAGGAAGGGTATCTCCTGGCGGACGATCTGCCCGGGCTCGTCAAGCACGCGGGCGACCATTGGGATCTTCTGGTCCGGCGGCCCGCCACTTCGTCGAGTGCCTCACGCTAGCTTAGCTGTCAGCCGTCAGCTGTCAGCTTTCGGCCAATGCGTGCTGCTGAGAGCTGATGGCTGAGAGCTGAAAGCTGCGCCGGGTCAACTGACCTCCGGGATCAGGATCCGACATCCAATGTTCCCGTGTAGATCGCCATCCCCACGACCGCATCGACGCCAAGCGCGTCGAGCTCGTCGACTTCCTGCTGTGTCGTGATCCCGCCGGCGGCCGTGAGGCGTCGGGTCGTCGCGCGCCGGACCGCGAGGATGGCCTCCCGATCGGTGCCGCCCATCAGGCCTTCGGCGTCGACGTGCGTGTAGAGGAATTCGCCGCAGTACGGCTCGAGGGCGCGGACGGCGTCGGACGCGGCGATCGGCAGCGGCGTTTTCCAGCCGTGAATGACCACCTGACCGCCGCGGCTGTCGACGGCTGCGATGATGCGGTCGATGCCGACCTCGTCCGCCAGCCGCTTCGCGAACTCGAGGTCCGGCCGTCCGTCCTTGAAAAGCGCCGAGCCGGCGATGATCTGCTGCGCACCGGCCAGCAGGACCTCCTGGGCTCGGACAACCGTACGAATGCCGCCACCCACGCGGCACGACAGCGCGCCCGCAATCTGCCGCACGAGCGCGAGGTTGTCGCCGGCGCCCATCGCGGCATCCAGATCGATCACCTGCACTTTCGGAAACCGCTCGAACCGTCGCACCCACCGAAACACGTCGTCGTCTTTGATCGCAAGATGCTCGCCCTGCACGAGCTGCACGACGGCGCCGCCTTGGAGGTCGATGGACGGTATCAGCATCTTGCTGTTACGAACAACGGCTTATCACGAAGTCACGAAGGAACACGAAGGTCACGAAGCATCTTTGTACAAAAGGATCTTCGTGATCTTCATGCCTCTTCGTGCCTTCGTGATTTACCGTCGTACAGGTATGCCTCGCTGGTGAAGATAGTCTTTGAGCGCGCGGACGCTCGTCTCGGCATAGTGAAACACAGAGGCGGCCAGCGCGGCGTCGGCGCAGCCTCGCGTGAAGACCTCGACGAAATCGTCGAGCGTGCCGGCGCCGCCAGAGGCGATGACAGGAATCGACACCGCCCGCGACACGGCGGCCGTGAGCTCGCAGTCGAAACCCACCTTGGTGCCATCACGATCGATCGATGTCAGGAGAATCTCGCCCGCGCCGCGGTCTTCCGCTTCGCGGGCCCATTCGACGGCGTCGCGGTTTGCCGACGTCTGGCCGCTGCGTGCGTACACCGCGAAGCCCTCGCCCGCGCGTTTCGCGTCGACGGCGACGACCACCGCCTGGCTGCCGTAGCGCCCCGCGAGCTTCGTGATGAGCGACGCGTCAGCAAGGGCGGCCGTATTCAGGCTCACTTTGTCGGCGCCTGCCTCCACCGCCGCGGCCGCATCCTCTTCGGTGCGAATGCCGCCGCCGACCGCCAGCGGGATAAAAAGCTCGCGCGCGACGGCGCGAACGGTGTCGGCGAGCGCGCGCCGCCGCTCGAGCGTCGCCGTGATGTCGAGGATGACGAGCTCGTCGATCCCTTCGGTGTTATATCGCGCCGCGAGCTCGGCGGGATCGCCGGCCGCGCGGAGCTGCTCGAAGTTCACGCCCTTGACGACGTGACCGTCGCGAACATCCAGGCACGCGATGATGCGTTTAGAGAGCATAAAAAAGCGCTACCACGGAGGTCACGGATACGAACAGGAGGTTACGGATTCGATTAGGGGAAGCGGAAAAAAACGTTCCGTGTTTTCCGTTGTGCTCCGTGTCCTCCGTGGTAGAGCTTGTGTTCAGCCAACCTGTTCCAACCAGTTTCTCAAGATTTGTAGACCGACATCCCCGGATTTTTCCGGATGGAACTGCACCCCTGCGACGTACCCTCGCTGGACGATCGCGGCGAAGCTCTCGCCATGCTCGGTAACGGCGACCGTATCGCCGGTCACGGGCGCCACGAAGCTGTGGGTGAAGTACACCTGCGCGCCCGATTGCACGCCATCGATGAGTGACGCCTCGCCTCGAAGCTCGATCGTGTTCCACCCGACGTGGGGGACCTTGATCACGGTGTCCGGCTCAAGACGGACGCCACGACCGTTAGAAGCGTCACGACTGTGGGAAGCATCTTTGATCGTGGTGTCCGGCTTCAGCCGGACCTCACGGCTCTTGGGAGCGCGGCCTTGCAACCGGTAGCACCGCCCCGCGAGCAGTCCGAGACCGGCGCAGTCGGGCGCCTCTTCACTGCCCTCGAACAACCACTGCATCCCGAGACAGATGCCCAGCAGGGGCCGTCCTTCGCCAACGCGCGCGAGGATCGCCTCCACCCATTCGGCGTCGAGCACGCGAGTGGCATCGAAATGGCCGACCCCCGGCACGACGACGGCTGCCGCGTCCTCCACGTCAGCCGGCGTTGCGGGCACGAACAGGTTGGCGCCGACCGCGGCGAAGGCTTTGCGGACCGACGTCAGGTTGCCGGCGCCGTAATCGATCAACGCAATACTGCCGTCCTTCAATTCGGCCATGCTTTGTCCTATGCTCGCGGGGCCCCACATTCTTCACGGCGCCGGGGGCCCCACCCCCGGCGCTTCAGGCTGAAGGCTCTCACTCGCTCGCCTTCCGGCGCTCATCCTGCAATGCCGCCATCCTGCCTTTCAGAGAAGTCCTTTCGTACTCGGGAGCATGCGCGCGAGGCGGCGATCCTTTGCGCAGGCGACGCGCAGCGCGCGGGCGAACGCCTTGAACACCGCTTCGATCTGGTGATGGCTCGATCGGCCGTACAAGACCTTCACGTGCACGTTGGCGCGCGCGCCGATGGCGAAGCCTTCGAAGAAATCGTGGACCAGCTCGGTCTGGAGATCGCCGACCCGCGCCGCGCGGACTTTCAGATCCACCACCGCATGCGGCCGTCCGCCGAGATCGACGGCCGCCACCGCCAGCGTCTCGTCCATCGGCATCACGAAGTAGCCCGCGCGATTGATGCCGCGCCGGGTGCCGAGCGCACTCGAGACGGCCTCACCGAGCGCGATCCCGAGATCCTCAACCGTGTGGTGCTGATCGACATCGAGATCGCCGGTCGCGTCGACACGAAGATCGAACGCTCCGTGGCGCGCCACCAGCTCCAGCATGTGATCCAGGAAGCGGATGCCGGTGCGCACGCCGTAGCGTCCCTTGCCGTCGAGCGCGATGACGAGGGCGATCGACGTCTCGGCCGTTCGCCGGTCGACTATGCCGCGGCGCATAGCACCTCTTCCATCACCGCGATGCAGCGCTGCGTGTGCTCGACGATGCCGGTCGAGATGCGGACGCAGCCGGCGCAGCCGGGCTCAGTGGACCGGTCGCGGAGGTAGACGCCACGCGCGGCCGCGCCGTCCACGAGTGCGGCCGTGCGATCCCCGGCGTTCACGAGCACGAAGTTCGCGGCGCTCTTCCAGTACTTCAGCCCCAGCCGATCGCAGGTGGCGTACAGGAGCGCCTTCGATTCGGCGACCTGCCGCAGGTAGTGCCGGAGATGATCGGGGTCGGCCAGCGCGGCCTGAATGGCGACGGCCGCCGCGATGTTGACGCTGTAGACGGGTACGGCCTGCTGAATCGGCTCGAGCGTCTCGGGCGCGCCGACCAGGCACCCGATTCGCAAACCGGCGAGGCCCCACGCTTTCGAGAACGTGCGACCGACGACGACGTTCGCAAACGATGGAAGATCGGGAATGAACGTCTCGCCCGCAAATTCCGCGTACGCTTCGTCGACGAACACGAGCGCTTCCTTCGGCACGCGCCGCGCAATCGTGCGGATGGCGCCGAGCGGCGTCGGCACGCCGGTCGGGTTGTTCGGATTCGTGAGGAACACGACGCGCGTCCGCGGCGTGATGGCGGCCAGCACGTCATCAAGCGGAAAGGTGAAGTCCGGTTTCGGCATCACCTGCACCAGTCGTCCTCCGGCCACCGCCGTGTCGAAGCGGTAGATCTCGAACGCCGGCTCCGGCACGAGCGCCTCGGGAATCAGACCACCGGCCGCCGGCCGCAGGTGCGCGACCGCGATCGCCATGATGCCTTCGTCGAGGCCGTTCGTCAGCGCGAGACGCTCCGGCGTGACGCCGAGATAGCGGGCGCAAGCTTCGGTTGCGGCCGTGTAAGGCGGGTAGAAGCCGATCTCGTCGGCGCGCAGCTTCGCGAGTGCTTCGAGCACGCGGGGCGAGCAGCCGCCGGTGTTCTCGTTCTGGTGCAGGCGCAAGCCGTCGTACAGCTCGGGCGGCTTCTGATAGTGGCTCATGAGAGGCGCCCCTCGATGGAGTCCGCGTGCGCGGTCAGCCCTTCGGCGCGCGCCAGCGACACGATGGTCGGCGCCAGACGCGCGAGGCCGGCGCGTGTGATGCGCTGCACCGACATCACCCGGACGAAATCGGCCGCGCTCAGGCCGCCGCGGAAGCGTGCCGCGCCCGAGGTCGGCAGCACATGATTCGATCCGGTCGCGTAATCGCCGGCCGCTTGCGCGGCAAAGGGGCCGACAAACACCGCCCCGGCCGTCAGCCGCCGCCGCGCAAGCGATTCGCGATCGACGACGAGATGCTCCGGCGCAATACGGTTGGCCAGCGCGATCGCCTCGTCGGCCGTGCGCGTGACGATCGCGGCGCCGTTCGACGCGAGCGATCGTTCGACGATGTCGCGACCGTCTGCCTGGCTC
This sequence comes from Acidobacteriota bacterium, assembly GCA_023265105.1. GTDB lineage: Bacteria > Acidobacteriota > Vicinamibacteria > Vicinamibacterales > CAVVIG01 > JAHFUJ01. The sequence goes on from JAHFUJ010000097.1 coordinate 12,508, forward strand.
GCGACCTCGCGCGCGACGCGATCGGCGAGCGCGCGGGTCCACGTGATGAAGATGGAGCGCGCGGCCGGATCGTGCTCGGCCTGCGCGATGAGATCGGCCGCGATCCAGGCCGGCCGGCCTGCGCCCGCGACGATGACGATCTCGGTCGGCCCCGCATAGAAATCGATCGCGCAGTCGCCGGCCACGTACGCCTTGGCGGCCGCGACGAAGCGACTGCCGGGACCGACAATCTTGTCGACGCGCGGCAGGCTGGTCGTGCCGTAGGCAAGCGCCGCAATCGCGTGGGCGCCGCCGATTCGGAACAGCCGCGTGACGCCGGCTTCGAGTGCCGCCGCCATCACCGCCGGTACCGGCCGCGGGCAGACGGCGACGATGTCGGCGACGCCAGCCACCCGCGCCGGGATCGCCGTCATCAGCAGCGAGGATGGGAGCGGAAATCGGCCGCCGGGCACGTAACAGCCGACGCGTCTGAGCGGTTCGACGCGTTGATCGACGACGACTCCGGGCACGACCCTCGTGCGCGAGCTCTTGGGCAGTTGCCGCCGCGCGACGCGGGCGATGTGGCGCGCGGCGGCGGCGATGGCCCGCCGCACGTCGGGCGCGACGTGCGACGCCTGCGCCTGCATCTCGGCCCGTGTGACTTCAAACGGCGGCTCGACGCGATCGAACCGGCGCGCGAAGCGGGCCAGCGCGCGATCCCCGTCCTGGCGCACGCGATCGACAATGGCGTGGATGCCGCGATCGAAGGCGCGGTCGGAGCGAATGGCGGCGCGGCCGAGCAGGCGCTCGATCGCAGCACGATCGCTCGCGTCGATGATTCTCAGTGGCGTCATAGCACGATCTTGTTCAGCGGGTACTCTACGATCCCCTGCGCTCGCGCGGCCTTGAGCCGCGGGATCAAATCGCGGACCGTGCGCTCTTCGATAATCGTGTTGACCGCCACCCACTCGCTGTCACTCAACGCCGAAATCGTCGGCCGCTGCAGCGCGGGAAGGAGCGCGAGCACCTCGGCCAGATCCGCGCAGCGCACGTTCAGCATCAATCCGACGCGTCCCTGCGCCTCGATCGCCGCCTTGAGCAGCAGCGCGATGTTTTCGAGCTTGGTGCGCTTCCAGGTGTCGGCGAGCGCCGTCCTGTTGGCGATGAGCTGCGTGTTCGACTCCATCACGGTGTCGACGATCCGTAGCCGGTTCGCCCTGAGCGTCGATCCCGTCTCCGTCGCTTCGACGATGGCGTCGGCGAGCACGGGTGGCTTCACCTCCGTGGCGCCCCACGAGAACTCGACGTTCACCTTCACGTGCTTCCGCTCGAAATACGCGCGCGTCACGCGCACCAGCTCGGTGGCAATCGTCGCGCCGTCGAGATCGGCCGCCGAGGCGATTGGCGAATCCTCGGGAGCAGCGAGCACCCACCGGACCTTGCCGAAGCTTTGCTTGGCGTAGATGAGATCGGCGACGCTCGTCAAGACGCCCGTCGTGCCATCACCGAGCTCGTGCTCCGCGATCCAGTCCTGGCCGGTGAGTCCCGCGTCGAGGACGCCGTCCGACACGTAGCGTGCCATCTCCTGCGCGCGAATCAGCATGCAGTCGATCTCGCCATCGTCGATCGTCGGGAAATACGACCGGGAGTCGACGTAGATGTTGAACCCCGCGCGCGCGAAGAGATGAATCGTCGCGTCCTGCAGCGAGCCTTTCGGGATGCCGAGTTTGAGTTTCATAATCAAGAAGCACTACCACGGAGAACACGGATACGAACGGAGGACACTGCTCAAAGCCCCTGACGAAGACCGTCGGTGCTCTCCGTTTGTTTCCGTGACCTCCGTGGTGGCTATCCGTTCTCGGGCAGCGCGCGGAAAAAGCACGTGCGTTCGCCCGTGTGACACACATTGCCGTCGCCCAAACGCTTTACCTTCAAGAGCACCGTGTCATCGTCGCAGTCGACGAGGATCTCGGTCACCTCGAGGCGGTTGCCCGACGTTTCGCCCTTCATCCAGAGTTTGTTGCGCGTCCGGCTGAAGAAGGTGGCGTAGCCGGTGCGCCGCGTGTCGGCGAGCGCCTGCTCGTTCATGAACCCGACCATCAGGACCTCGGAGGTGCCGGCGTCCTGGACCACGGCCGGAATCAGTCCGTTCAGTTTTGAATAGTCCATAAAAACAAAAACCCCGCCAAGTCGGCGGGGCTGCATGTCGTCCGGGTTATTGGTGTCGACCCTAGATCACGCGCAACTCCGCCGGCCCGCGGCCGCGGTTGA
>JAHFUJ010000098.1:0-5626 GCA_023265105.1 Acidobacteriota bacterium
GACGAATATGAGCTGACGGCACCGTCGGGCAACGGCGATCGGCTGCTGACGTTTCCGAGTGCCTTCACGACGCCGCAACCGGAGAACAACACGGTCTACTGCCGCTACTTCCCCGCACGCAGAGCGCCCGCGGCCCGCGCCGCTGTCCTCGTCCTGCCGCAGTGGAACGCCGGGCCCGACGACCACGTCGGTCTGTGCCGGCTGCTCGTGTGGAGCGGCCTGAGCGCGCTGCGGCTCAGCTTGCCGTATCACGATCGGCGCATGCCGCCCGAGCTGCAGCGGGCCGACTATATCGTCAGCTCCAACGTCGCGCGCACCGTGCAGGTGTGTCGCCAGGCGGTGCTCGATGCGCGCCGCGCGATCGCCTGGCTGGCCGCGCAGGGGTACGATCGCATCGGCATCCTCGGCACCAGCCTCGGATCGTGTCTCGCGCTGCTGACGACGGCGCACGAGCCGCTTATTCGAGCCGAAGCGCTCAATCACATCTCACCCCACTTCGCCGACGTCGTCTGGCGGGGGATCTCAACCGCGCACGTGCGCGACGGACTCGATGGGCACATCGGGCTCGACGCGCTTCGGACGCTGTGGAAGCCAATCAGCCCACGTTGGTATCTCGAGCGCCTGCGCGACCGGCGGACGCTGCTCGTGTACGCGCGCTACGATCTGACGTTCCCGCCCGACCTGTCGGAGGATCTCGTTCAGGAGTTCCGCCAGCGCGCGATCCCGCACGAAGTCGCCGTGCTGCGGTGCGGTCACTACAGCACGGGCAAGGCGCCGTTCAAGTTCGTCGACGGGTGGGTGTTGACGAGATTTCTGAAGAGGGCGCTCGAAGGATCCGCCTGAAGGCGGGTGCCACGACTGGGAGGTCCGCCTGAAGGCGGACACTACGTACTGGGCTTCACAAATACTTCAAAAGCCCGCTGAGCGCGTTGAAGAGGGCCTGCGCGAGCTCCCGGACGAGCGGCGAGATTTCCCCTTCGTTGACGGCCGTGGCCACGGTGACCGGGTTGGTAAGCAGAAGCCAGACGGTGGCCACCGCCAGGATGACGCTGACGAGGGCGATCAGGCCGAACACGCTGACGCTGAGTCGCTGCAGCCGCATCACACCTCGGCGCCTCACACCTCGAGGACGATCTTCCCAAATTGGCCGGACTCTTCGAGACGGCGCTGGGCGGAGGCCGCATCGGCGAGCGGGAACGTGCAATCGACGACCGGCTTGACCTGGCCGGCGAAGAAGAACCGCGCCACCCGCAGCAGCTCACCCTTCGTGCCCATGTAGGATCCAAGGATCGACAGTTGTTTGCCGAACAGCGCGCGCAAATCGATCGCGCCGTGCCATCCCGTGGTGGCGCCGCACGTCACCAGCCGGCCGCCTCGCGCGAGCGAACGCACGCTCTTCGCCCAGGTCGCCTCGCCCACATGTTCTATGACGATGTCGACGCCCCGGCGGTTCGTGAGGCGCTTGATCTGGTCGGCCACGTCCTGCTTGTGATGGTGGATCACTTCGTAGGCGCCAAGCGACCGGGCGCGTTCGAGCTTGTCTTCCGTCCCCGCGGTCGCAAAGACGCGGGCGCCGTGCAGAAAGGCGACTTGAATCGCCGCCTGGCCGACGCCGCTGCCGGCGGCCAGCACGAGCACGTCTTCGCCGCGCTTGAGCTGCGCGCGCGTCATCAGCATGTGCCACGCGGTGAGAAACGTCAGCGGAAACGCCGCGGCGTGCACGAAATCGATGTCGTCGGGGATGGAGACCAGATTCTCGGCCGGCGCCTTGACGAGCTCGGCGTAGCCGCCGGCGTGATTCATGTACCCGAGGACCTCATAGCGCGGGCACTGGTTGTCCTTGCCGGACAGGCACGCGGGGCAGCGGCCGCAACTCACGCCGGGCTGCAGCATCACGCGGCGCCCGACGCTCACGTCGGTGGCGGCAGACGCCACGACTTCGCCGGCGATATCGCTGCCGGAAATGTGCGGCATCGGGATCGTGACGTGCTCGAGGCCGCGCCGCTCCCACAGGTCGAGGTGGTTGAGCGCACAGGCGCGCACGCGCACCAGAGCCTCGCCGGGCAGAAGTTGAGGCTCGGGCGCGTCCTCGTAGCGGAGGACATCAAGGCCGCCGTGCTGGTGGAACCGAACCGCCTTCATCGCGTGTAGGCGAGTCTAACCGCAATACGACTGTCGCAGCTCACGACGTTTGAACGCAGAGCACGCAGAGCTCGCAGAGAGTTCTTTTGGGGATTTTTCTCTGCGGTCTCTGCGGCCTCCGCGTCTACCGTGAGTTCGTCACATGCGCTTCAGACCTGCCAGAGTGTATCAGAACGTGTCGGCGGAAAGGACGACGGCTGCGCCCAAATCGAGCGATGTGAAATCGTGGCCGATCGCGTCGAGGTCGCCGACGACGAGCGTCGTGAGGCGTGCCGGGTCCAGGTACTGCGCCATGACGCGCGTGGCCTCGCCCGGCGTGACGCGCTGCACGCGTGGGACAAACTGGGTAAAGTAATCGTCCGGCAAATCGTAGATCGCGAGCTGCGTCGCCGCGCGGGCGATCTGCCCCGCGGTCTCGAAGTTCCGCGCGTATCCGCGGGTGAGCGCCGCGACGCCGAGCGCCAGCTCCTCGTCGGTCACCGGCCGCGAGCCGCGAATCGCCGCGATCTCGCCGAGCGACTCTTCGATCGCGCGCAACGTCGCCACGGTCTGCACGCTCACCGCCAACATGAACGGACCGGGCAGCCTCCGAAAATCGAATGCGGTCCGCGCACCGTAGGTGAAGCCCTTGTCTTCGCGCAGGTTCAAGTTGAGGCGGCTGACAAACTGGCCGCCGAGCACCACGTTCGCCGCGACGAGCGCATAGTAATCGGGCGTCGCGCGCGCGGCCGCCACCTGGCCGATGCGCAACTCGGATTGCGGCGCACCCGGGCGCGGAACGATGTGCAGCTTCGCCCTGGCGCCGGCCGGCTCGATCGGCGACGCGTACGCGGCGAGATTCTCGTCGCCTGCCCCGTCCCAGCCGGCGAAGGCGTCCGCCGCGAGCCGGTGAACCTCCGCGTGCTCGCAATCGCCGACAGCGATGAGCGTCGCACCCGACGGCCGAATGGCCCGTGCGTGAAACGCGCGCACATCGTCGATCGTGATCGACGCGAGCGCCTGCTCGCTGCCCATCGGCGTGTGGCCGTACGGATGGTCGCCGTACAGCAGCGTGACGAAGGCCCGGTCGGCGACGGCGGCAGGCACGTCGCGCAGCTGCGTGAGCCGATGCAGGCGCAACTGGCGTACGCGCGCGAAATCGCCGTCGGTCAGCGCCGGCCGGGCGACCATGTCGGCCAGCAGCGCGACCCCCCGATCGGCAAAGCGGGCGAGCGTCACGAGGCTGACGACCGTCGCGTCCGACCCGATGTCGGTGTCGAATTGCGCGCCAATCCGCGCGAGCGCTTCGTGCATCTCGATCGCCGACAACCCTCGGCTGCCTTCGTCGAGCATGTCGGCGGTCGTCGCGGCGAGCCCGTCCTTCCCCCGCGGATCGTGGGCGGCGCCGCGCGGGACGAGCAGTATGAAGGCGACCACCGGCACTTGCGCGTGCCGCACGCTCCAGACACGAAGGCCGCTCGACAGCGTCGATCTTCCGATCGCGGGGAACGTGAATGGAGCTACCGGGCCGGCGTCGGGCGGGCGCGAGCGATCGACCGTCACGGCTCGCGCTCGTGAGAGGGTCGACCGACGCGGGAGGCAGGCGCCATCACGACACGGTCGCCGGCGTGGAATCGGGAATGGCCAGGTCCGCGCGGCCGCGCGGCACGACGCTGAGCGTCACGCGCCGGCGTGGATCGAGGTACCGCCGGACGGCGTGCTGGATCGAGGCCTTGGTCGCGGCCTGGAAGCGCGCGAGATCGCGATCGAAATAGCCGGGATCGCCAAGAAAGACGTTGTAGGCGTTCAACTGATCGGATTTGCCGCCAAAGCCGCCGACCGTCTGCAAGCGGAACATGAACTGGGCTTCGGCCTGCACGCGTCCCCGCTCGATCTCGTCGTCGGTGGGCCCCTCGGCGCCGAGCCTGGCGATCTCCTCGATCATCACGCGCTCGATCGCGGACAGCGCGTGCCCGGGCGCGGCGGTGGCGACCATCTGCACGAAGCCGGCCATCTCGCGCGAGTTCTGCGCCGCGGAGACGTCGGTGGCGATGCGCTCCTCGAACACGAGCCGGCGATACAAACGTGAGGTCTTGCCGTTGGCCAGCAGGTCCGAGGCGAGATCGAGCTCGGCATCGCCCTCGCTAAACAGCGCCGGCGTCAGCCAGCTGAGATACAGTCGCGGCAGCTCGACCCGATCCTCGAGCCGGATCCGCGCGTCCCCATCGAGCGCCGCGCGGGCACGAACCGGGTCGACCCGCTCGCCGGGCTCGATGCCTTCGAAGTGCGCGCGCACGCGGGCGAGCGCCGCCTCGGGATCGATGTCGCCGGCGAGCGCCAGCGACGCGTTCGCCGGATGATAGTACCGCCTGAAGAACGCCTGGACTTGGTCCAACCCGGCGGCGTTCAGATCCGCGATCTCGCCTATCGTCGTCCAGTGATAAGGATGATCCGGCGGAAACAGCGCCGCCAGCACGGCCATCGGCGCGAGACCGTACGGACGGTTTTCGTAGTTCTGCCGGCGTTCGTTCAGCACGACGTCGCGCTGGTTCGAAAACTTCGCTTCCGTGAGCGCCGGAAGCAGGTAGCCCATCCGATCCGATTCCATCCATAACGCGAGATCGAGCGCGTGGGTGGGGACGACTTCCCAGTAGTTCGTCCGATCGGTATTGGTCGACCCATTGATTGACGCGCCGGCGCCCTCCAGCGGATGAAAGTACCCGCGGTCGTAGTGTTGCGATCCCTCGAACATCAGGTGCTCGAAGAGGTGGGCAAAGCCGGTGTGGCCCGGACGTTCGTTCTTGGACCCGACGTGATACCAGAGGTTGACGGCGACGATCGGACACGCGTGGTCCTCGTGCAGCAGGACCTCGAGGCCGTTGGCCAGCGTGTGCTTGCTGAACGAGATGTTCAACGGAAGCTGCCGCACGTGGGCATCGCGCTGCCGTAATACGGATTCGCGAGCGTCGACCCCTGCTGCAGCCACGGCTTCTTGGCCATCGGGCAGAAGGCGATGCGCACGCCGTCGGGCGGCGCGATGTGCAGCCCGTCCATGTACGCCACGATCGCGTCGCTGAGTGTGCCGAACTTCGCCCGGGCGTCGGCGAGATCGGCGGCCGCGACGAGCTGCACGGCGGCCGTGTCGATCCGCATCGCCGGCGCTCCGAGCGAGGTCGCCGCGGTCGCGACGTTGCCGGCGCTGGCCTTGACCTCGTCGATGCTGTCGTTGGCGAGCGCCGTCTGAATCTTCAGGTACGGCTCGACGATCGCCTGGCTCATCGCCGCTCCGGCTTGCGGAGTATTTGACGTCGCGGGAACACACCCGGCGACGAAGATCGAGAGGATCACGAGCGCCAGTGATAGCTGAATAACATTCTTCATGGCGCTCACCTCACCACCGTCAACGGAATCTTCGCCCGCGAATAGCTCGCAATCGATACTTGCGCGGCCGTCCGCTCCGCCGCCGCCATCAGCGCGCGCGCGGCCGGCGAGTCCGGCTCGCTGA
>JAHFUJ010000098.1:5726-10281 GCA_023265105.1 Acidobacteriota bacterium
GCTCACCTCACCACCGTCAACGGAATCTTCGCCCGCGAATAGCTCGCAATCGATACTTGCGCGGCCGTCCGCTCCGCCGCCGCCATCAGCGCGCGCGCGGCCGGCGAGTCCGGCTCGCTGATCATGAGCGGCACGCCCGAGTCGCTTCCCTCGCGAATCGGCTGATAGAGCGGAATCCGCCCGACAAACGGCACGTTGAGCTCGGCCGCCAGCTGCTCCCCGCCGCCGTGACCGAAGATGTCGGCCTCGTGCTGGCAATTCGGGCAGACGAAATAGCTCATGTTCTCGATGATGCCAATCGGCGGGATGTTCAGCTTCTTGTACATCGCCACGGCGCGCCGGCTGTCGGCCAGCGACACCTGCTGCGGCGTCGTGACGACGATCGCGCCGGCGACCGGCACCGTCTGACTGAGACTCAACGCGATGTCGCCGGTGCCGGGCGGTAGATCGACCACCAGATAGTCGAGATCGATCCATCTGGCTTCGCGGAAGAACTGCTGAAGCGCGCCGTGCAGCATCGGCCCGCGCCAGATGACCGGCGCATCGTCGCTCGTCAGGAACCCCATCGAGATGACCTGCAGGCCGTACTTTTCGGCCGGCACGATCTTCTGACCGTCGGTCGTGAGCTGCGCTTTCATGCCGAGCATGATCGGCACGTTGGGACCGTAGATGTCGGCGTCGATGAGTCCGACTTTACCGCCGCACTTCGCGAGCGCGATGGCGAGGTTGACGGCAACGGTCGTCTTGCCGACGCCGCCTTTGCCCGCGCCCACCGCGATGACGTTCTTGACGCCGGGGAGCGACGACCGGGCGCCGTCGCCGCCGACCGCTTCGCGGACGCGTGCGCTCATCTGCACGTCGACGACCGACACGCCCGGCACCTGCAGGACGGCCGCGCGGGCCTGATCGCGCATTTGATCCTTGACGGGGCACGCGGGTGTGGTCAGCTCGATGGTGAACGCGACCCGTCCGCCGTCGATCTTGAGATCTTTGATGAACCCGAGGCTGACGATGTCACGATGGAGATCGGGATCGTTGACGACCTTCAACGCCTCCAGGACATTCGCCTGTTCCAGCTGCATAGACCAAGAATAGCGATCTTACCGCGTGAATAACAAGGATGGTGCGCCGCAGGGTCGACGCGCCCTGATCGATGATTGCCGATCTTCAATTGCCCACCTACGCTGGCCGATCTATGTTTGCGATGCCAATCGTAGATGACTCAATCGTAGATCGTAGATTCCGTAGCTGTCTGAAATCAGACAACAGCCGGTCGGATGGCGACGCGTACTTCGACGCGCACCGACGCCGCGTGCGGCGACGTCACCGAAAAGCGGAAACGCGCCCCGTCGGCCACGCCGGCCGGTACCGAAAGACGCACGGGGTGATGGAACAGCGACTCGCCGGTGCCGCGGCATGGATCGCACCGTTCGGTCCACGATTCGCCGCGGCCGCCGCAGATCGGGCAGGTCCCGCGGATCGGCACGTCGAGCGGCACGATCAACCCCTTGCACGCCTCGCGGGTCGACAGGCGCAACTCCCTCGTCAGCACGTCCGCGCGGGGACGCTCCCCCAAAAAAGCGTCGCGCATGCGCTCGACGACGTGGCCGACCGATGGAAAATCGATCGCGACTTCGTCGGCGAAGCAGTCGTGCGACACATCGCTACGATAGGAGGCGCTCCAGCGCTTGTCAAGGCAACGCACGGGTGTTACCGTACACAAAACTCATGCCCGCAACCAAAGACTGTCCTCTGTGTGGCGGGACGATGTACCTCAAGCAACGTCAGATCGTGCTCCGAACGCCGGGAAATCCCAGGACGACGACGCGCAAAGACTTGGAGTGGGTTTGCCCCGACTGTGACTACTTTGAGGAAGCCGAAGAGGAGGGCACCTGACCGCAATGGCGCCGGCGTTAACGCGCGCCGATCGTGAGCAGCACTTCCTTGCGAAGCGGATCCTCGAATTCCTCAAATTTGAGCGCGCTCTCGCATTCGTCGCAGAGCACTTCGAGGATGGCCGGCCGGCTCTCCTCTGACACTTCCACGCGGCCTTCCTCGAGGTGCACCACGTGCATCTGCAGCGTCTTGACCTGAAAGTTCCGGTCGTTGCCGCAATTCGGACAAGTCAATGTCACCACGACTCCCTTACCCCCTTCGGGGCGTTGATCAGACTCCCAAAAACCTGATTCTATGAAATGGTTGGGGCATTCGCAACGAGAATCGGCCGAAAAACACCAGATCTCGCGAAATCAGGCGAATTCTGATACCTTTCGCCCGACATGGCGACGACGACCGGACCGTATCAAATCCACACCGAAGCGCACGGTTCGCACTGGGTTGCGTGGGTCAGCCGGGGCGCCGACGCCAAGCCCGACCGCTCCGTCGTGCTGATTGGGAAAACGCGGGAAGAGGTGGAAGCACGGGCCCAGGCCTGGGCCGAGCAGTCGTCATCCTAGGCCAGGGTAGCTCACCTTCCCGTCATCGACCCTCGCGAAATCGGTAAGCGTGTGCAGCGGCGCGACGCGGGCCGATGTGATGTGCCGCACCTCGACACCCCGCGCAACGAGCGCATCGGCGACGAGTTGCCGATGACAGCGCCACCACACGGCTTCGGCGCACATGATGGCGGTTCGCGGGCGGCCGCCCTCCGGAGCGTCCGCCTGAAGGCGGACACTACGACTGTACGTGGCGTCCGGCTTTAGCCGGACCCGCGAGCGTTGTGATGCACTCGCAAACTCCAGCAATTCTTCGAGCGCCTTCTCGAATACCGTCGTCGCCATGTAATCGGCATATCCGCGAAAGCCTGAATGTCGCCACGCCGTGTTCGGCGAATCGGGTCGCGGCTTCCTCAGTCCACCCAGCCCTGGCACATGCCGATACGTGACGCCCGCGTCCTCAAGCGTCCGGGAGAGCGCGTCGATCGCGAAGTGCGGATGACGTCGCGACCGGGGCACGGTACGAATGTCGGCCAGCTGCCTGATGCGGTGCGCCTCCAGCAGCCCGATGAACGCGTCAAGCGAGCGCGTCGAATGACCGATGGTGTAAATGACTCGCGACTCGCGACCGGCCGCCATGGCTCACACATCACTCGCGGTCTCGGTTTGGTCGGCGACGCCGCCGAAATCGTTGAGCGGCGGGGCGGAGAGACGGGTGAGGGCGAGTCGTCTTGGCTCGTCGTGAACGCGCGGAACGGCGAGCTGGTGGATGCGGCCCTCGGGCCCGGACCACACGACGAGGCCGTCCTGCTGGGCGTCGGCATTTCCGATGCTCGCGGGGCCCCACGTTTTCCACGGCGCCGGGGCCCCACCCCCGGCGCTTTCGGCTGAAGGCTCTCGCTCGCTCTCGCTCGGCGGCTCGGCTTCGCCTCGCTTCCTTCCAGCGCCTCGCTCGGGCCGCAGGCGCTGGCTGACGCCTCCCGCGTCCACGAACAACGCCTTGAACGACGCCGGCAGCACTTCTCCCAAACTGCCGCGCCCCATCCGACACGTACCGTTCTGGACGGTCGCCGACAAATAGACGCGGTCCCGCGCGCGCGTGAGCGCCACGTACAGCAGACGTTTCGTCTCTTCGCGGTCGCGGCTCTGCGCGTCCTCGTCGGCTTCGGACTGATAGTCGGCGATGGCCACCGATGGATCGCCGGAGGCGTCGGTCGCGATCCGAATCGGCGCCCGCGCGCCGCCGGCGCCGCGTCCCATGTTGACGAGGAACACGACAGGGAATTCGAGGCCCTTCGCCGCGTGCACCGTCATCAGGCTCACGGCCTCGACGGCGTCGATCGCCGCGTTCGATTCGTCGCCGAGGGCGAGCTGCTCCAGATGATCGGCGACGCGCGCGAGCGTGGCGTAGCCGCGATTCTGCACGCGCCGGATCAACCCGCGGAGCTTCTTGAGATTTTCCCGTGCCTGCAAGCGGCGAAAGCCGCCGAGCTCGTAGGCGTACGCCGACTCCCGCAGCACGGCATCGACGAGCTCGGACGGCGTCATCCGGTCGACCCACGCCAGCCAACGGGCGACGGCCGCGCGTGTCCGCGTCAATACCAGCGCGTCTTCGGTCGAGAGCACGGCGCGCGGACCTTCGGGTCCGCCGTCGAGCGGTTCGCTGGCGAGGATCGCGGCCGCGATGTGCGGCGCCAGCCGCATCACACCATCGTCTGACAGCCGCACGAGACGGGAGCGGAGAAACGCGGCGGCGCGAAGATCCGAGTGCGGATCCGCCAGATACCGCAACAGCGCGATCGCGTCCTGGATTTCGTCGGCGTCGAAGAAGCCGAGGCCTTTGTACACGTAAGTTGGCACGCCACGGCGATCGAGTGCCGACTCGTACTCGCGGTGGCTGTCGCGCGATCGAAACAAGATCGCGAGATCGGCAGGCCGAGCGGCGCGGGACACTCCGGACGCCCGATCGCGCACGGTCGTGCCAGAAAGCAGTCGCACGATTTCGTCCGCGACGCGATCGGCCGCGGCGCGGACGGTGTCGCCGACGATGAGTCCGAGGGGGAGATCCTCGAGGTCCGGCTGAGACACGAGGTCCGGCTGAAGCCGGACGCCACGTACAG
>JAHFUJ010000098.1:10381-14756 GCA_023265105.1 Acidobacteriota bacterium
AAGGCCAGCAGCGCCGGCGTCGACCGAAAGCTGACCGAGATGGCATGGCGCGGATCGCCGTCCGACCTGAGCCCTTCGACGAACCGCGCGGCCTCGTCGAGGAGGGCGACGTCGGCATCGCGAAAGCCGTAAATCGACTGCTTGCGGTCGCCGACCACGAAGATCGACGGAGCGAGCGCGCCGGCCGCGACGCCGAATCCTTCGCCCCAGCTCTTGACGAGCTCGGCGACCAGCTCCCACTGCGCGCGGCTCGTGTCCTGCAACTCGTCGACGAGCACGTGGCTGTACCGACTTTCGAGGCGGTACCGGCTCTGGGCGAATTCGTCCATGTCCTTCAGCAGCCTGACCGCGCGCTCGAGCACACCGGAAAAGTCGAGCAGCGCGTGCCGGTCGAGCGTGTGCTGGTATTGCCCCAGGGCCACGGCGAAGACGCGCCACACGCCGCGCGACATGACGACATTCAGGTCGCGCCGGAACGCCCGGATCGCCTCGGCAACCGCCGGCGCAATCGCCTCGGCTGTCTGCCGATGGCGCCGCCACGCGTCCTCGTTGTCGCAGTCGGCCGCCGTAAAGCGGGTGCCCGTGAAGTTCTTGCCGCGCGGCTCGCCGGTCTGCGTCAGGAAGTAGGCGCGCAGTCGGTCGATCAACGCCCGGAACGCCGCCTGGGCGGAGTGGCTTTCCCAATCACCGACCCCGCCCGCCGAGAGGCGGCCGATGTCGTCGGCAAGCATCGCGAACTGCGGATGATGGACTGGGCCGTCCTTCAAGAAGACGTGAATGCCGGTGTGCATATCGGCGAAGAGACCGCGCAGCCGCTCGGCGGCCCGGCGGCAGGCGAGGGCCGAGGTGAGATCCCTCGGTCCGTTCTCGAGGTACCGCCGCAACGCCTGCGGCGCCACGAGGCGTCGATCGAGCAGCGCCGCGATGCCGCTCCGCAGTCGCCGTTCCCCGAGCTGCGCAAAGACCAGCGCGACATCATCATCGTCGCGGGCGACGGCGCGGCAGATGCGCAGCGCCCGATCGAGCGATTCGCCGACCAGCCGCGGCACTTGCGTGTCGTCGGCAAGGTCGAACCCCGGATCCACGTCGGCCTCGAGAGGAAACTCGCGAACGAGCGACAGGCAGAAGGCATCGATGGTCGAGATGGCGATGTCTCCGAGGCGATCGTGCAGGTCGCGCCATCGGGCCGCGTCGAATTGCGAGAGGCGGCTCGCCTCCTTCAGCCGCTCGATGATCCGCTGACGCATCTCGGCGGCGGCTTTGCGCGTGAACGTGATGGCCAGAATCTGGTCGGGCTCGATGCCCGCGCGCAGCAGGTTCACGTAGCGCTCGACGAGCACACGCGTCTTCCCGGTCCCGGCGGACGCTTCGAGGACGACGTTCTGCGACGGGTCGACCGCACGACGCCGGGCGTCTTGGTCGGCGAGAGCCCCGTGTGGCGGAGGGTCCGGCTGCCGCCTACGCGCGTTGCGCTCCGGCGAGCCACGCCGAAGCGAGGCGACGGCGGGAAGCCGGACGCCACGGACTGGTTTGTCAGACGTCACCGACGTAATCCTTCCGGCAGACCGACGCGAAACTGCAGCTCTCGCATCGATGCACCGTGTCAGGCGTGGGCGGGAACTCTCCGCGCTCGATCGCGTCGAGTGCGTCCGCGAGCCGCTGCTGCGCCTCGGCGAGGACCTTGGCGCGATCGGCGGGCGACGTAAAGAGCGGTACGACGCGCCTCGGTCCCTTGAACGCAAGATATACCGCTTCGCCCAGCGTCCAGTTGCGGCCGCGGTAATCGGTCAGCCGCTGCTCGGCGCACGTGCTGTAAATGGGAAGCTGAAGCGCGCTCGCGCGGTTGGGGGGCCATCCGAGCTTGTAGTCGATCAATCGGAACGTGCCGTCCTCGAGCAGGTCGACACGGTCCGCCTTGCCTCGCAACGAGACGGTGCGAGCCGACCCACCGACCATCATCGTGAACTCGCCTTCCAGCCGGTGCTCGAGCAGGCGTTCGACGACGGCGGCCGGCCGCTCGGCTTCCATCCGCAACACCGCTTCGCCAAGACCGGCGGCGGCAGACGAACCGAGCAGCCGCGTCCGCTCGAGGCCCGCTTCGGCCGCCGGCAGCCGCTCGAGCGCGCGATCGACGACGACCGTGAACATGTCGCGCGCCCGGTCGAGATTGCCGGGTGTAATCGCGCGCCACCCCGCCGCTTGCCACGCGTCGAAAAACGTTTCGAACACCTCGTGCAGGAATTGCCCCTGCCGCCGAGGATCCATCACTTCTTCATCGTCGGGCTCCTCGTCGAGGCGCAGCACATGTTGAGCAAAAAACTTGAACGGGCAGGCGAGATACGTTTCGAGCGCGCTCACCGACCACGGGCGCGACGGCTGCGGGCCGACCTCGCCATGGAAATCGGGCGCGCCGGCGGGCGTTCGACTCGCGCGCATGGCGGCCCAGCCGCGTGCCTCTGGATCGAGAGCATCGAGGACCACCGGCTTGAACGCCAGCGCCTCGTCGACGAACACGCGCGCGTCCCCCGGAGATGAGCGCGCCGCGGTGGAGAGTTTCGCGCGGGGCACGTGGTCGAGTTGAGACGAAGGCAAGACGAGCGAGTCGTCGTCGAGCGTGAATGTCGAGAGAGCGATGCGCTGCGACGCGGATGCCAGCACGTCCAGAAACCGTGCGTCGGCCGCACCGCGCCGGTCCTTTTCCGAGGGCCAGCCGAGCGCCTTCAGCAAACTGGGCGGATAGAACACGTTGCGGCGCGGGCGTTCGGGCCAATCGTTCTCGACGAGGCCGACGATCGTGATGTCGTCGAACTCGCCATACCGGGCCGCCCGATCGTCGACCAGATGTACGCCAGTGCCGGACGACTCGGGCGCGAACGTCTGCTCCTCCGTCCAGCGCCGGAGGGCGGGGGCCAGCTCGTCGATCGTCCATGACGGATCGTGGTGCGCGGCATGCGCGGACGCCAGCGCCTCGAGCGTCTCCAGAATGGCCGCTCGCGCGCGGCGCTCGCGCGGCGCAAACCGATCACCGGCAGCGTGCGGTCGCGCGTGGGTGGCCACGAACGACACGACGCAACGGATCTGCCGCGACGCCGCATCGGCTTCCACGAGCGACGTCAACCGGCGAGCGGCGTCGAGCCCGGCCGCCAGCGCGGGAGCGGCCTCTCGCGCGTCCCACCCGGCCGCCAGCTCCTCCAGACGTGCGAGCTCTCCCAAATAGCGCGCGTCGCTCAACGCACGGTCCAGCGCGCTCGTCGACTCTCGGCTGACCTCTTTCCCCGCATGGACGAAGCGAAAATGCGGCGACCGCAGCAGCGCGACGATCGCGTCGCGGGTAAAGCGGCTCGCCACGAACTCGAGGACGAGGTCGATTGCCGCCACTGTCGGCTCGGCGGCAAGCGGCAGCGCGTCCGACGTCCGATACGGAATCCCAGCGGCGCCGAGCGTTTCGCCGGCGAGGTAGAGATACGGGAGGGGCCGCTTGAACACGACCGCCGTCCGGTCGAGTGGAACAGCGCCACCCGGAGATCGGCGATCGGCTTTGATGTGGCGCGCGATCCCGACGAGCTCTTCCTCGCGGTCGCGGTAAATGAACCACGTCTGCTCGTCGGCGGCCGCGGCGGGCGTCGCGAGCGTGGGTCGGGCGCGCGATGTCGCGAGGCCAAGGTCCCGCGGACCGATTTCCTCGAGGCCGGGCCACCACGTGTGCAGGCGCTCGTGGAAGCCGGAGCCGAGCACCGGCTCGGTCGACACGATGTCGAGCGCGCCGAGCCCTGGAATGCGCGCGAGCAGATCGAAATCGGCGGCGAACAAGCCGTCCGGATCGGCAATCCAGTCGGGCAGCGTCACGATGATATGCCGCACCGGGTCGGCCGAGGGTTCCGCGATCAGCCGTTCGCGAAGCGTGTGTTCATCGCAGGCCTGCGACTGGCCAACGCGCCGTTCGTACGCGCGGAAGGTTTGCGCCAACAGTCGCGTCTGCTGCCGCAGGCGTTCGGCGCCGCGGTCCGAGTCGGCGTCGCCGGCGAGCGCCTCCATGATCAGCGCTTCGAACCGGTCGACCCGCTGCGATTGGCGGCGCAGCTGGTCGTAGAACCGAAGCATTTCGGCGATGAGCCCCGGCCGTAACGGAAACGATCGCGCCGCCCCGTTGGCCGCCAAGCCGAGCCCCGTCGACGCTTCCTGGGCGGCGCCCTGAGCGATGGCGTCGCGCTCGAACGCGCTCAACCGCCGCGGCGGACTGGAAAGACGCGCGTGCAGCAGATCGTAGAGCTGCTCGCGTGTGACGATCGCCGGCACGACGAGCGCGCGGTTTAGTGTCCCGAGTTGGAAATCCGGTGACAAATTTTCCGGAGCGCGGCGCCCGGCTGGCAAGGCG
>JAHFUJ010000099.1:0-12183 GCA_023265105.1 Acidobacteriota bacterium
GCGATGGTCCGGCAATTCCACGGCTCGTGTCTCCCCGAGACTTCCTCGCGCACTCACCCGCAAGCCGGCGGCCTGAAACTGCTGCTCGTACTCCTCATTCACTCCGTAGTTGCAGTAGTACTGCTCGGAGTCGTCATCGCCTCCGCAAAGCGAATGAAGCCGCGTGCCCGGCAAGATCTTCAGTCGTTCTTCGCCGGAGCCCTTAGGGCCATCGGCGCGGCGGTTCGGGAGGGCGCATGAAAGCGGGGTGACGACACAGTGTGAGGATGCGGAATTGTTCTCGGCGGAATCCGCGTCGGCTATCTTCAAGACGTTTCGCGCATACTCTAACAGAGTATATTGGAAGCCTCCTCACGTCCCGACAAACGGCCAGTCGCGCGTCCGCGCGAATTCGATACCGCGCAACATTCCGGTGAAGCTCTTATAGGGACTGCCGGGGGACGCGACGAGCCCGTCCCAGCGGCTGAGCGTTTTTTCCGCGCCTGGTGGTTCCAACGTTGGGGTTGGTAGCCACCGCAGTTCGATCGGACGCTTCAGTTTCGCGGCTGCGTCATAAAGTGCGGCATTCGTTGCAAAGTGCGAATGATACGCAGGCTCGAAGTCTCCAATAATGCCAATCCGAATGAGTGACGCCATACGATTCCAACCTTCCCTTTCTTGAACTGAATTCAAACTCAGGGTATGCGAGGTGATCCTTCCCATTTCACTCACGGAGCGTGTTCGAGCGCGGCCATTTCCGCCGTCGTGCCGGCCGGCCGCTCGGTGGCGATGACAAGAACGCCTGCGAAGATCACCACGCCGGCCACGACGAGGCGCGGTGAGAGTGGCTCGGCGAGAACGAGCCACGCGAGGCCCACCGCGAAGATCGGGATCGTCGTCAACACGACGGCGAGCGTGCTGACGTCCACAAGCTCCTGACCGCGAGCGTACGCGACGTACACCGTGATGGTGCAAAAGACGATGAGCACGAGGAGCATGAGGGTCGGCACCATGCCACCGGGGTTGTGCCATGCGCCCGGCACGAGCAGCAGCGGCGCGGTCGTCAGCGCCGAAACGGCGAAGATGGGAGCGAGCAGCCGGAAGAGATTGGGTCGCCGCGGCGCCCGTCGCTGCGCCACGGCAAACAGCGACCACGAGATCCCCGCCAGCATGACCATGATGTTGCCCAACAGGTGCTGGGGCGCGGTCAGGTCCGCCAGTGAGGTGTCGGCAGTGCGAAGTGAGGCGACGCCGATCAGCGTCACGCACGAGCCGAGGACCCTTCGTCCGTTCAACCGCTCACCGAGCAACCACACGGCGAAGGCAATGGTGGAGACCGTCTGGACGTTGATCACCAATCCTGACATGCTCGCGGAGGTCCATTGCAGCCCGTAGTTGTACAAGATGAAGTCGACACCGAGCGCGACTCCGGCAATCCACGACCAGCGGTCACGCGGGAGCCACGGTGCCCCCGCGCCAGCAAGGCGGCGGAGTATCAGCGCCGCCACGCCGAGCCGAAGCACGCCGATCACTTCGGGGGCATAGCCACCGAGCGCTCCCTTGGTCGCGACCGGCGTAAGGCCCCACAAGGCGGCCGTCAGCAACGCCAACGCAATCCCCACGCGCGTGCTCGCGCAACCAGTTGCCTTCCGGTCCATATAAAATATCACCGACGCGGAAAAGCTCTTGTGTGGGCGTAGCGTTCAGCTCTCAAGCCTTCAGCTCTCAGCAGTACGCATTGGCTGAAAACTGACGGCTGACGGCTGACGGCTGATAGCTACGCCAAGTCAAGTGACCTCCTGGATCAATTAATGTCCGACTGCGCGGAATCGCCGCCGCCTTTGCTGCTCGAGGGGATCGCGCAGTTCAACCGCGGAGAGTACTTCGAGCAGCACGAAACACTGGAACTGCTGTGGCGGGCGGAACCGCGCGACGTGCGCCGCCTCTATCAAGGCATCCTGCAGATTGGCGTGGCCTTCCACCACCTGCGGCGGCTGAATCACCACGGCACGGTCTACATGTTGACGCGCGGCGCGCGCTATCTGGCTCCGTTCGCGCCTCGATGTCAGGGCGTCGACGTGGAGGCGCTCCTGGCCGATGCCGCCGCCGCGCTGACGGAAGTCGAGCGGCTCGGACCCGACCGGCTCGCCGACTTCGACTGGCACCTCGCGCCCGCCGTCCGCCTGTGCCCCCCCTAGCAGCCCGTGGCAGAGTCGTTCCACGGGCTGCGAGACACCGAGAATGGGCCACGGAGACACCGAGACACAGAGAATCATTACGCTTTTCTCGGTGCCTCTGAGCCTCTGTGGCTAAATTCCTCTGTGCCTCGCAGGCCATCTCGACTTCCACCACGGCCTGCAGCCCGCTTTAGGCTTCTCGGAATGGCTCGCGGTATCGTAGGGAGAGATCTTCCCTCCGTCTCAGCGTATGATAGCCGAGGACTTTTGAGGACCGTCCGCTTCAAAGGAGCATGCTCATGAAACATCCCGCCCGACTCCTCCTCGCGTTCGGCGTGCTGGTCGCAGCCGTGCCCTCGGCCGTCTCCGCCCACTTCAAGCTTCTGGAACCGGCCTCGTGGCTCATCGAAAGCGATCGCGGCGATCCGCAAAAGGCCGGCCCGTGCGGCGGCACCAACACCGACTATGGCAAGCCGAGCTACGTCATCGGCAAAGCCACCGGCGGTCAAAAGCTGCATGTCAGGGTTCAGGAAACGGTCTACCACCCAGGCCATTACCGCGTGGCGCTGGCGGTGAACTCGCCGACCGAGCTGCCGCTCGACCCGGAAGCCACGACGATGGACAGTGATAGAGGTCCGCGGTCGGTGTCAGCCAAGATCCAAAACCCACCACAAATGCCCGTGCTCGCCGACGGCCTGTGGGTGCACACCGCGAAAGTGGACGCGCCCTTCGAAACGGATGTTCAGGTGCCCAACATCAACTGCAAGAAGTGCACGCTCCAGGTCGTGCAGTTCATGGCGGAACATGGCATCAACAACCCCGGCAATTTCACGTATCACCACTGCGCGGAGCTGCAGATTACCGCCGATCCTGCGAAGCCCATCGACAGACAGTGGCCGGCCGAACGGTGAGGAACCCATGAACCTATCACGCCGAGATCTCCTTGCCGGCGCCGCGGCGCTTGGCGCCAGCGGCCTCCTGTCGAAATCCGAGTTGTTTGCCCTGGCGGCTCCCACGCGCGCGAAGACGCTCATCGACTTCCACCTCCACTTCGGCGGAGCGGCGGCGGCGGCCGCCCAGCCCACGGGGCGCGGCGGCAATACTCCAGGCGGCCGCCGCGCGGGCTCCGTGCAGCAGATCCTCGAGATGCTGGACGAGGGCGGCGTGGCGATCGGCCTCATGTCGCAAGGCGGCGCCCCGGGTGGCGCAGACCAGGCCGCGATCAACAAAGCGGTCCGTGACTCGAACGAATCGATGGCGAAGACGATTTCGGATTATCCCGCTCGCTTCGGCATGTTCGCCAATCTGCCCATGCCCAACATCGACGCGTCGTTGCGCGAGATGGATTACGCCATCGGCACGCTCAAGGCCAACGGCGTGCATCTGTTGACCAGTTATCAGAGCACCAAGTTTCTCGGCGATCCGATGTTCGACCCGCTGTTCGAGGAGCTCAACCGGCGCAAGATCGTGGTCAAGACGCATCCTGCCGGCAATCCCTGCTGCCAGGCGCTTCCCGCGAACACGGGATTCGACGCGGGCCTGGTCGAGCTCGGCACCGACACGATGCGGGCGATCGGGCGGATGGTGTTTTCCGGCGCGGCGGAGAAGTTCAAGGACGTGCCCATCATCTGGTCGCATGCGGGCGGCAGCCTCGTGGCGTTCGCGCAGCGTTTCTACGGCGCCATCGAGAACAACCCCAAACTGGCGGAGGCCGTGCCGAATGGTCCCGAATACTATCTGAGACGGTTCTACTACGACATCGCGCAGGCCTATCATCCGGTGACGCTGCGGGCGTTGAAGACACTCGTGCCGATGTCGCAGATATTGTTCGGGACCGATTTTGCGTTCCGCACGGCGCTTCAAACCATCGAGGGGATCGAGAAGGGCGGCGTGTTCAACGCGAGGGAACTTCGCGCCCTTGGCGACGGCAACGGCCGCAAGCTGCTGGGGTTGCGTGCCTGAGCGTGCCGGCTTCGACGTGGCAGGACGCGCCATGGCAGATTCGCGGTCGTCGATCCTCGCCTCGGCATTCGCGCCGATCGCGGGAGGCTGGTTCACCATGGGGACCGAGCTCGGCCAGGAGGACGAGCGGCCGCCCCATCAGGTCTTCGTCGATCGCTTCGAGTTGGGCGTCTGTCCGGTCACACGCGCGGAGTACGAGGGCTTCGTGGACGCGACAGGGCACGAGCCGCCCCGCGACTGGTCGCATCCCCCCTTTGCGCAACCGGATCTCCCCGTCGTCGGCGTGAGCTGGCACGACGGGGTCGCCTATTGCGCGTGGCGATCCGAGGAAGAGGGGCGCCCGGTCCGGTTGCCGACGGAAGCCGAATGGGAATTCGCCGCGCGCGGGCGGCAGGACGCGCTCTTCCCGTGGGGTGACGCCATGCCCGAGTGGATTCCACACGGCGGACGCGGTCCGTTGCAGGCCCCGTGGCCCGTGATGCTCGGCGAGCCGACCGACTTCGGCCTCTTCGGCATCGCGACGAACGTGCATGAATGGTGCGCCGACTGGCACGACAAGGACTATTACAGCCGATCGCCGGAGCGAAATCCCGCCGGCCCCGACCATGGCGTGCGGCGCGCGTCGCGCGGCGGATCGTGGCGGCACGTGCACACCATGTGCCGCGTCACCTTGCGCAGCAAACTCGATCCGTCCTTCCGCTACAACGACTATGGATTCCGCCTCGCGCGAAGCCTCTGAGCACCCATCGCTGATGCGGCATCGCCACGCATTCTGGCTTGTCGCGGTCCTGTTGGGCCTGGCCGGCGCGACGCTGTTCGACGCCCGCGCGCAGGTCGCCACCGAGACGCTGCCCAGGCAGCTCAACGACGGCGCCTTCTGGCAGATGATCGTCGATTTCTCGGAGCCCGGCGGCGTCTTCCGCTCCGACAACTTCGTGTCGAATGAAATGACCTACCAGGAAGTGATTCCCGAGCTGAAGAAGCGCGCCTCGCCCGACGGGGTCTATCTCGGCGTGGGGCCGGATCAGAATTTCACGTACATCACCGCGCTCGGCCCACGCATGGCGTTCATCGTCGACATCCGGCGCCAGAATTTGATCCAGCACCTCCTCTATAAGGCGGTCGTCGAGATGTCGGTCGATCGCGGCGATTTTCTGTCTCGCTTGTTCTCCCGCCCGAGACCGGCCGGCCTCGAGGAATCCGCCACACCCAAGGTCCTCTTCGAGGCGTACCACGACGTGGCTGCCGACGAGACGCTGTTCGAGAAGAATCTGCGGGACGTCGAGGACCGACTCGTCGAGCGGCACGGGTTTCCGCTGTCGGCGGAGGACCTTCGAAGCCTCGAATACGTCTACCGTGCGTTCTTTTCGGAAGGGCCGGACCTTCGCTACTCGTTCCCGCGCCAGCGGTCCGCCCGATGGTTCCCGACATACGCCGAGCTGATGATGGCGACCGACTTGACGGGTTTGAATCACAGCTACCTGGCCACCGAGCAGAACTTCCGCACGCTGCGCGAGGTCGAGCAAAACAACCTCTTGATCCCGATTGTGGGCGATTTCGGCGGGGACAAAGCAATCCGTGCCGTCGGCCGGTACCTGACCGAGCACGGAGCGACCGTCAACTATTTCTACACCTCAAACGTCGAGCAGTACCTCTTCCAGAGCGACGCGTGGCAGCACTACTATTCCAGCGTGGCGGCCCTGCCACTGAACGAGCACAGCACGTTCATCCGCGCGTACTTCAACGCGGGATTCTTGTACCCACCGGGCATCGTGACGCCGGACCTCCACTCGGTGCAGCTTCTGGATCCCATGGTCAGTCTCCTGAACGCCGTCGGCGCAGGCCAGTTGCACACGTATACCGACGTCGTCGAACGGTCGAAGTGACTGGACGTGCGCGCGCGAGACGGTCCGGCTCAAGCCGGACACTACGGACTGACTCGCTTCAGCGAGGACCAAATTGAAGCAGGGGGCTGACAAACGTGAGCGCGTGGCCGTTTGCGTCGGTGCCGGTCAGCTCGAATTGATAGGTGGCGAACGTGCTTGTGGTGCAGATGCCGACGACGCCGCACACCGCGCCACCGGCCAGGATCGCGCCTCCAGTGAACGCGCTGCCGGAGCATGATCCAAATCGAGAGTTGAACGACTCCGCGAGAACGCCCGCCACGGTTCCATCGAGTTTTTGCGTGAACGCACTGGGTGTAAAGGTCACGCCAGCCGTCTCCTGAAGACGCGCGGTTGTGTACCATCCCTGCGGAGTCGACGCGTTGCACCCGGAGCTTCTGAACGGCACGGGATTCTCGCCAAAGGTGACGACCAGCGAGGCGGAGCTCGGCGGCGCCGGCGTCACGGGCGTGGGAGTGGGCGTGGGCGCCGCGGCGCTCTTGCCGCACGCCGTGAACAGCAGCCCCAGCATTGTCGCCGCAAGGAGGCAGATGGCGATCTTCACGTTCAACGAAGGCTGTCGGAAATGTGCGGGGACACGAACACCACTCTGAATGTTTCCCATCCACCTCGAGAGGCGCTGTTCACGTTGACATTTCCTCCACCGCCACCCTCCGCCACGACGTACCACGGCGTGTCGTTGGCGCGCAATGCGATCGCGTCCCCATGCAAGATGACTCCACCACCCGGCTTTTCGATCACAAAGGTTTCCCACAGGCCAACCGCCGTACCGAGAGCGCGTAACGCCGCTCCGCCGCCGCCAATCGCCTGCAGATAATGGATCCCGTCGGAGGTCGTGAACGCCACGCGATCGCCCGAAACGAGCGGCCCTCCCGTCCGGACAGACGCGCTGAAGATCTCCCAGGAGCCGGGACCGGCAGCCGTCCGATCCGCCCGCACGCCGCCGCCGCCACCGCCCTCCGCCACGACGTAGTTGACGCCGTTGTTGGCCTGGAGCAGGACGCGCGGGATGAGCGAGCTGACGAACGCCCATTCGGGCTCCGGGTAGGCCCGAAGCCGATCCTCGAGAAACGGCGGACCGGTGCGGAAGTCAACGCCGACTTCGGTGTGAAAGCACCAGGCCGCGGCTCCAGTGAGCTTGGCGTTGGCGATCGCCTGCAGAAAGTACTCGGCCCGATCCTGGGAGGGATATCTGAACAGGTCGTCCCGCGTCGTCATCGGCTCCTGGAGGTACGCCGGCCGGCCGTTCGATCTGAGCGCGCGCACCACGGACTGAGTCACGTTGAACGTGTACCAGTTCGCGGGCCGCGGCTCGTGGTACGCGGTGACGTCGAGGCCGAGTCGCGCGGTGAAATCCGCGGCGTACTGGGCGTTGTCCACCGGGGCGTTGGAGGCCGTCGCGATCCGCGCCGGATCGGTTGCCTTGATGCCGGCGAAGATGCTCGCCACATTCGCTTCGCTCATGAACCGGCGATCACCGACGTTGCGTTCGTTCTCGATGTCAAAGAGCAGATTCTCGTAAGAGCGCAGGGCGTCGGTTGCAGCGAGAATGCCGACTCGGGCCGTGGCAGGAGTCATTCCAGCGATGTGCTCGTACGTAAAGGTGACATCGACGACAAGGTTCTCCAGGCGAGCCTGGTCGAGAATGAACACGAGTCGTTTCAGCTCATCCGGACGCAACGACCCATCGCGGTTCATGAGCTGTGGACCGGTGTCCAGGTTCGGCCAGATCCGGAGACCGTCAAAGCCGAGGCTTCGCATCAGGCGGAGGTCGGCCACCACGTTCGGGGCGCCCATCGCGCCGAAATACGTAATGAACGTCAGAAACCTGGGTGTGCCATCGATGGCAAAGCGATCGCCTTGAATCGACAGCTTCTGCGCCTGGGCGTCCGACGCAGCGAGAGATAGACCTATCAGGACGACAAGACGGCGTACGAAACGCGCGAGGCCCCTTCTCGTGATTCGCATATGACCAGGATACCGCTACTGGCAGGTCGACCCGACATCGAAGATGCGGACGGTGTATCCGCTCTGAAGAGGGGCCACGTTGATGACATGGCCGACCGTGTAATCCGCCGTCGCACGGGGGCAGTTGAGCACGCGATCGCCTCGAGCACCGCTCATCGAATTGTTTCGGACCGATCCGCCGTTCAGACCGTCAACCGCGAAATTCACAACGGCCCCGGTGGAACGGTTGTCGTGCACCGACAGATTGGACGCATACCCGCCGCCGCAGGCCGGCCAGGGATGACACCCGACGAGGATCCCGAATCCGAGCAGGTTGTAGCCGGCCGACACCCTGTTGTCGCTGAACTCGCCTCCCGAGCGAGAGGGGTCGCCCGCCACCAATCCGGCAAACGCGTACTTCGACGAGTGGCTGATGGTGTTTCGATACACCGAACACGACGGCCCGCCGTTGACCCCAAGATCGACGTCCGTGTTGTCCCAAAAGTTATTATCCCGGATCGTGGAGTTGTCGCACTTGAACACCGTCAATCCGTCCGCCCAGAGTCCGGCGATGTTGTTGGCTTCTTCCGGCTGCCGGCCGTTGTCATAGAACGAGCTGCCGTAAATCTCGAAATTGGAGCTGTCGCCCACGGTCATCGCCGACCCGCACACTGCACCGAACGACTCCACGTATCGGACGTGGAACCCGACACCGGTCAGCTCCACGTTTCGAAAGTTGTGGCCCGCGTCGCACGGCTTGTCGCGCACCGATCGATTCGCACGATTCCCGTCGAAGCGGACGAACGAAATCTCGAAGTTGTTGATCCCGCTGGCTCTGAGGATGGACGAGCTGAGGCTCGGAGCCGCAAGAATGGTCGCTTTGTGCGGGTTGTCGGCCGTGGTCAACAGCGCGCCGGTTCGTTTGAGTTTCACCGTGTCGCTGACGAGATAGCCGACGTAGTTCGGGAGATGGTCCGGCTTGAGCAAGACCCAGTCATAGGTGTCAAGGCAGGCCTGCAGGGCCACGTCGTCTGGATCCGTATCGAATGGGCTCGCCGCGTCACATGTCGTCATCGTCGGGGTCAACGCGGCAAGTGGAAAGGAGAAAGCGTAAACGCCGCAGATCGCGGCGAGGCACAGGTACCGGCAGCCGCGTCCCTTGGCGATCATCGTGCCGGTACCTCGACCGGTGCGGCGCGCAGGTATTGTGACGGCCACCGAATCACGCGACCGAGATCGCGGGCGGCGCGTAGCGGCCAGTACGGGTCGCGCAGCAGATCCCGGGCCAGCAGCACGCAGTCGGCTTGGCCGCGCTGAACGATGGGGCATCCGTCTAGCGTATCAGGATGCTCGATGGCCCGTCCGAGCGTCCGGCAGGACTTGGGTTCGATTTCGGGACTCGGGACCCGGAAATGGGCCAGAATGACGGAATGCAAAAACCGTCAAGAGCCAAGCCCAACCAACCCTGTCCTTGCGGTTCCGGCAGAAAATACAGGGATTGTTGCGCCCTGAAGCACGCGCGGCGCGCAAAGGCGCTGCGCCGGTCCAAGCAGCTTCTCAAGTGGGTCGGGGCCACTGCGGTGCTCGCGCTGGTCGTCTACGGCGTGTCGCAGATGTCGGGCGTTGCCTACGACGATGTCA
This sequence comes from Acidobacteriota bacterium, assembly GCA_023265105.1. Classification (GTDB taxonomy): domain Bacteria; phylum Acidobacteriota; class Vicinamibacteria; order Vicinamibacterales; family CAVVIG01; genus JAHFUJ01. The sequence goes on from JAHFUJ010000099.1 coordinate 9,611, forward strand.
ACATTGCCGTCGTGGATTTTTCCGTGCTCAACCAGGCGCAGAAGGTCAGCGCGCTGCGGGCGGCGAATGCGGCACGTTGCACCTGTGGCTGCGGTATGACCTTGGCGCAGTGCGTCGCGACCGACAGTACGTGCCCGATACGAACGAACAACATCGAGCGAATCAAAGGGATGGTCGAACAGGCCAGGAAGTAGAACCGAAGAACCAAGTGTTTCAGTTACTTCTTGAGGGGGTTGTTCTCCAGATAAAAACCCTCTCTGATTTCCTTGTTGTTCTCTTCGCAGGAGTATTCCAACAGCGGTGTACTCATGCGCGAAAAAATTCGCGTATTCTTGATTGGCTTCGTCCACATCTTCGGATCCGTCATCGTCAGCTCATACCTGATGTGGTCTTGGTCTATGTACGACATGCGTTCCAACACATTCAATTGATCGCTGAAGACGTGTTCAGCGGTGTCGATCCAGGTCTTGGCGTTGAAGCCGCCCGTTTCGATCACGAGGGTATCCCCCTCCCACCTGCCGGCTGACGTCCCCATCCATGTCGGTTCCAGGTCCCTGGCAAGAGGCTTCCCGTCTGTCGGGACCACGTGGAAAAAATTATCCTGCTCCCACAGGATCACCAGCTGATTGTTGTTCTGGATGTATCCATGCGGGAACGGGGTCTCGGTTGACCGGACGTATCCCCAGGGCAGGCAATACAATCCGTAGTCAAACTTCGGCTCCTTCTTGTCTTCCGCTGCTCCGAACGGCGTATATGGAATCTCGGGAGTGTCAGTGACCGCAACGCATCCCGGACCGCTCGTGCATCCGTTTACAGGCTTGGTCACGTCCGCAACGCGGGGGTGGTCGAAGGTCCCGCTGAAGTCTGGTTTACCATTCGGCAGGCGCGGGATCGGTCCCTTCGGAGCGCCCTCGGGCGGGATGACGGGCGCCAGAGCCGCGCCTCGACCCTGGGATTGAAGGGGCGCGGCCGCGGCCAATATGGCGAGCGTGGCCGCCACAAGCCACCGCGATGCCACGAAGCGATTTTTTGTCATTGTTGTGCCTGACCGGAAAACAACCTCCTGCCGTCAGATGCTTTCACGGAGCTGACGCTGCAGGTGTTGGACCCATCCTTCGCACCAGAACCTTCGACGGAGACAACCTCGCCAATCTTCAACGAATTCCGGTTCCATCCCTGGCGGATGAGCGAATTGGGCGGTCCGGCTTCGCACTGCCAGGACGTGACGGTCCCGTTTGTCTCTTTCACATCAAAATAAAACCAGATGTGAGGATTCATCCATTCGAACTTGGTCACCGTCCCGGTCACTGCCACTTTCTTGGTCGCATCAAAGACAGCGGAAAAGGCATGGTGCGCAAGGCCCGGCGCTGCCGCTGCCAACGAAAGACCTCCCATCAACAAAGCCACCTTTGTTCTCATTGAAGCTCCTCGGGGTGCGACGCTTATCCAAAGGCAGGCTATACGAGTCTTGCCGTGTCCTCTGTATTTAGAAGCTGGCCTTACTGCTCAATTCCTGGGCTGGTCACTTTTCTCGGCCTTCTCCAGCTTGCGAGCCATTTGCAGGAGGTGGCGGATGTCGAAATCCCCTTCGCGGCAGGCGTACTCATAGATCTCACCGTCCGCCGGCTTCCAGGGAACCCTTGCCGTCCAGGGTTTCGTCCACGTCGCCGGGTCCGAGACCGTGAATTCGTAGTCGATCCTGTCGGCGCCGACCCGCGTGAACCGTTCGACGAGCGTGAAGCTGTCGGGATCGGCATTCCGGTAGGTCGCCCCCACGTCTTTCCGGAAATTGCTGGTCTCCACGACCAACGTATTGCCCTGCCAGTGGCCACGCGCGACTCCCTGCCACTGGCGGAGGTCTTTTCCCGGCCGCGGACGCCCGTCCACGGGGATGATCCGAGCGCTGTGGATCATCTCGGCCTGGATTGTCACGTATCCGGGACTCTGGTAAATCTGAAAATTATTGTTGTACAGACCAGAAAGATGCGGCGGCAGGTCGTTCCGAACGATACAACGCATGCCCAGGCCGAAGTCCTCCGGATCGTCGGGCCTGCCGGCGGCGACACGAACGGCCGCTTCTGCGCGGGCGGCCCTGATCTTCACCACCTCCGACGTGGGGGGCACGAGGGGAGGAATTCTCCCATCCGGCGGATCCACAATCAGCGACGATCGCCTGTCCTTGAGGAGCTCTCTCCTCCTTGGGTCCGTCCAGAAGTCGTTGTACCCTTGGATGACCTGGGCTTCAGCCCCGCCGTCGCGGTTATCACGATTCTGGGTTTTCGCCAATTCCTCTTCAAATTGCTCCGCCTCGGCTTCCTCGAGCACCGTCCTGTCTCCAAACTTCTCGGGCCGCTGCAAGGGAGTGCCGGTGGAGTTATTCCAGATTCCCTGCAGATCGGGGTCGCCCCACGGCGTCTTCGGTGGGATGTACGCACTCGCCGCAGCTGTCGTGTTCACGGGGGCCTTTGCCCTGGCCACGGCCGTCGGGCTCTGGCCCGCGACGGACACCGGCGCCAGCCACACGACCGCGATCACGGACGTCACGGCACCCAGCAACGCAACGAATCTGTGGC
>JAHFUJ010000099.1:12283-14718 GCA_023265105.1 Acidobacteriota bacterium
GGGCCACCGGCTTGGTTGACCTGAGATCGCTGACCACAGGCCCAGTAGGCCGGAGGTCGCTTTCCAGTTCACTCTGCGGTAGCAGGGCGAGGAGTCCAGGACCTCGCCGGGATGATTGCCAGTTCCTCGTTGATACACTGCCGCACGCCCGTTTATCGCGACCGTGACTCCAACTCGTGCCAGCGCGCATAGGCATGATCGAGCTCACGCCTGGCAGCCTCGAGCCGCGCGAGCGCCGCGGCGATGGCGCTGCCGCCTTCTTTGTAAAACTCGGACCCCGCGATGCGCGCGTTCAGCTCGCGTTGCTCGGCCTCGAGCGCCTCGATCTGCGCCGGCAGGGCGTCCAGCTCGCGCTGCTCCTTGTATGAACGCTTCTTCGGTTGGCGAGAAATCTCCACCACGGGGGACGCGGTCCGTGTCCTCGTTGTCCTCTGTGTCCTCTGTGGTGGCGAGCTATCTGTCCGCTGCCGCACCCAATCCTCATACCCGCCGACATACTCCTGCACCCGGCCCTCGCCCTCGAAGACGAACGTGCTCGTGACGACGCTGTCCAGAAACGCGCGGTCGTGGCTGACGAGCAGCAGCGTCCCCAGCCACTGGACGAGCTGACTCTCGAGCAGCTCCAGCGTCTCGAGGTCCAGGTCGTTGGTCGGCTCGTCGAGGACGAGGACGTTCGCCGGTCGGGTGAACAATTGCGCGAGCAGCAGCCGGTTGCGCTCGCCGCCCGACAGCGCCTTGACGGGCGATCGCGTGCGCTCGGGCGGAAACAGAAAATCGCCCAGGTAGCCGTTGACGTGACGCGTGCGGCCGTTGACGGTGACCGTGTCGTTGCCCTGGCCGATCGTGTCGAAGACGGTCTGCTCGGGATCGAGCTGCTCGCGCTGCTGGTCGTAGTAGGCGACCTGCACGTTCGCGCCACGCCGGACCTCTCCTTCGTCCGGCGTCAGCTCCCCCAGCAGCATCCGTAGCAGCGTCGTCTTTCCAACGCCATTCGGACCGATGAGGCCGATCCGATCGCCGCGCATGACCCGCGCCGAGAAATGGCTGACGACCAGCGTCCCCGCATACGATTTGCCCACCTCGTCTATTTCGAACACCATCTTTCCCGACTGCTCCGCCTGCGCATCGGCGACGGCGGTCTGCAGACGGACATTTCCAACCTGCTCGCGCCGCGCCGCCCGCTCGGCGCGCATCGCTTCCAGCGCACGCACGCGGCCTTCGTTTCTCGTGCGCCGGGCTTTGACGCCCTGGCGCAGCCAGACTTCTTCTTCCGCCAGCTTCCTGTCGAACCGCGCCTGCTCCGCCGCCTCGTTCGCGAGCGCTTCTTCTTTCCGCCGCAGATACGTCGCGTAATCGCCCGGCCACGATGTCAGGCGTCCGCGATCCAGCTCGACGATGCGTGTGGCGAGGCGCTGGAGGAAGGTGCGGTCGTGCGTGACGAACATGACGGCGCCGGCATAGCTCGCCAGGAAATCCTCGAGCCAGGTGATGGCGTCGATATCGAGGTGGTTGGTCGGCTCATCGAGGAGCAGCAGGTCTGGCTGTCCGACCAGGGCGCGCGCCAAGAGCACCCGGCGGCGCCAGCCGCCCGACAGCGTGTCGACGATGGCGTCGCCGGGAAGATTCAGCCGCGACAGGACAAGATCGACCTGGTGTTCGCGGATCCAGTGCTCATCGTCGGCGCTGTGATGGGTATGGCCCTCGGCGACGACATCGAAGACCGGACGGTCGGCGGAGAGCGGCACGTCCTGATCCAGCCGCGCCAGGCGGATGCCCGGCTCGCGCCAGACCGTGCCCGAGTCGGGAGGCACCTCGCCGCTGATGATCTTCAGCAGCGTCGATTTGCCTGTGCCGTTCGGACCGATGACGGCGAGCCGCTCGCGCGGCTCGACCTGCAGCGCGATCTCGTCGAGCAACGGCAGATGTCCGTACGCGATCGAGACACGGTCCAGTGAGACCAGAGGCATCTCACCACCGTACCACGCCGCTCCCTTGACGGCCAGCCGCTCGAGTTCAATCGCCGGTGGCCGACCCGAGAAGACGTGTCCCGAAGTCGACGCTCGTCAGGCCTTCGGCGTGACCAATTCGATCAGTTCCCTCGCCGTGACGACGCGCGTTCGACCCCATGCGGCGGGGAAGTGTCGGGTGTTTCCCGTGACTACGTAGTCGGCTTTGGCTGCCGCGGCGCATTCCAGAAAGCGATTGTCAACGGCATCTGAAGAGACAGCAAGTGTCGCCGTAGGCTCGACCAGTTCAGCGACTACCCGGATCGCTTTCAACAATCCCGAGACGACCTGGGGCTCACGCCGGAATTTGGGGCGGCGCAGGACTTCCTCGTATTCCTGAAGAATGACCTCGGATACGCAGAACTGAACGTGTCGATGAAGTGCCAGACGGAGCACATCGGCAGCGGTTCCGGAGGGACTGAGCATGGC
>JAHFUJ010000408.1 GCA_023265105.1 Acidobacteriota bacterium
GCGCCGACCGGCATTTGAGGAAGGAGACTGACCGTGTCGCAACCATCATTAACGCAAGGCGGGGTTCACGTCGGCAAAGGCGAAGGGAAGTCTTTCTGGCTGCTCACCGATCTGCACACGTTCAAGGTCGTCGGCGACGACACCAACGGAGCGTTCACAGTCGCAGAGCTCACGGCAGGACCGGAGCTCGGTCCACCGCCTCACATCCATCGCAACAACGACGAGAGCTTCTACATCCTCGAGGGTACGTTCGACTTCTCGTTGGCCGGCCAGGCGTTCACCGCTCGCGCGGGAGCGTTCGTCCATCTTCCACGGGGCGTGGTGCACACGCACCGCGCCGGCGGAGGCGCTTCGGCGAGAGCTCTTGTGATTCAGGTGCCTGCGGGAGTGGAACGGTTCATTGAGGAAGCGGGCAAGCCTGCGACAGACCCGTCGGTCCGGCCCGCGCCGCCGGCGCTGCCGGAACTTGAGAGAATCGTCGCGATCGCACGGAAGCACGGCATAGAGGTGCCGCCAAGCTAGCCCCATCCGGTTCGGCCATGATTGGCGTCGCTGCGTCTACGGGCCGGACAGGAGGACGTCACGAAGCGTCAACGTAACGAGAGGAATCATTCCATGCAGGCAAGCCGTTTTCTCATCACCGGTGGCAGTCAGGGGATCGGCGCGGCCATCGTCGAGCTGGCGTGCACGGCCGGCCACGACGTCGTGTTCACGGGGCGTAACGAGCAACTCATCGAGAACGTGGCACGGAAGACGGGCGCGCATGGACTGCGCGCCGACGTATCAGTGGGAGACGACAATGCCAGGACCGTCGAGGCGTGCCGGGAACGGATGGGCGGGATTGACGTCCTCGTCAACAACGCCGGGTACGCCTACAGGGCGGAGATTGGGGCCCTCGACATCGACGCGATGAGGAGGATGTTCGAGACCAACGTCTTCGGCCTGGTGGACATCACGAATCGGGTCGTGCCGCTGATGAAGGCGCAGGGGGAGGGCGACATCGTGAATATTGCGTCGACGTCCGGCATGAAGGGTGCCGCGACCGGCACGCCCTATGGAGCCAGCAAGTGGGCCGTGAGAGGCATCAGCCAGTGCTGGCAAGCGGAGCTGCGACCACACGGGATCCGGGTCACCTGTGTGTGTCCGTCGGAAGTCCAGACCAATTTTGGCGGCAAGGCCGGTCGCAACAACCCAAACAAGCTGTACGCCGAGGACATCGGCGGGACGATCATGGCGGCGCTCACCATGCCTCGCCGTGCGTTGTGGCCGGAGCTGGCCGTGTTTGCCAACAACCCGTGGAAGGAAGACTGAACCGGATCTATTTTCCGCCGACGTAGTGCACGGCGTCCTTATCTATGCAGATGAACTCCATCAGCTCCGAGTCGAGCAGAATGCGCTGCTTCACCTTGACGGTCCACGGTCTGGCATAGGCCTTCGGGTCGTCGACCGTGACATCGATTTCCAGATTTCCGTAGCTCACTCGACGGAACCGTTCGGTCACTTTCGCGGCCTCCGTCAACGGGTTGCCGTTGATATCGAGCCAGCCGTCCTCGATGAAGCCGGTCGTCTCGACGACCAGCGTATCGCCTTCCCACTTTCCGACAGAGTAGCCATACCACCACGGTTCCGGATCCCTGGTGGGATTGGGCCAGGGCCGTCCGTCCATGAATATCTGCCGAAGGCCGAAGTTTGCTTCGTAAACAATGATGATCAGCCCGGGGGTCTGGACGATCTTGCGAGGTTGAGGGTGATTGTGAAACTGCATCATCCCCATCGGCAGACAATGCGCATCGGGGTTGTCTTTGCTGAAATCCGCCATGCGGCGCTTGACGAGCGCTGCAGCCCAAGGTGTTAACGGCAGACCATCCTTGAATCCCGAGCCGCTGTCCCTGAACGATGCAGGAGCGATCTCGTCGAGAGATACCTTCGGAGGCAGAGCCGTCGTCGGCGGTGCGTTCGCAGTGGCACCCCCGCCGAGGAAGGCGGCAGGAGTTTGGTCCACAGGAGTCCGGACAATCTGCCAGATTCCCGAAAGATCCGGCTTGCCGTCCGGTGTCCGTGGCGCCGGCGCTTCCAGATTGGGTTGTCCGTTGGGCAACCTGGGAACTCCAGGTGTGGGATAAGGCGCCCACTGCGCCAGGAGCGGCGCACTGACGGCGAACGGAGCGATCAACATAGCGGCGTTGATGAACCTTTTCATTTCAGCCTCCGGACACTTGTGCGTAATCTATCCAAGACTTCCCTGAAGATGCAAGGTTGCTGACCGCCGTCATCCGGCTCGAAAAGGTCGGGATGAGTTCACCGACGGCTCGCTTTCGAACTTCCTATGGCATTGAGAGCTGCGAATTAACTTGCCGACGGTTGATGCGGGCGGGTATAAGGCTGCTGAACGTCCAGACCGGCGATGACGCCAAAGTGTTTTGAATTGAAGGTACACAAGAGAGCTTTGCGATTGAGCGCCATCGCGGCGATCAAGCAATCGGGGATGCCCAGCCCGGAGGTCAAGCGGTGCGTCAATAGCAACTCGTAGGCTCTTGCCGAATCGGCTGCATCGGGCCATGTAACCGAAAACGTGCCGAGAAATTTCTGGATTTGTTGAAGGTGGGCTTGGTGGCGGCAGCCGATGACGAGTTCCATCGCGGCAACGCCCGGTATCGCCAGGGCTTCGGACGACGCCCGCTCAATCCACTGCTTGGCGGCATCGGTTCCTCGCAGACAGTCGACCAACACGTCGGTGTCAACGAGGATCATTTACGCAGAGCGTTTCCAGCCTTCGGAGCGCAAGTCGCGAGCAAACGGAGCGCTGTCAGTGATGTCCGAGCGGTCCCGCCACATTCCGAAAAATTCCGAGTGGCCGAAATCGCCAAGCGTGCGGCCGATCGCACGATCGGACGACGAGACCACAAGAACAATTTCGGCCGGACCGACCGGTACATCCGCCGGCAACGTGATGCGAAGCTCGCGGTTCGCTGGAATGTCCGTATTGAGATTAACGGTTTTGACCATAGGAATCGTTCCTGAGCTTTTTAAGTGTACATTGCATTGGCCGCATTTGCCAGTCGCTTCACAACTAACTTCACAACCGACCGCTGTAGAAAACGGCCGGCTTGCTGCATGGCTGCTGGACGAATGTCAAAACGAGTTGATTTTTCGCGAGGTCTAGTGGCACAGCATGCGGGACGACAAGGACCGCTCCAAGAGCCCGGCGAGAGTCCGGCTCTTCTGTGGAGGCCCAGCAGACGGTGCTAATGCGGCCTATCGTCTTTCCTAGTGGCGGTAGTTCTTCGCCAAGTGAGCGATAATCAGGCGCACAGGAGACCAACTCATGAAGACTGCTTTCGCCTCGTCCCTTCTGTTCACCATGCTGGCCCTGTCGGTCGTGACCGCGTCCTCCCCGCCGGTGAAACCGGAAGAGGTCGGGTTGTCGTCGGAGCGACTTCAGCGCATCAGCCAGATGATTCAGCGGCACATCGCGGCCGGCGATCTCGCGGGCGCTGTCACGATCGTGGCGCGCAAGGGCAAGGTGGCGCATCTCTCCGCCCTGGGAGTCATGGATCTCGAATCGAAGCA
>JAHFUJ010000100.1 GCA_023265105.1 Acidobacteriota bacterium
CCTGGAACTTGATCTTGACGTAGCCGGCGAGCGCCGAGATCACCTCCGGATTCTCCAGCGTGGTCTTGTCCATCGTCAGGCAGTTCTTGCACCACGTGGCCCAGAGATCGATCAGCACCGGCTTCTGCTCGCGCCTGGCGGTCGTCAGACCCTCGGCGAGCGACGCATGCCAGCCGGCCTTCAGCTTTTCCTGAACGCTCGACGTCACCGCGGAGGCGTCGACCCAGCGGTTCGAGACAAGACCATAGGCGACATACCCGTAGTACGCGGCGGTGGCGAGAATCAGAACGCCAAAGGCCTGCTTGATGCGAACCATCCAGGCGCCCGGCTTGGGAAGCGCCGCCAGACTCGCGCCGACGATCGGCCAGGGCACCGCCATGCCGACGCCGAGGCAAAACGGCAGCGCGAGCGCGATCGTCGTTCCTGTCGCGTAGAGGTTGCTCGAGAACAGGACGACTTGAATCACGACCGGAGCGACGCACGCGCCCGCGAGCAGCGCGGCCACGGCGCCCATGGTGAATGCGAGCAGGAACGTCCCGCGGCTCTTTTCGTCGGCGTGGAACCGGCTCGAGAAGCGCGAAAAATCGATCACAATGACGTCGAACATCGCCAGTCCGAGCACGACAAACAGGGCGGCGATTGCTGCGTTGAACCACGGCGAGGCGTTGATGGTCCCAAACGTGCCGGCCGTGAGAATGACGATGAGCCCGAGGACGCCGTAGACGAGCGCCATCGCTCCGCCGTAGGCGCTACCGAGCAGGAAGCCGCGGCTGCGCGACCCGGCGCGCGCGCCGGCGCCGATGATGGCCAGGTTGATCGGGATCATCGGCAACACGCACGGCGTGAGGTTCAACGCCAGGCCGCCCAGGAACACAATCAGCAGAATCGCCAGCGGTCCGCGTCCTTCGAACCAGCCCGCCTCCTTGATTCCGCTCTCCGCGTTGTGAACGAACCGCAGAAAGTCGCTGGTTCCCAGGTAGCCGCCCGTTGTCGCGAGCACGGTGAAATCGTCGAGCGCGGCGAGGCCCGCATCAGCCCCGGTTGGAGCCGCCGCCCGGGGCGCGACGGGCGCGACAACTTGGGTCGGCGCTTCGCCGCGGCCGAACGCAATGCGATCGAGCACATCACTGTTGGTGGCAGCAACCGCGACCCTTGCGGGCACGATGCGCAGCGTCCATCGTGCCTCGGCCGTTGTCGGGATGTAACACGTCGTTTCGTCGCACGCCTGATAGCGGAGGTGAAGCGGCACGGCGATCTCGCCCGGGCGAAGGTTGCCGGCCAAGGCAAGTTGGACGCCGATGGCGAAATCCTGTTCAAAGACGGCCAGCGGCTGCGACTGCCCGATTTGGTTCAGGTCGGTCGGCGGTGGAAACACGATTTCGGCGGCCGTGACGCCCGCGGGCGCGTCAATCGTCAGGACCGTCGGGATGAGCAACGGATCCCGCGGTTTGTTCGACTGGACGTGAAAGCCTGCGGGGAGGCGAACCTGCAGCGCCGTTCGGACGGTCGAGCCCGCGTGGACGCCGGTACTCTCGACGATCGGCGTGATCTCTGCCTTGACGGCGCGGAGCTGCGCGTAGGCGACGCCTGCAAGCGTCGCCAACGCGGCTACCGACATCAGGCACGCGCGCGGTGTGTGCATTCGCATCAATACGACCGGCTGGGCAGTACGTCGTGTCCGGCTTCCGCCTCCGCCAAAGCTTCCGCCTCCGCTGAAGCTTCGGCGGACAGGTCGGCGGACAGGTTAGCCGGACCTGACAGCCTCAAAAGCCTGTGAAGAAATCGCCCTGGCGTCCGCCTCCAGGCGATCTCTTGGTCCGGCTAAAGCCGGACGCCACGTCGGATCGCGCTCGTCAAAGATCATATCAGGGACGCTCGATGATTTGACAACCGCGGGCGGCGCGCCTAGATTCGTCATTGAGAAGGCTGTTCAAGGAGGCCGTTCTGTTGGCCACTCGCCCTCGCCTCGGCTCCAGTGGAGAATGGCTGACGGCCGCGGTGTTTCTGGCCGCGACGCTGCTGGTCGGATCGCTCGTCGTGCGCGAGCTGCGCGGCCTGCCGCGGGCGTTTTCGGGCCCGGCCGAACCACCGGCGGTGGCGAGCGAGGCGGTGCCGCCCGAGGCCGTGTCGGTGCCGGCGCTGATGCTCGGCGCGGCCAACGAAATCCGGGTCGGCGATCGCGCCGACGCCGCGGTGTCGCGGCTCGATGCCGGCGTGGTCCTCGTCAAGACGACGGTGGAGGGCGGCCCGCTCGGGCCGCGCGAAGTGCGGTCCTACGAGCTGTCCGGCACGCGGTTCATTCTCGTGTTCGAGCCGTTCGAGCGGCGCGGCGAACCGCGGGTCGCGGCGATCTATTTGCAATAGGCGAGAACTCTGCGAACCCCGATTCAATTCTTGACAATCTCCGCCATCGTCCCATCATCCCTGCTGACGCTGGCGGCGCGCAGCGCGCCGGCGAGCGCCACCCGCATGTCGACGACTTGCGCGGTCACAGGCACGACGACGTCGACGCGCTTCTTGTCGACGTACTGGAGCGTCACGGTCAGCGGCAGGTCGAACAGCTCGCCGACTTGTTCGACGTGGAGCACGACGTCGCTCCCCTCCACGCGGTAGCTGAACTTCACGCGCGGCAGCGTCGATCCGTAAATCCACCGCTCGAAAAAGCGTTCGAGCTGCCATCCTGATTCCGCCTCCATCGCCAGCCTGAAATCTTCCGTGCCGGCTTTGCGGAACCGCGACGAGTGATAGAAGCGCCGCACGCCGCGAAAGAACGCATCGTCGCCGACCAGGCGGCGCAGCATGTGCAGCACGACCGCGCCCTTGTTGTAGACGAGCGCGCGGAACACTTTGCCCTCGCCGCGGATGTGGCCGAGGCGGTAGCCGAGATACACCGGCCCCTGATCGGACTCGTCCATGCCCCACTTGCGCATCTGCCGCATCATCCCGGCAAACACGTCGGCGTCTCGATGCCGATCCGCGTACAGCGCGGCGAAGTACTGCGCGAACGCTTCGCTCAACCACTGCTCGTGGTAATTGCGCCAGCCGATCGCCTGCCCCCACCACTGATGCGCCAGCTCGTGGGCGAGGAAAAATTCCGGATAGTCGGAGAACGCCGCCGGATCGTTGCGCCACACCATCGGCGAGGTCGGCAGCGTCTGGTTGAGCGCGGCGAAGTAGCCGGGACTGTGGCCGCCGGGCAGATCGTTTTCGAGGAGCGCGATCGTGAAGCTCGGGTACGGGCAATCGCCGACCAGCGACGCGTAGAACTGCGCGATATCGGCGGCGCGCTCCATCAGGTCGTCGCTCGACCCGGCCTGCCGTGGGTTCGCCTCGACCGTCACATCCAGGCTGCTGTAGTAGGCGCCGCTTCTTGCGGCCGTCTCGTCGCCGGCGCGGTCGCCCGGGGACGACGGATACGTCAAGGCGACGGTCGCTGTGTCCGACCGGACGAACCGGCTGACGACGAACGCGAGATAGCGCAGCGGCTGCGTGGCGGAAAACATGAACACTTTTTTCGCCGGCGTGCTGTTGCCCCTCGCCGGCGTGCTGTCGTTGGCGGCCACGAGCGTCGGCGACCCAGGTTCGAGATCGCCGCTCGCGACGCAATCAAACGTCGCGGGCACCGTGACGCGAAGCGTCGCCGTCGCATAGTCGGTGACCAGCGCTTGCGGATACCAATAACTGCGGTTGCTGTACAGGAAGCTCGGCTCCGCCACGAGCCGTGCGTCTTCGATCTGCGATGAAGACCGCTGCTGCTGGAGCGCGAGCGTTTCGCGATCTTCGTTTTGCGGCTCGCGCCGGCCGGAGTAGACGAGGGTCAGCGTCAGCACGGTATCGTGCGACACCGCCGTCGGCAACTTGACGAGGACGCTGTTCTGATCTTTCAAGCGGATGGCGAACAGTCCGCCGAGCTCGTCGCTGGCGATCGATCGCACGACGAGCGAATCGGCGAGGCGGAGCGTGATGGTGTTGATCTGGAACGATCGCACTTTGAGGAGCAGGCGCGCGCGGCCGTCCAGCCAGAGACGATCGGGTGACACCGTGACGTCGAGGTTGTAGTCGAGGATGTCGTACTCCGCGAGCTCGTCTTCGTTGTAGAAACGCCCACGGCCCGCCAGCTTTTCGTCCGACGCGTACAGCGAGATGTTGCGGCGCTTCTTGCGCTCGAACAGATTCACGTCTTCGGGCTGGGCCTGCGAACGGGCGTAGGTCAGCGTGTCGAAGCGGCGCGTGCGGATCTCGGCCAGGAAGTCGCCGCCCTCGGGCAAGAGCGACCACGACTCGCGGCTGAACTCGCCCAGATCGAGGTCGTACGACTTGGACACTTCGTCGCGGAACACGTCGTCGGCGCGCCGCAGCTCGCGCGCATCGACGACCCGCGCCGTGAGGCGGTCGGCGGCCACGAGCCGGTCGAAGTCTCCCGGGTTGATTCGAATGAAGGCCGCGTCGAAGCGCGTGTCGATTGTCTCGGCGCCGCAGAAGATCCTCAGTTGGCCTTTTTCCGTCTCCGGCGTCGGATGAAACCGCATCTGGCCGCGGCCGAGCAGCACGAGGCCGGTGACCCCGAGGTCGGTGTCGGCGACGAACACGCTGCCGGTGGCGAGCGTCAGCTCGAGGTCCTCGGCGGCGATCGTCACGTCGTGCGCATCGAACTGCTTCGCGGTATTGATCGACAACCGGTACAGGTGTTCCACGGCCGTCAGGCGCTCCTGGTCGAAGACGCGCCAGTCATCGTCGACGCGCATGACGTCGATGCGCCAGGTGGTGAAGCGCGCGCGCGCGCCGTACTCGACGAAGGCCTGGACGATGAGGCGATAGCCGTCGCCGTCCGGCGTGCCGCCGAGCGGTTGGCGATCGCCCTCTTGTACGACGGCGCGTGTGGCGCCGGGCCCAAACTCGGTGCTCCCGAAATCGATCGCGCGATCGCGGTCGGCCGAGCCGGCGAGCAGCCGCAGGTAGCCGTCCGCGTCTCCGGTTTGCGCGATTCGTTCGATCCGCTGCAGCAGCAGACGGACGGGGTCGGGCTGCGGCGGCTGCTGCTGCGCGCGAAGGTCCACGTGGCCGGCGGACAGAGCTAACGCGGCTGATAAAGCAAGCAGGGTTCTCAAGGTTCTCAAGGTTCTCGAGGTTCTCGAGGTTCTCAAGGTTCTCCAGCTTCTCCAGGTTCGCATGGTTCTCGGAGTTCGCAACGGTTCTTAGGATCCTTTATACACCTGGCCCGCTTCGTGCTTCCGCGTCCGCTATGGGTGTACGTCGATTCGAGGATCTCATTGCCTGGCAGCTTGCTTACGAACTCCAGCGGGAGGTCTTTGCATTTACTGCCACAGGACCTGCATCGCGCGATTTCAAATACCGCGATCAGATTCGGGAATCATCTCGGTCGGCGACCCGCAACACGGCGGAAGGCTTTGGCCGCTATCGGCCCACCGAGTTCGCGCGCTTTCTCCAGATCGCGGCAGGATCGCTCCACGAAACGAAAAACCATCTTCTCGACGGGCGCGACCGCGGCTACTTGGAAATCGCTCATCACGAACGCCTCAGGCGTCTCTCGCTCCGCGCGATCAAAGCCAACGCACATCTGATGAAGTATCTACGAATCTGCGAAGCTCCAGAACCTTTCGCAAATCGCCGCAAGAACCCCGAGAACCCCGAGAACCCTGGGAACCCTGGGAACCCCGTTCCCATTAAATAATCCCTAACTCGCGCCCGACCTTTGCAAATGCGTCGAGCGCGAACTGCAGTTCCTGGTGCGTGTGCGTCGCCGCGACAATGGTCCGCACGCGTGCTTTGTCGCGCGCCACGGTCGGAAACACGATGCCCTGCGCGAATACGCCTTCCTCGAACAACCGGTCGGACAGCCTCAACGCCAGCGTACCATCCCCCACGATGACTGGCGTGATCGGGCTTTCGCTCGGACCGGTGTTGAACCCGAGCGCCTTGAGGCCCGCTTTGAAGAAGCGTGTATTCTCCCACAGCCGCTCGATGAGCTGGGGTTCTTCCATCAGCACGTCGAGCGCCGCGAGGCACGCGGCGGCCACGGCCGGCGGATGTGACGTCGAAAAGAGAAACGGCCGCGCGCGGTGGTAGAGAAACTCGATGAGCGCCCGGCTGCCAGCCACGTAGCCGCCGAGCGCGCCGATGGCCTTCGACAAGGTGCCGACCTGAATATCGACGCGACCGTGCATTTTGAAATGATCGACTGTGCCGCGGCCGTTCTGTCCGAATACGCCGCTCGCGTGCGCGTCGTCGACCATCATGATGCAGCCGAACTCTTCGGCGAGCGCGCACAACTCGGGCAGCGCCCCGAGGTCGCCGTCCATGCTGAAGACGCCGTCGGTGATGAGCAGCGTGCGCTGGCTCGCCGGCAGCTCCCGGAGAATCCTGCGTGCGGCGTCGACGTCTTTGTGCGGAAACACCTTGATCGTGGCGCGGCTGAGCCGCGATCCGTCGATGATGCTCGCGTGATTCAGCTCGTCGGAGACGACGATGTCGTCTTTCGTGAGCACGGCGGCGACGGTGCCGGCGTTGGCGGCGAACCCGCTCTGGAAGACGACCGCGGCTTCGGTCTTCTTGAACTCCGCGAGCCGTCGTTCGAGCTCCAAGTGAATGGCCATGGTGCCGGCGATGGTCCTCACCGATCCCGAGCCGACGCCGAGCGCGCGCGTCGCCTCGAGCGCCCGCGCTCGCAGCTTCGGATGCGTCGTCAGGCCGAGGTAGTTGTTCGCCGAAAGGTTGACGACCTGGCGGCGATCGAACGTCGTCTTGGCTTTCTGTTCATCTTCCAGCACGCGCAGACGGCGATACAGCCCTTGTTGCTTGAGCGTCTCGAGCTCGGCAGTGAGGAAACTGAGCGCATCGGAGCGCATGGATCTTCGAAGGTACCCCAGAACGCACGGCAGAACCAATGTTCTGCGCTACGACTCCGACGCACGGTGGCTCGCTCGTAACGCGGAACGTTAGGTCCGCCGTGGACTGTCGTAGCGCGGAACGTTAGTTCTGCCGTCGCGCCGTAGCGCGGAACGTCAGTTCTGTCGTCGCGTCGTAGCGCGGAACGTTAGTTCTGCCGTCGCGTCGTAGCGCGGAACTTTAGTTCTGCCCACCTGGTTAGTTTAATTCGAATTCTCGGATCCCGCGCCTGCAGTGAGCTCTTCGACGACGACCGACAGAATCGCCGCGGTCGGGATGGCGAGAATCGCACCGACAAACCCCCAGAGCGCGCCGCCGATGAGCAGCGCGATGATGACGGTGACGGGGCTGACGCCGACGCGCCGTTCCATGATCTTCGGCACGAGGATATTCGACTCGAGCTGGTGCAGCACGAGGAAATAGACGCCGACCGGAAGCGCGAGCGTCGGCGACGCCGTGAGCGCCACGACCACCGCGGTGGCGCCGCCGACGATCGGCCCCACGATCGGGATGGTTTCGCCGATCGCGGCCACCAGCGCGACCACGTAAAAGTACGGGACGCCCATCAAGGCCAGACCGACGGCGGCAAAGGTACCCATGACGCCGGCCAGGATGAACTGCGCACCCAGCCACGCGCTCACTTTCATGACCGCTTCGCGCGACGCCGTCGCGAAGTGCGCGCGCTCGGGCCTCGGCACGAACCGCGTCACGAAGTTGAAAAGCGACTCGGCTTCGATCAACAGATAGAAGGTCAAAATCAGGATGGTGATCAGGCCGAACACGCCGCCGATGACGCGCCAAATGGCGCCGAGGACGGTATTGACGGCGTTGCCGGTGCCGGCCGGCGCATTTTCCACCGCTTCCTGCAGCGTCACGCTGTCGGTCGTCAGCTTGTAACGAATGAGGAACTGTTGAAAGCGGTTGAAGTACAGCGGCGTGTCCGACCACAGCGTGGTCGCCTGATCGACGAGCGGCGGCACGACCGCCAGTCCGACCAGGACGAAGGCGCTGATGACGGCGAGATAGATCAGCAGGATGGCAAGCACACGCGGCATCCGCCGGCGCTGCTTCCCTCTGTGGGGCCGCTCGATCATTCGGACGAGCGGCGAAAACCCCATCGCGATGAGCGCGGCCACGTAGATGAGCATCAACGCGTCGCGCGCGGCGTAGATCGCCGCGACCGCCACGGCGACCGCCGTCACCGTCAGAACGGTCCGAACCATGCGGCGCGTGAACTCTTGGTCGGGGATCATTACCTAAGATGGTCCGTGGGTCCGGCTGAAGCCGGACGCCACGTACTGAGTGTGATCAGGATCGCCCGAGGTAGTCCCGCGTGAAGTCGGCGATCAGACCGTAGACCGTCCGAAGCTCGGCGGGTGGGGCGAGAAACACGATGCGCATGAACCCATCCGTGGCGGGCAAGCCGAAGCCCGACCCGTAGACGCAGAGCACGCCGGTCGCCCGCAGCAGCGCGAGCACGTAGTCCTCGTCGGTCCGGCCGGGCGGCAGCGCGATTTTCGGCATCGCGTAGAAGGCCGCGGTCGGCGCGACGCACGTGATGCCGGGAATGGCCGACAGCTTCTCGAAGGTCACCGTCGCGCGTTCCTTCAGGGCCGCGCGAAACGACACCTGGTGCGAGCGATCGCCGGTGAGCGCTGCCGCCACCGCGAACTGCATCGGCACCGTGCTGCACAACCGGCCGTCCGCCAGCTTCTCGGCCGCGCCCACCAGGCTGTCGAGCTGCGGCGAGCGGCCGATCGCCATCCAGCCGGTCCGCCAGCCGGGCGCAAGGTAGCCCTTCGACAGACCCGCGAACGACACGATCGGCACGTCGGGCCCGAGGCTGCCCATCGGCGGATGGACGCCGTCGTAGGCAAAGGCAAGATCGCCATACACCTCGTCAACCAGGACCGGCAGGCCGTGGCGATCGGCAAAGTCCAGCAGCGCGCGCCGTGTCGCCACGGAGTAGCACGCGCCGGTCGGGTTGTTCGGATCGATGACGACGAGCGCGCGCGTCGCCGGCGTCACGAGGCTGTGCAGATGATCGAGGTCGGGCATCCACGCCCGCGCCGGATCCAAGCGGTAAAAGCGCGCCTGCCCGCCGATCTTGCCGAGCACCGCCGTGAACAGCGGATAGGTCGGCATCGGCATGAGCACCTCGCCGCCCTCGTCGACGAGCGCCGTGAGCGCGAACTCGATCGCTTCCGACGTGCCCGCGGTCATGAACACGCGACCGGCAGACACCGGAAAGCCGCGACTCGTGTATTCGGCGGCCACCGCTTCGCGCGCCGCCGGGATCCCCGCCGATGGTCCGTACCCGTTGTGGCCGTCGCGGAGCGCCCGCTCGACAGCGGCAATGAGATGCGGCGGCGTTTCGAAACCGAAGGCCACCGGGTCGCCGACGTTGAGGTAGCGAACGCTCGTGCCCGCCGCCTCGACCCGGCGCGCCTCGGCGACGACGTTGCGGATGGCGTAGCTGAAGCGGTTGACGCGCTGAGCGATGGAAATCGACGTGATCGGGGTCTTGGTCGCGGACACGCTAACAAGATCTTAACCCGAGAGCGGTCGGTAACTTTTACATAGTCCGAATGCCGCGACGCTCTGAGAAGTGTGATTATTACACTCGTGCACGCTTTTTCAGGGGAAATCGGCACGCCTCTGAACAATTAAGTTGAGCATAATCAACAGCTTAGACAGTGTGGCAGCGTCTTTGGATTAAGATCGTACCAGCCTTGATGCTGGGCAAGCTCATGACGACGGCGGCTCTTGTGACGGGTTCACTCGCGTTCGATCTGGCGCCGGCCTCCAGCCAGACGCCGCCGGTCGCCACCTTCAAGTCGAGCGTCGACCTGGTGCGGATCAGCGCCGTCGTGCGCGACCGCAAAGGCCGGTTCGTTCAAGATCTGTCGCCGCGCGACTTCGAAGTGTTCGACGCCGGCCGGCCGCGAGCGATCACCGATGTCGGGCGCGACATCGCAGGCATCAGCGTGGCGTTGCTGTTCGACGTGAGCGGGAGCATGGAGGCGCGGCTCCCGAGCGCGCGCGAAGCGGCGACGCACGTCCTTAGCCGATTGGACGGCGTGAAGGATGAGGCGGCCATCTTCACGTTCGACACGCGGCTCGATGAGGTCGCGCGGTTTACAACGGGACTCCGGACGCTGCCGGCCTCGATGTCGAGCGTCGTCCCGTTCGGCGCGACGTCGCTCTACGATGCGATCGCCCAGACGGCCGAGCGGGCCGGTAAGCGCCAGGGGCGCCGCCGCGCCGTCGTCGTGCTCACCGACGGCAACGACAACGCGAGCCGGCTCAGTGCGGGCGAAGTCTCGGGCATCGCGAGTGGCATCGACGTGCCCGTGTACATCTTCGGCATCGTGCCGTCGATCGACAACCCGTCGGCGGACATTGCGACGGCGGGCAATCGGTCGCCGCTTGCCGGTCCGCTGTCGGATCTGTCGGCGTGGACCGGTGGGCACGTGGTGGTGGCGAGCACGCCGGGGCAGCGCAGCGTTGCGGCGCATCAGATCGTCGACGAGCTGCGGCATCAGTATCTCATTGCATTCGAATCGAGCGGCACACCGGGCTGGCATCCGCTCGTCGTCCGCGCGCGAGGCAAGGAGCTGACCGTGCGAGCCCGGAGCGGATACATCGCCGGGCCATCTCACCCGAATTCGGATTAGGAGGAATCGATCATGCGTAAGGTTCTCGTGGCCATTCCAATCGCAGTCATCGCCATCGGCGGATCGACCGCCTGCGCGACCAAGAAATTCGTGAAGACGAGCGTCAGCGACGTCAACGACAAGGTCGACTCGCTCGGCAAGTCGGTCGAGGAGACGCAGGAGCGCACTCGGAGGAACGAGGGTCGTATTTCGGAAGTCGACCAGAAAGCGCAGGGCGCGGCGCAGGCGGCCCAGGGCGCGGCGCAGGCAGCCCAGCAGGCCAATGCCGCCGCTGCGCTGGCGTCGAACGTGGCCAACGCGGCCGGATCGAAGGCGGCGGCGGCCGGCGCCAGAGTCGACGCGATCGACACGGCGTCCAAGCGGCTCGTGTACGAACTGGTCCTCAGCGAAGACCAGGGCAACTTCACGTTCGGCAAGACGACGCTGCCTGACGAGGCGAAGCAGAAGATCGACCAGATCGTGGCGCAGCTGAAGCAGGATCCGAAAAATGTGTACGTCGAGATCGAAGGACACACCGACAACATCGGACCGAAGGAAGTGAACGAGAAGATCGGGCTCGAGCGCGCCCAGGCGGTGCAACGGTATCTCTACGAGCAGTACCAGATCCCGCTGCATAAGATGAGTGTCATCAGCTACGGCCAGGAGAAGCCGATCGCGCCGAACACGACGAAGGCCGGCCGCTCGCAGAACCGCCGCGTCGTGATCAAGGTGCTGGCTTAAAAAGGCAAAAGGCAAAAGGCAAAAGGTAGAAGCAGAACCGCCGCGTCGGGATCAAGGTGCTGGCGTAGAGTCACGCTGATCACCACAAAGGACACAAGGGACACAAGGGTCAGGCCTCGTTCTCAATGGGGTTTGACCTTCGTGTCCTTTGTGTCCTCTGTGGTGACTCAGCGGCGATTTTGATACTCTCTTCAACATGGCGATCCGCACCGAGTTGAATCTCCGTCTGCCCAATAGCCCCGGCGCGCTAGCCGGCGTGTGCCAGCTGCTCTCCGACGAGCGCGTCAACATTCTCGCGCTGGCCCTCGAGGCCGGCGCGCAACTGCGGCTGGTTGTCGATAATCACGTGCACGGCGCGGCGGTGTTGCGCGAGCACCATCACGAGGTCATCGAGCGCGACGTGATTGTCATGGCGATCGCGAACGCACCAGGCGCGCTGGCGCCCACCTTGCGCCTGGTCTCGGACGCGAATATCAATGTCGAGTATGCGTACGGCGCCGGCGGCGAAGGAAGCCCGAGCGCGACCGTGGTGATCGGTGTGGACGAAGCGCAGCGCGCGGCGGCGGCGGCAGGGGTGTAGGAGAATTTGGTAATTGGATAATCTAGTAATCGGGTAATTTATTGGTAGATTGAATTAAATTACCAGATTACAAGATCACCAGATTACCCAATGAAGTTATACGTAGAACCCATGGCTGCGGTCGTCGTCGAGGTGAGCAGCGACGGGCGCGTGCGGCTGGAGAACGAAGACTGGTCGACGCCGACGCTGCAGGAGCGACGCGCGATTATCTACGCCGCGCAGAAAGAGATCGCGGAACTTCAGGAGGCGATCGAGATATTGCAGGATGGCAGAATGGCAGGATTGCAGGATTGATTGCAGAATGGCGGGACGGCAGGATTGCGGGATTGATTGCAGAATGGCGGAATGGCAGGATGGCAGGATTGATTGTCTATCGCCGTGAGCGTCTGCGATCGCGCGCGGTCAGATTTGCGGCTGAGAATATTGCCCGAAGCTGAGTGCTCTCGTCACAGAGTCGGGGCACCGTCTCGGACGCCGACATCCGGCGATCGCGAACGACGCTCAACCAAAACTCGGCCTCATCAGCTTCCTCCAGGACGACGCCAATACGCGCGGTGAATTCTCTGTGCGACCGCGCTCGGCACGCACTCCGATAATTCGCTGCGACGCCGGTTCCGGCCTTCAGCAACTGACGACCGACGACATCCCCCTCTGGCGTTCTTGGCAGTGTGTCCACCAATGCCATCACGTCGAGCGCAAATCGCCTCGTTCGTTCCTTCAGTTCCTCTGCTTTCGGATTCACGCGCCGTACCGTTGCACGCCGCATTCCAACCAGAAATGCCTTGGAATCTCTCAATCCGTCAATGAGGCTTACAAAATTCTGCCATCCACCCATCCTGCGATTGCTGCCATCCCCTCCTGCCACCCTGCAATTGCTGCCATCCCCTCCTGCCATCCTGCAATTCCCGCCATCCCATTCTGCCATCCTGCCCTTCTGCCATCCTGCAATTCCTACGGCGCCTCGACGCTCACCGTGCCGTGAAATCGTTCGTCCCCTTCGTGATCGTGGTCGTGAAACCCGCACGTGCGAATCGTATTCAGGGGATCGCTCGCGCGCGACTGGCCGGGGGTCAGGAAGCCCACGACGTTGATCTCGGGACAGTCGGTGTGCACGTGGAACGGATCCGACATGATGTCGTGTGGCTGAATGTCGCTGTTCACGAAGGTCAGTCGCGACCCTGGCAGAATATGGAGGTCGCGGGCGCTGAAGCCGGTCGAGGTGACGCTAATCGTCGCGCCGTTGGAAGGCTGAGGCGGCCCTGTCGGCATTGAGAATGCCGGTGTCGTGGGGGCGGACGAGGGTGCGACAGCGCCACTGCCACACCCCGCGATCATCGTCGTGACGAGACCGATCGCCCACACCGCCGCGACGAAATTGCAGGATGGCAGGGCTGAAGCGGTGAATTGCAAAATCCTGCCATCCTGCAATGCTGCCATCCTGCAATTCCTGCCATCCTGCAATTCCTGCCATCTACTCGTGTGGAACCCCAGGCGTGGACGCCCCTTGTCGCAGGAGCTGCCCGCGGATTTCACCGCCGCCATTCACCGCCGAGTGGACGTTCACGTACGAGTTGCCGCCAAGAATGGCCTGGAACATATCGTCGGCAGAACGAATGCCTTGATCGGCACGGAGCGTGAACTCGGTATCCCTCACCGTCCCCGTAAACGTGAAGTCGTTCGAAGCCGTGAGCGGCGGCGTAAAGTTCACCACGGTCGGCCCCGCCGTTCCCCCCGCACCGACGTGGATGTGGCTCGCGGTGACGCCGCTCGGAAAGTTGAACACCTGCACGGTATAGGTGACCGTCCGCGCCGTCATGTCGACGACGACGGTGGCGCTTCCGAACGCGCCGGTGTTGATCCCAGGAATGGGCGGTTCGTTAGCACCGGTGAGATTCGCAGTGAGCGTAAAAGTCTGGGCCGAGGCGGGAGCCGCGACGAACCCAGTGAACACCGCCGCCGCAACGAGGGCCATCATCCAACGTGAAGTCATACACACCTCTCCTCTGTGGCGAATTAGAGATCTGAAAGCGCGGAGTATGGCACAACCTGCGCCAAAGAAGACCGCTCAGTAACTCCTTCCGGAGGGAGGTGTTAAGGCGAGTGCAAAAGATTGGATCGCGGCCCACGCTTACGAATCCTGAAAAGCGCGCCGTCGGACGTAATTAGCTGTCAGCTATTGGCTTTCAGCCTTCAGCCAATAATTAGCTGTCAGCTATCAGCTTTCAGCCTTCAGCCAAAAAAGCTGAGAGCTCCAGCCAACTGCCAGCTGACAGCCCGGGGGCTGCTAGCTGAAAGCCGTTAGCTGACAGCTAGCTGACAGCTGATAGCTGATAGCTGACAGCTACTTGTATGGTCCGTCCAATTCGCCTATTCTTCTTGTCTGTTGATTGTTCTGCCTTGAGGGGGCGTGCACATGGCTCCGAAAGACGAGGTTCCCGAGAAGCCCAAGCGCTTCAGCGTGAGTCGTCGCGACTTCCTGAAGACGGCGGGCGTCAGCAGCCTGGCGGCATCGGTCGTGGGTGTCGCCGAGGCCGACGCGCAAACCGCCGGACCAGCCGTGATCGGCCCGGGCGAAGTGCCCGTTCAACTGATGGTGAACGGCAGGCGCGTCGATCTGAGAATCGAGCCGCGCGTGACGCTCCTCGACGCGCTGCGCACGCGCGCCGACCTCACCGGCAACAAACGCGTCTGCGATCGCGGCGCGTGCGGCGCCTGCACGATGATCGTCGACGGCCGCACGG
>JAHFUJ010000409.1 GCA_023265105.1 Acidobacteriota bacterium
ACGTCGCCCCGGGCGAGCGGGCTCGTGAGGTTGAACCTCTTCAGGTTCTACGACTGTGCTGGTCATATGTCCGTCCTATGCGTAACGGACCTGTTCGGTCGATCGGGGGGCTACACCAGTGGGGCTCTCATCCTGATCACGGGACAGGGCGGACTGCATGCACGGCGGCTTGTGATCATCATGCCGGCGTCGGTGGCCCTGCCCCCAGGAGGTCTGGCCCGGCGAACGTTGTTGTCGTTGATCAACCCGGCCCGGAGGTCGGCCGAGCGCTGACCTCGGCCGGTACCGGCGCCAGTAAATGGCGACGTAAACCGCATATGGGCCCTCCCCATCGACATCGACCTGGGTGTGGACGCGGTCGTCGTCGGCTCCGCACGTCCGTCCGTCGGCGAGCGCGTTGATGAGTGCGGCCTTCGTGGCAAGCGCTTCGCGACGATCAAGGCCCGAAACGAGCCTCATGATGGCGTCTGCTTTGCCGGCAAGATCGTCGACGTGGGAGACGAGCCCGGCGCCAATTCGTAGCTGAGCGTTGTGGCCTCGGCGAAGTGCGTCGACTTGGTTGACCAGGGCAGGGAGGGACGCGGCGTTGGGCATGCCGGGAGGAGATCACAAGCTTCTGGCCAGGGCGATCCCCGTTTGGTGGCGACTCCAGGCGGGGGCGCTTTGTCATCGTCATCAACGCAACCCCGCAAACGAAGACTCTATAGTTGGTGAGTCTGGATCAGCGCGCAGATGTCAGCAGTGGTGCCCAGCGAGGCGGGAGACCGCGGCGACAACTACGAGCGGCACCACCAAGCGAAGCCCTTGGTGCCGGCGCTCAACGAGGATCGGCGGCGTGACCGGACAGCACCTGACGCAGTTGCTCCCGCATCTGCTTCCTGAGCGGGTCTTCGAGGACACCCACGACGCCATCCCCCGGTGTCAGCGTAGTTGTCGGATCGCCGTCGTCGCTACGTAAGAGATCAGCGTCATCCTCATCTGGATCGGAGCTGCCATGCTATCGCCTGAATGATTGAGGTGAGCGGTGCCGCACGCAACGGTTCATGACGATGTCGAAGTTCCTGCGGAGGTCGCTGACTTTCTCGTCGTAACGGCCCTCCCTGAGGAACGCGAAGCAGTCCTGCGCCAATTACCCGGACTCAAACGACAAGCTGCCGAGGATGGTAATACCCTCATCTACTACTGCTGTAAAGTCGAGTCTGTTTCCAACGACGGTCGAAAAAATAAGTATTCGATCGTACTGACATCGCTTGTCGATATGGGTCGCGTGTCAGCCGCCGTTGCTGCATCTCAGGCGCTCTCTCGCTGGCGCCCGCGGTGCATTTTAATGGTTGGTATCTCTGGAGGATTTCGTGCCCGAGGAGTTGGTCTTGGTGACATCATCGTCTCCGATAAAGTCGTTGACTACGAACTGGGTAAGGTGACTGAAAAAGGCACAGAACCACGGTATGAAGTCTATAAGGCGGACGCCGTGCTACTCGGTGCCGCGAAGCACCTCTCCGACACGGCTTGGCAGCCCCGCATCGCCGTCGCGCGACGCGGAGACGGGAAGCCCCGAGTCCATGTGGGCCCAATCGCGTCTGGCGATAAAGTCATAGCGGATTCTGATTTCGCTCGAAGCCATCAAGACGTCTGGTCCAAGCTCCTTGGGGTGGAGATGGAGGGTGGAGGCGTAGCCTATGCAGTATATAGCGCCCCCGAACGACACAGATTTCTAATGGTTCGTGGCGTCTCCGATTATGCAGACAAAGAAAAAGGGGGTGAAGCTGTCGACAGTTGGCGTTCATATGCATGTGATTCTGCTGCAGCGTACGCCGCAGCATTGATCCATGACGGGCCGATCGCTGATGAACGCGCGAAGGAAGCTTCATCTCCCGCATCTTCGGGCTCGGACAAGGGTACGGTTCATATTGCTCTGCGAATTGCGGCGGCCTTCGCCGTTGGGGTCTGTGTGCTCGCGCTCCTGGGTTGGGCGCGGGGTTGGTGGATCCCGAATTCCGCTCCGCCGGCGAACAGTGACTTCCTGAAAGACGCGAACGTCGGCGTCGTCGGCATTGGTGGTCCGGGGGGGCCTGGCGTTGTGGGAATCGGCGGGCCTGGCGGCGCTGGGGTTGTGGGGATCGCAGGCCATCGCGCCACCAACGCGGATGACGATGCAAAGATCGTTTCGCTTGCGGCTTCGATCAAGATTGAGATTGATCAGCGCCTCCAAAATGGAGCGAAAATAGTGACAAGCGGGCAGCTCGCTTTCGGCCGTGGATCGCAAGCTATCGCGCGCCTCACGGAATCCGATCATCACGCGCAACCGATCTCGCCGGACCGCGTTCGTCACGAATTCACATTCGAGCTTGGAGGCGCTGACGCGCTCCTCGGCCAACGGGTCGGGCTTCTGAAGGAGGTGGAGTTCGCTCAGCTCAGAAGCGCCCTCCCAGAGGTCGGGCGTTTGTTGGGAGGTAGGGCCGTGATCTTTGTGAATGGGATACGGAAAATGGAGGTGGAGATTCCTCCTCAGGCGCTTGGTCCGGCTCCCGTCCAATTCGACTTGAAAGGACGGTTCTGAGCCGCAGCTGCAGGCGCGAAAATCACGGGTGCTTCATCGGCATTGAAGACCGCCAACGCTGACGACTGCGCTACGGCTGATGCGTCTGGATCAGCGCGCTGACCTCGGCGGTGGTGATCGCCAGTCCTTCGCTCTGGGCCTTGACCATCACCGAACGGGCCGAAGGCTCGTCGATCGCGTTGAGCTTCATCAGGATCGCCGTGGCTTCGGCGTAGTGGCGTAGTTCTTGACGACACAGTGCCGGCGACACCAGCGACAGCGACGAGCGGCACAGCGCGAAGCCCTTGGCTCGGTGGCCAGCACCGACCGAAGATCGACGATGTGATCCGGAGAGCACATGGCGCAGCTGCTCCCGCATCTGCTTGCTGACAGGGTCTTCGAGGACAACCACGACACCATCGCCGTCGTCGCCGAAGAGATCGGGGTCGTCGTCGTCGTCGGGGTCGTAGCTCATCAGCTCTTCCACCTCGTGGCGTTCAAGACGAAGCCGCCTCTGTAACGCCGTGGATACACGAAGCGCAAAGCGCAGGCCGTCCTTGTTGACGAGAAGGCGGCGTGCATGCCGGAGCGCCGCGTGAAGAACGCGATCCCTGTTGGCGACCCCGCCAATATTCTCGGCGAGAATTTTGGCCATCTCGACGTCTGAGGCGCCCGGCCCCGCAAGTATCTGCCTCAGCGGCAAACCGGACCCTATGGTCTCCATAAGTCCGCCCGAAACGCAGACGACGATTTCGTTAAACCTGTGCTGCATTCTGGTCGTTCGGTCTCCCCCTCGAAGAAACTCGGCGTAGACGTCGTCGTCAACCCAGAGGTGGGGCGTGTCGATCCCGTTGCGGTCCTCTCCGTCCATCACGGCGAGTGACCTGCCTCGGTTTTTCGGACCACCGATCACGTTACTCGCAGCGACTCCGGTGGGTTCACATTGACCGCGGTGAGGACGTCAAACCGCTGCGGTTTGGCGGCATCGCCGCGGAACACA
>JAHFUJ010000410.1 GCA_023265105.1 Acidobacteriota bacterium
AGTAGGTATAACTTCGGCTTCCTTCGGACGGGATGCAGTCCGAACATCGTCGGTTGATCGCGTGTGTCTCGCACGTCGGCGTCGACACATCGCGCCCTCAACCTTGATGAAAACGAGGCCGAGGGTGTTGCTGATTCGTCGTCCGAGAACGGTTTCATCACTTATCGACAACGCTGAGCAAACCGTAGCGCTGGGGTTGCCGTCCACGGCACTTTGTTGCGGCCGTCGTACGTGACCTCAGCGAACGCCCTTAGTTAGTTTCTGTCGCAAAACCTGTAATGTGTTGCTCACTCAACGCTTAGACTTATCTCTTGACGTGTATGTGTGTATTATGGCACATATACACACACGTGTCCCGCAAACGTGAATCGCCCTCCGACGTCGAGCGCTGGTTCCGGACTCAGGCGGCCGCGCTCTGGCCGGCGGCGCTCGGGTCGTTGAGTCTCCGCAAGAGCCCCTGCATCCGCGAACAGTGCGAGGCGTGCGCGCGCGGGGATCAGCATGCCAGTCATGTGCTCTATCTCCGCGTGAAGGGGCGCCGTATCGGCCTCTACATTCCCGAGAATCTGGTCCCACAGATCGAGCGCTCGCTCGAGAATGGTCGGGCGCTGCAAGAGCTCCTCTATGAGGTTGGTCGACGGTACACCAACGCGATCAAGCAGGAGCGGCGGTCGACCCGATGAGGACACCCGTGCCGCAACGCACCTTTGCCGACGCCGAGTTTTTTCAGCAAGGCGTGCAGCTCGAGCCCACCTTGAAGACCATCGCCGCGTTTCTCGACCGGCACAGCGCCCTTGTCGACGGCGTACGCCGTGATCTGCTGCGCGGGGTCAAGCGGCCGACAACCGGCCGTCGAGGCTTGACGCCCGCGCACGTGTTGCGGTCGCTGATCCTCATGCGCGTCAAGAATTGGGACTATCGGGAACTCCGCGAGCGGATCGCGGATGGCTACACGTTACGGTGTTTCACCCAGTTTGAGAGTCAACGCGTCCCCAAACACGATGCGTTCAACCGCGCGTTCAACCGGCTGACGCCGGAGACACTGCAGGCGGTCAATGACGCCGTCGTGCAAGCGGCGGTGACGCTCGGGCTGGAGGATGGCACGAAGCTGCGCGTCGATACCACAGTTGTCGAGACGGATATTCACCACCCAACGGACAGCACGCTGCTCTGGGATACAGTGCGGGTCGTGACGCGACTCGTGCGGCAAGTGGACGATCTGTTACCGAAGGGCGCAGGGCCATTCACAAATCGCACCCGCGCCGCGCGCCGCCGCATGCAAGAGATCGCGCGCATGACGGCGCGGGAGCGCCCGACGCAGCAGGGCCCGACTTATCGGGCGCTGATCTGGATCACCGAACAGGTCGTAGCCCAGGCGCGAGCGGTGGTCGCTCGCGTGCAGGCCCCGCGGAGCGACGTCCTCGCCGCAGCGACCGTCGAGGCGCTGAAGCAGCAGATTGGGTCGTACTGTGACCTGGGCGAGCGGGTGATCAGTCAGACGCGCCGTCGCGTCCTGCAGGGCGAACAGGTGCCGGCCGATGAGAAGATCTATTCGATCTTCGAACCCCACACGGATCTCATCAAACGCGGCAAGGAGCGGAAGCCCATTGAGTTCGGCCACAAGGTGTTTCTCGCCGAGAGTGGTCGCGGCTTGGTGACCCAGTATCGCGTGCTCACGGGCAATCCCGTGGATCAAGATCACGTCGCGCCATCGCTCGAACGTCACGCCGACGCGTTTGGCCACGCCCCGGATGTCTATAGCGCCGATCGGGGCTTCTTCAGTGCCGCGAACCTGGAGGCCTGTGACACGGCGGGCGTGACCTGTGCGTGCATCCCGCAGGCCGGCGGCAAGCGTAGTGCCGAGCGGGAGGCCCTCGAGAAGAGTCGGCCATTTAAGCTGGGCCAACGGTTCCGTGCCGGGATCGAAGGGCGGATCTCCGTCCTGTTCCGCGGGCGCGGCATGAAACGCGCGCTCGTCGAAGGGCGGGAGCGTTTCGAATTACTGGTGGGCGCTGCCGTGCTCGCCAATAATCTCATGGTCATCGCTGCCTTGCTGCAACCAAAGCGGGCACGTCGCCGCCGACCAGCGGCATAAATCCATCCATCCGGTTCCCGAATCGCACTCTCGAAGTCCGTTCGAGGGGGAGCTGTCGTACATGATCACGTGTCATCATGCCGACGACGTCATCGCTGCATATCTCAGGTCGCTACATGGTACCCGTTGATACAATCACGTTCGTCGTGGACCGGCGCTGGTTGTGTTCCTGCCAATTTCAACCGGTTTTGCGACAGAAACTAGCTAGCTTCTGCTTATCCGGTTGTTTCAGCAAACCCCAAGATGTTGCGATCAAGCCCTGCCCACGATGGCGATATCCTGACCGCCCCACAGCCGGCGCGCGGTCGTCGGGGGGCGCCCTGCGCCGAGGCCGAGGAGGGTCTGGAACGCCGCCATCGGGGTTCGCCGACGATTATGGCGGAACACAAACTCGTCGAGATAGACCTGCAGCTGCGCCTTGCTGACGCCGTGATGAGTGCCGATCAGCCATTGCTGCAGGTTACCGGTCGCGCGGTCGGCCAAGGGGACGACCGACGGGACGCCCCGGCGCAGGTCGGTGCGACTGGGTTGGGTCTGTGGGACATGGCGATAGCCGGCGATCGCCTCGGCGCCAAAACTCGTGAGGCCGTCGGTGAGCAGCGTTGAGCCCGGGGTGACATGCGCGGTCAGGAACGCCTTGAACGTGCTCGCCCGGGCATCCGGGATCACGGCCATCCGCACGCGGCCCGAGCGATCCCCCCGTTTTTCCACGGCCACCAACACCAGCGCGGCTTTCCGGCCTTTGAGTTGGCGACTCCCGCGGAGCCCGGGCTGTGGGCCGCCGATCCAGGTGTCATCCAGCTCGACGTCGCCGTGGAGGGGTTCACGGGCCGTGTTGACCATGGCGCGTCGCAGCTTATGGAGCAGCAGCCACGCGGTCTCGTACCGGCGCAGGCCCAATTGCCGTTGCAGCCACAGGGCCGACGCGCCCCGCTTGTCGGTGACCATCAGGTAGGCCGCCCAGAACCAGGTTGTGAGCGGCGTCTTCGTGTTGTGCAGGACCGTGCGCGCCGTGAGCGACACTTGATGACGACAGCCGGCACACTGCCATCGCCGATGCGCCACCGGATACGCGCGCCGATTCTGACAGAGCGGACATATGAATCCGTCCGGCCACCGACAGGCTGCCAGATATTCCTCGCAGGCGGACTCGGTCGCGAATTGGCGCTGAAACTCGCGCAAATTCTTCGGAAACGACGGGCGCGGCACGCGCCTACACTACAGATTGTGGCGTGCTGAAACAACCGGATAAGCAGGAGTCAGCAAGCTGGTGTCGAAGCCGTACATTGCGTTACTCAGCGAAAACCATCGAGCGGGCGAGCGCGAGCGCCCTGCCAGCGAGGCGAGGTCCGGATGAATTTTGCGCGGCATGCGCTTCAGCCGCCATAGGAGTTTACGGGGTGACGGGGTCTTT
>JAHFUJ010000411.1 GCA_023265105.1 Acidobacteriota bacterium
GCCCGATCATCGTCTCGAGCGCGCGTTGCTCGATGTCGAACGGACCGGCGATCGCCGCCCCCAGCGTGATCTCAATCGCGATGACCACGCCGCCGTCCTCGAACGGATTGACGATCCAGCTCAACCCGCGAAGCGCCACGCCGCGCTCGGTTTCGCCGGGGTGCTTGAGCCGATCCATCGCTCGCAGCATTCCTTCGAGAACGACGCGCACGTCATCGTCGGTCCAGGCCTTCGGTTCGTGCCCGACGCCTTCAATCGACGCGGTCGTCGCGAAATCGTTACCGCGGAGCCAGATGTCGACGTGAACAGTCATCCGCTGATTTCCTTCTCCAGCGCCTCGACGGTTGTCACCGGCGCGCGACACGAGAAGTCGCGGCAGACGTAAGCAGCCGCGGCACCGTCGACCGGATGCATCGCCGCGATGAAGGGCAATGTCGCCGCAAGCGCCCGCTGGGACTCGGCGGTTAGCCTCAGGGTGATGGCGAACGGTAGATACCGCGAGGCGACGGCGCGCTCGAGCACATCGTCGCCGCCGTCTCCAACAATCACGATTTGCCGCATTCCGGCGAGGTAGGTCGACAGAGCGGCCGCCATCATCGGCACGGCGCGTCCCATCTGCTCGAGGCGCGAGCCGAACAGCCGCAGCGTCCGGTCCACGCACTCGGTCCACCGGGGATCCTCGACCAGATGAGAAAGCACGAGCAGATTGAGCACCGACACCGAACTCGCCGTCGGTTCGGCGCCGTCGTAGTCTTCCTTCATGCGCAGCAGCACGCTGGCGTCGCGGCCGGTCGTGCTGAACCATCCGGCGTCGACCTCGTCCCAAAACAGCTCGTCCTGCCGCCGCTGCAGCGCGATGGCCCACTCGAGCCACGCGGGATCGGCGTCGGCCTGAAATAGTTCGAGGAGGCCGTAGATGAGATACGCGTAGTCTTCCGCGTACGCGTCGATGTCGGCGTGACCATCGCGATACCGCCGCAGGAGCGTCGAGGTCGCGCTGTTCCACATGCGTTGGCGAAGGAACGCCGCCGCGCGGCGCGCCGCCTGGAGATACGGCGCCGCCGCGTCAGCGCGTCCAGGGCTGCCAGTGTCTTCGCCACTACGCGCGCGACCGACGCGCGCCATGCGGGCGAACGCCGCAATCATCAACCCGTTCCACGCCGTCAGCACTTTGTCGTCGCGGTGCGGCCGCGGCCGCCCCAGCCGCGTCTGAAACAACCGGGCGCGCGCGCGGTTCAGCGCGTCGAGGATGTCGCCCGCCGATTTGCCAGTACGCTGCACGATGTCGTCGACCGATCGCGCGACATACAAGAGGTTCTTGCCAGTGAACTCCTGCTGCGGATCGATCGGCGCGTTTCCGCCCGGCTCGATCCCAAACCGCAGCTTCACGATCGTGGCATCCTCACCGAGCAGCGCGTCGATCTCCTCGGCGCGCCACAGATAAAACGCACCTTCCGCTTTGTGTGTCCCTCCTGCCCTTCCCGCCCCTCTTTCTCCTGTGCTCGCGGGGCCCCACCCCCGCTCGCTGTCGCTCGGCGACGCGGCTTCGCCGCGCTTCCCTCCGGCGGGCCACCCCAACGCGGCTGCCGCGTTGGGGACCCCGGCGCCTCGCTCCGGCCGCGGGCGCTCCCCTCCCGCCCCTGCCTGCTCCGGCGGAACGCTGTCGGCGTCCTCCGCAGAAGAGAAGCCGCCCGCCCCGTCGGTCATTTCCCGCATCACGTACAACAACGTGTCCTCGGCAACCTCCGCGTAGAACGAATCGCCGGAAACTTGCGCGCCCTCCAGGTAGGCGAGCACGAGCTGCGCCTGGTCGTACAACATCTTCTCGAAATGCGGGACGCGCCAACCGGCGTCGACCGAGTAGCGATGGAAGCCGCCGCCGACATGGTCGCGCATGCCACCGAGCGCCATCGAGCGCAGCGTGCGGAGCACCATGTCGCGCGCGCCGGCGTCGCCGGTCCGCGCGTGCTCGCGCAGCAGAAACATCAGCTCGCTCGGCCGGGGAAACTTTGGCGCGTCGCCGAACCCGCCGTAGCGGGGATCGAACGTCTCGTGGAACTGCATCACCGTTCGCGCGAGCGCATCCTGGCCGGGCACGCTCGATGTGGCTGCCGCGCGCTCGAGCCCGCGCATTCGGGCGGTCAACGCCTCGGAGGACCGAATCACGTT
This sequence comes from Acidobacteriota bacterium, assembly GCA_023265105.1. Taxonomy (GTDB): domain Bacteria; phylum Acidobacteriota; class Vicinamibacteria; order Vicinamibacterales; family CAVVIG01; genus JAHFUJ01. Next base: position 2,170 of record JAHFUJ010000411.1, read on the forward strand.
GTCGCGATCGGCGCTCCACACGCGCGCGATCTCGTGCAGGATGTCGACGAAGCCAGGCCTTCCCCACCGCGACGATGGCGGAAAGTAGGTGCCGCCGTAGAACGGTTTCAGATCCGGCGTCACCCACACGCTCATCGGCCATCCGCCGGATCCGGTCGTGGCCTGCACGAACGTCATATACACGCGATCGACGTCGGGCCGCTCCTCGCGATCGACCTTGATGGACACGAAATGCTCGTTGAGCACGGCCGCGACGTCGCCGCTCTCGAACGACTCGTGCGCCATCACGTGGCACCAATGACACGTCGAGTAACCGATCGAGACGAAGATCGGCTTGTTCTCCGCGCGAGCCTTGGCGAATGCCTCGTCGCTCCAGGGAAACCAGTCGACCGGATTGTCGGCGTGTTGAAGGAGGTAAGGACTGCGCTCGCGCGCGAGGCGGTTCACGAAGGGATTATGACATTGCCACGCCCTTGACTCTTGTCCCGGACGATGCCATCGTCGTCCGGGGGGGCAGGAGTTGCCCCGGAGGTCAAGAAAGGTGACAGTCAGATGGAGTCGACTGCGGTACCAGAAGCCCTGCGCGCGCGGCTTGGTGGCGAGGGGACGGCTGGGCTGCTCGAGCTGTTGGGCTCGGCGCAGCGGGAGTGGACCGGCGAAGTGACAACCTTCTGTCTGGACCGGTTCGAACGGCGACTGGTCGAAGAGACGGCCGGCCTGCGCGTCGACATGGCCGAAGGTCACGCGACGCTGCGGACCGACATTGCCAACCTTCGCGGAGAAATGACGCAGATGGACGGCAGGCTGCGCACGGAGATTGCCGGCCTCCGCGGAGAAGTGTCCGGACAGCTGGCGCACACCGAAGGACGCCTGCGCAGCGAGATTGCCGTCCTGCGCGGAGAAATGTCCGGACAGCTGGCGCAGACCCAGGGAGCGCTTCGGGTCGAGCTGGTCAGGGAGATGCAGGTCGGCTTCGGCGCTATCCGGCGAGAGCTGGCCGACAATCGTGTCGAGTTCCTGAAATGGGCGTTCGCGTTCTGGGTTGGTCAGTTCTTCGCGGTGGCCGGTCTCCTCGCGGTCCTCATGCGAACGACGCTCGCGCGGTAACGTGAGCGGCGTTCACGTCACGCTGGTCCGGCTGAAGCCGGACACTGGGATCACGGTCCGGCTAAAGCCGGACACCACGTACTGCGACGTACTCCTGATTACACTCGCACGATCAGCGCCGTCACATCGTCGCGCTGCACGGTGCCCACGGTGAACTCCCGCACCGCCGCGAGCAGGTGATCGAGGAGCGCCGCCGGCTCCAGGTGGAGTTTGGCCTTGACGCA
>JAHFUJ010000101.1 GCA_023265105.1 Acidobacteriota bacterium
GGCCGACGAGGGTGCCCGTGGTTGTGACTATGGCTCCCACCACACTCAGTCCGAGCAGCGTTTGCCAGGTCATATTTACGCCTTCACGCTTCCACCGCCTCGTCTGGTCCGCCTAACGCCCGGCTTCAGCCGCGCCGCTTCACGATCGGACCGAGCGGCGTCGGCTGCAAGCCGCGGTTAGACCGCATCTCCCTCCAACCCGCGACCAGGTTGGCTACAGGTCCTTCTCGCCAACCTGGCCGCCGCCTGATGCTTCACTCGGCTGACTCTCCACGCCCCCAACGCCGTGACGACGGACCCCCCGCCACAAATCATCAACGTCCGAGCCCAACCCGGGTATGCCCAGACATTGAGAAACGCAGCTGCTGCAACTAGCAGAAAAGCGATGACGCTGCCGCTGAGGATCTCCGCCTCCTGCTCCAGCTGCGAAAACCGTCGAGCGGAAAGTCCCTGCAAGGTGTCCAGTTCGACGATGTCCGCACCTGTGACACTTTCAACGACCGCGATGGCGAGGACGCCCACAACATAGGCCACTACCAGGATCGGAATCGTCACGATACCGCTCCATGTGGTGCTAACCGCGATGAAGTCGGCAAGGGCAGGAAGATTCGTCGCGAAGACACTGGCCCCAAAGAACAGAGCCGTCAGGCACATGACTCCGACACCTGAGGCGCCGGCGAATCCTTGTATTCCCTCAAACAGCGAAGGCATTCGCTAATCGCTCCCGATTGGTGTTCGTCGGTCTAACGCTTCCGCATCAGCCGCGGCGCGGAGAGTTCAACGCGCCGTCGGCTGCATGCGGTGTTAGCCCGCTCAAGGGTACAAACCGGGTACATAGGTAACACATCTGACCGGGAACATGGGTAACACCTTTACGCTGGCAGACCAACGGAGGTTGGTCAATGCCTTGGCTGGAGATGTCACCTGTGGAACAACGCGAACGCTTCATTGATGATCAGCGACTCGGGCTGTACACGATGACCGAGCTCTGTGCCCGCTACGCGGTGAGCCGGAAGACAGGCTACAAATGGCTCACGCGCTACGACGGCGGCGGGCGGCCGGCGCTCCACGACCGGAGTCGTGCGCCGCATCGCTGTCCGCACAAGATTGCCGAGGCCGTCGCCCAGCTGCTGCTGACCGCCCGTCGCCAGCATCCCGACTGGGGACCCGAGAAGCTGCTGCAATGGCTCGAGCCGCGCCATCCTGCGGTCGCCTGGCCGGCGATCAGCACCGCGGGCGATCTGCTGGTGCGCCATGGCCTCGTCAAGAAACGCCGGCGCCGGCGCCCGATGCACCATCCGGGCGTCGTCCCGCCGACCACCGCCGGGCCGAACGATCTCTGGGCCGCGGACTTCAAAGGCCAGTTCCGCACCGGCGATCGGATCTACTGCTATCCGCTGACGGTCACCGATCAGCACACGCGCTACTTGCTGGCGTGCCACGGGCTGCTCTCGACGAAGGGCACTGGCGTGCGGCCGATCTTCGATCGCCTGTTCCGCACGTACGGCCTGCCGCGCGCGATTCGGACCGACAACGGCGTCCCGTTCGCGTCCACGTCGTTGCATGGCCTCACCCCGCTCAACGTCTGGTGGCTGCGCCTCGGCATTCAACATCAGCGCATTCTGCCGGCCCATCCGCAGCAGAATGGCGCCCACGAGCGCATGCACAAAACCTTGAAGCGCGGGGCGATCCGCCCGCCGCGGGCGACGCTCGTGGTTCAGCAGCGCGCGTTCAATCGATTCCGACTGGAGTACAACGAGGAGCGCCCGCATCAATTCCTGCGGGGCCGCACGCCCGGGGCGCTCTATCGCCCGTCGCCCCGCGCGTATACCGGCACGCTCCCCGTGCTCGAATATCCCGGCCACTTCCTTGTGAAGCGCGTCACCAACGCGGGCACCATTCGTTTCAAGACCCGGCTGTTGTACTTGTCGACCGCGCTGAAGGCGCATCGCGTCGGCCTCGAGGAAGTCGACGACGGCATCTGGTCCCTGTACTTCTGCCACGTGCTGCTGGGAAGGATCGACGAACGAAAAGCGCTGATCAAAGGGCAACTGGGGGTGACCCATGTGCCCGGGTAACCCGGTGACCGATCGTGCCGGTCGCTCACTCCAGGGGGATAGTACCGGTCAGGGCGGCTGCCGATCGTCGTTCCTGGAGCCGCCTGCGCGGTCGTTACTCTGCGCGCGCCCCCACAATTCGGAAAACCGGCCGTGGAAGCTGCCGGAGCCGCGGACGCAGAGGACGCGTCCACCGCTCCTTGGAAAACCGCCAAGAACGCGGTTTCCCACAGCTACCACAGGCCTTGTTCTTTACTTCGGTAACCCAAAAAGTGTTACCCATGCTCCCGGTTAACTCTGTTACCTATGTTCCCGGTTGCACAGCGAATGACGACGCGAAGCTTCCAAGGCGGCGGCGCCAAGCGATCAGGTTCGGCGACTCTCGCGTCGGCCAGACTCCGAGATCTTCCCCAGCAGGACCGCGGTGACACCGCCGCCGATTCCACCGCGGACGAGCTCGAGGAGAGGGTCAACCACGGTCCTCGTCAGGTTCGCGATGTTCGTGATGCCATACAGGATAAAGTCCGCCGTGACCCAGAGAAGGAAGCCGACGACCGCGCCGATTTGGACGCCTGCTCCTATCGTCGCCGAGCCAGCCCGGCTTCCGATCGCAAGGGTAATGAGCGCAGCGTATGAGAGTGACCCCAGCGCAACAGCCCACACCAATTGCGCGCCTCGTGCCACACCTGTTGCTGAGCCGGCGTTCGCGGAATAGAAGTCCGCAAAGGCGAGATCGAAGATTAGGTACCCGAGGACGAACAAGGTGACGCCGCCGACCAGCGTTCCAGTCACGAACTGCTTGGTCTCCATGTGATCTTCCTCCTGGGCAAGTTGGATTGCCCCACGAGTTCTGCGTTTTATTGGTGCACCACCGCGCAATTCAAAGGCCGTCAACGTCTGGCTTCAGCCGCGGCGGCTCATGATCACACCGGCCGCTGTCGGCTGCAAGCCATGTTGGGCTGCCACTCTACACGTCACAGCCGTAATCGGTGGTGCGGACAAGGCTGGGGCCTGGTTCGAGCCGGAAGAGGGCGAATCGGTATTCGCAGCCGATTTCTTTCATTTCGGTATCCGCCAACCACTGCACGAAGACCCAGTGCGCGGATGCGGGCGGCCCGGCCGTGATCTCGAACTGGGCGACAATGGTGCGAAAGGGTGTCCCCTGACCGAAGTAGGTGCCCCCAGCGGGCGCCAACAGGTCGTCGGCGGACCAGCGGCTGGGTGTCACCCGGAGGTTTAGGGGATTCTCGGTCGTAAGGATGAAGCCGCCGAGGCTAGAGTCCGACTGACGCAGGACAATGTCCCCGAAGGTCTCGACTGATTGGACGTCGTCCGTTGTGTCGCGCCAGATAATTCGGGCGGTCTCCAGCAGGGCGGTGGGTCGGATTCGGCGCTGGCCGGAGCGATTCACGAGGTAGTAGTAGCGCTGGGCCAACGCGCGAGGAAGCGGGAGCGGCAACGCGACTTCCGTGAAGCCATATTCGGAGCGCCGGGCGAACAACTCCTGGCGACGAACCGGGCTTTTGGCGAGGGAAGGGAGCCGAAGGTCGGTTGGAAGCCAGCGGTCCCACGGTTGGGGTGTGGGGGCTTCAAACCTAAGTGTGTTCCCATCAACGTAGGCGGACAGTACGACCGGCGTTGGCGAGGAGAGGGCGAGCAGAATGAGCGAGGCGACCGAGCTGACGAGTTGGACTTTGTGCATCTTCTAACCCACGAAGCGTTCAACGCATTGCCGCTCAGCCGCGAGCGGCGTTCACAATCGTTTCGAACCAGCTCGTTCTGACCGCGCCGCTCGGCGGCTGCAGCGGTATGTTAGCCGCGGCGCTCTTCTTGCGCGCGCCGACGGCTGATAGGTTAGCCAGCTCACTCAAACGACCAGCATCTTGTTTGAGTCATTTCTTCACGGGCCGCCGCAATTGCCGGAGCTCGCGGATCTTGCGGCCCACAGGCCCGGAGTCCGAGCAGCTGCTGACCAAAACCTTTCCGTCGCGGATGGTACCGTATACGAGAAACTCACTGCCGCGCGGCGTGACGACGGGCGGCAGGAAGTAGTCACAATCGCTTTGGTCCGTCGCAATCCGGACTCGGCCATCGAGCTTTCCGTTGAACGTCTCGCGGACCTCCAACTCGACAAATGTGAGAGGCTGAGACTGAACCACTCGACCGACGAAAATGACGTCGCTGGAGGTCAATCGCGCTGGCCTGGGATCGCGCCCGCAGTCACATGCGTCTGCACCGTGCGGGAACGCGACCAGTCCAAGCGAGCTGAGTACCGCAATCTGCAATTGTCTCTGCACCACATACCTCTCTTCTTAGACCCAGTGCCCGTGATTCAAATGACTGTCTGGCAACGCCTTATGGAGTAGACCGGAACGGATCGCTCGCCGCGAACCCCGCCCCGGCGATCACCACTCCGATCGCTGCAATGTGCAGGGAACGCAGGATGTTAGCATGCCCGAGCGCCCATCTCGGTCGCCGTGGTTAACGCAGTTCTCAGGTTGCTCTGGTGCTCAGGTACTTGGGTTCCGGTGCACGGGTTCACTGGTTCTTGGGTGCAACGGTGAGTTCGCGCGAAAAGCCTGTGAACCGGAGAACCTCCTGAGCACCTGAACCCTTGCCTTGAACCGGAGAACCAGAACCTGAGCACCGGAGCACCAGAGCAACCCGAGAACTGGTCTAGCTGCAAGCATGAGCCACGCAGGTAAACGCGACACCAGGATGCGGAATTGCACCGACGATCGTCAGCCACGTCGCACCGACGAATATCAACTGAATCGCACACGCGTGAGGTGCGATCGCACCGAGAGATTACTCCAGTTAGAATCTGTTGGGCTCGGCGGCCTGCTGACCCTTTGAAAGAGGCTCAATGCGCATCGGAGTGCCCCGGGAAACTGTCCAAGGCGAACGGCGGGTCGCCCTCGTGCCGGAATCGTGCAAGAAGTTGATCCAGGCGGGTTATGAGATCTCGATCGAGTCGGGAGCCGGCGAGGCCGCGGGCTTCCCTGACTCCGCCTACCTCGAGCTCGGCGTCCAATCGCAATCCGACCCGGCGGCGCTCGTCGGCTCCGCGGATCTCGTGCTGAAAATCACGGCACCGGCGACCGGCCAGGCTGGGCGTGACGAGGTTCGATGGATGCGGCCAGGCGCGATCTATCTCGGCTCGCTCATGCCGCTCCGGAACCTCGAAGCGGTGCGCGCGCTCGCGGCTCGGAAGATCACCGCCTTCGCGACCGACGCCATCCCGCGGACGACGCGGGCGCAGTCGATGGATACGCTCTCATCGATGGCGAACATCAGCGGATACAAGGGGGTCCTTCTCGCCGCGGTCGAGCTCAACCGGTACTTCCCGATGCTCATGACGGCCGCGGGGATGGTGCGTCCCGCCAAGGTCTTCGTCATCGGCGCCGGCGTGGCCGGCCTCCAGGCCATCGCCACAGCCAAGCGGCTCGGCGCAAACGTTGTGGCCACCGACGTTCGCCCCGAAGTAAAGGAACAGATCGAGAGCGTGGGCGCCAAGTACGTCGGCATCGATCTCAAGGACAGCGCGGCGGCCGGCGGCGGCTACGCAAAGGAGCTGTCAGAAGACGATCGGCGACGTCAAAGCCAGATGCTGGTCGACGAGTGCGCGCAGTCCGACGTCGTGATTACCACGGCGCTCATCGGCGGCGTGTTCGCGCCGCGCTTGTTGACCGCCGACACGGTCAAGACCATGAAGCCGGGATCGGTCGTCGTGGATCTTGCAGCTGACGGCGGCGGCAATTGCGAGCTGTCGAAGCCGGGGGAAACGGTCCACGTCGGCGGCGTGACGATTCTCGCCCCGCTCAACATCCCTGCGACGATGCCGTTCCACGCGAGCCTGCTGTTCTCGCGGAACCTGACGGCGTTCGTCCAGGCGTTCACCAAAGAGAAGACATTCCAGCTCGACTTCAACGACGACATCCAGCAGGGCGCGCTCATCACCCACGATGGGGAAGTGAAGCACGCGCGGACACGGGATGCCGTGCAGAAGGCGGGCGCGTGACAAGGAGACGCTGAACGTGGATTTCTGGCCGACGCTGTACGTCTTCGTGCTGGCTTCCTTCATCGGGTTGGGCGTGATCCGGAGGGTGTCCAGGCTGCTTCACACACCGCTGATGTCGCTCACCAACGCGATCTCGGCCATCGCCGTGGTCGGGTCGATCCTCGTCACCGGCGGTGATTATCCGCTCCGCATCCGCATCCTGGGCGCGATCGCTCTCTTCGCCTCGATGACGAACATCGTCAGCGGATTCCTCATCACGGATCGAATGCTGAAGATGTTCAAGACCGACAAGCGCGGCGAAGGAAACCCGACATGATGTACGGCGTCAGCCAGCTCGGGTATCTCGTCGCGTCGGCCCTGTTCGTCTTTGCGCTCCACTGGATGAACACGCCTGCGACCGCCCGCAAGGGCGTCTACGCGGGCGTCGCGGGCACGGCCATGGCCGTGATTGTCACGTGGGCCGAACCATCCGTCATCCATCATTTCTGGATCATTGGGGCGATCGTCGCGGGATTCGTGGTCGGCATCCCGCTGTCGAAGGTTCCGCTCACTGCGGTGCCCCAGCGGACCGCGCTGTCCCACGCGTTCGGTGGCGCTGCGGCGGGCCTGGTCGGCACCGCCGAGTTCTACCTCCGGCTGTCGGAAGGGGCTGAGGCGCTCAGTTCGTTCCGGATGGTCGCGCTCATCGCCGAGGTCCTGCTCGGGTATCTCACGTTGACCGGCAGCCTCATGGCGGCGGGGAAGCTTCAGGAGGTGAAGTGGGTACCGCAGCGGCCGGTGACATACCCGTTTCAGAACCTGAGCAACCTCCTGCTGTTCGGCGCCGGCATCGCGCTCGCGATCGCGATCACGCTCCACCCGACCGCGCCCTGGGCACCCCTGGCATTCGCGGGCGTGATCGTGCTGTCGCTGCTCTTCGGAATTCTGCTCATCATTCCGATCGGCGGGGCGGACATGCCGACGGTGATCGCGATTCTGAACTCGTACGCCGGGCTCTCAGCGGTCGCTATGGGTTTCGTCCTGGACAACAAGCTCCTGATCACGGCCGGCGCGCTGGACGGATCGAGCGGTCTCATCCTCGCCATCATCATGTGCAAGGCGATGAACCGGTCGTTCACGAACGTACTGTTCGGCGCCTTCGGCCAGGTGAAGCAGGTCAAGGCGACGGGTGAAGAACAGGTCTACAAGCCGGAAACGCCCGAAGGAGCCGCGCAGGTGCTCGAGCAGGCCAACCTCGTGGTGATCATCCCTGGCTATGGGATGGCGGTGGCGCAGGCCCAGCACAAGGTGCGTGAGCTCTACGATCAGCTCAAGAAACGCGGCATCACGGTGAAGTTCGCCATCCATCCGGTCGCGGGCCGCATGCCGGGGCACATGAACGTCCTCCTCGCCGAAGCGGACATCCCGTACACGGATCTGGTGGAGATGGACGAAATCAACCCGGACATGCCGCAGGTGGACGTGGCGCTGGTAATCGGTGCCAACGACGTCGTCAACCCTGCCGCGCGCACGGACAAGACGAGTCCTATTTTTGGAATGCCCATCATCGACGCCGACAAAGCCCGCAGCGTCTTCGCCATCAAACGAAGCAAGAACCCCGGGTTTGCCGGCATCGACAACCAGCTCTATTTCTCGGATCGCACGTGGATGCTCTTCGGCGATGCGAAGAACGTGATCGGCGAGCTGGTGAAGCAGCTCGCCGGATCCGGCATGCACTGACATGCATGCGCCACTCCTCACCGCGATCGTTCACGGTCGCTCGGTAAGATATCTCGATTCTGACGGCACGAGCGATGCGCCGACGCTCGTCCTCATTCACGCATTTCCGCTCGGTGTGCAGATGTGGGAGCCGCAGCACTCCGCGTTCAACGGCTGGCGCGTCGTTGTGCCCGCGCTGCCAGGCTTCGACGGAAGTGACGGGGCCGACTCGGGATCGATGGAGGATTTTGCTCGACACGTCAACGGCCTGCTGGATCATCTTCGAGTCGAGCGCGCGGTCATTTGCGGCCTGTCGCTTGGCGGCTACACGACATTCCGCATGATCCGGCAGCGGCCCGATCGTGCGAGCGCGCTGATCCTGGCCGATACCCGCTGCGGCGCAGACACAGAGGACGCTCGCGCCGCTCGGTTTCGGATGCTTGGCATCCTCGCCGAGAAAGGACCAGCGGGCGTGTTCGAGGAGATGCGCCCGAAGCTCGTCGGGGCGACCACGCACGCGTCGCGGCCGGACGTGCTGGAGAAGCTGCGGAGCCAGATGGAATCGCAATCATCTGCGGCCGTCGAGGGGGCGATTCGCGCGATGCTCGGCCGGCCGGATTCCACCTCACTCCTCTCGTCGATCAAAGTACCGACGCTCGTCGTCGTTGGCGAGCAGGACGCGCTGACGCCGGCGGCGGAATCAGAGCGGATCCAGGCGGGGATCGAAGGCGCCAGGCTGGTGCGCATCCCGCGAGCGGGTCATATGTCGAACATGGAAAATCCGGAGGCGTTCAACGCGGCGGTGAGCGCGTTCCTCGCGAGGATTCGCCACTAAGAGCACGAAGACGAGGTTAACCACGAAGAACGCGAAGGACACGAAGTAGAACAGAACACGAGCTAGAATGAGCGCCTCCAGCCCATCATGAGTTTCACCTCAGCCCTTACTGTCGGCGCTCGACTGGGTCCGTATGAGATCGTTGCGCCGCTTGGCGCAGGCGGCATGGGCGAGGTATATCGCGCGCGCGACAGCAAGCTCGGACGCGAAGTCGCGATCAAAGTGCTGCCGGCCGCCGTGGCGAACGATCCAGAGCGGCTGGCGCGATTCGGCCGCGAAGCGCAGGTGCTCGCCTCGCTGAACCATCCCAACATCGCCCAGATCTATGGCCTCGAAGAAGGGCCGGCTGAAGCCGGCCCCCACGCCCGCGCGCTGGTGATGGAGCTGGTGGAAGGTCCGACGCTCGCGGACCGTATCGCACAAGGCGCGATACCGGTGGCCGAGGCGCTGCCGATCGCGCGGCAGATGGCCGACGCGCTCGAAGCGGCGCACGAGCAGGGCATCATCCACCGCGATCTGAAGCCGGCCAACATCAAGGTCCGCGAGGACGGCACCGTGAAGGTGCTCGATTTCGGCCTCGCCAAGGCGCTCGACCCGACACCTGCAACGAGTGTCGACGCCGTCATGACCCACTCACCAACGCTGACGGTGCAGCCCACACAGGCCGGCGTCATCCTCGGCACGGCCGCCTACATGAGCCCCGAGCAGGCTCGGGGCAAAGCGGTCGACAAGCGCGCCGACATCTGGGCGTTCGCGTGTGTCCTGTACGAGATGCTCACAGGCGTAAAGGCGTTTGGCGGGGACGAAATCACGGACACGCTGGCGTTCATCATTACCAAGGACGTGGATTGGAAGGCGCTGCCACCGAACACGCCTCCTGCGATCCTTCGGCTGCTCCTCCGGTGTCTTGAGAAAGATCGCAAGCGACGGCTCGCCGACATCGTCGACGCGCGCCTGGAGATCGAAGAAGCACTGGCACCGGGAGGCGCGAGCGACACGACGAGCGTGGCGGCCGCGCGTGGTGCGAGGAGCCGCGAACGTGTTTGGATGGCCGCAGCTGTTGCGCTCGCACTGTCCACTGTCGTCGCCGCAGCGTTTCTCGTCCTGCGTCGTCCCCTCTCGGATGAGCGCATCATCGCGTTTTCATTCGATGCTCCGGATAACACGACGTTCGCCGCCGCGGCGGCGCCGATCTTGTCTCCCGACGGAACGAGAATTGTGTTGACCGTAAACGGTCAGGAGGGCCGTTCACAGCTCTGGATCCGCGGACTCAACTCGCCTGCGGCGCAGTCCCTGCCGAATACCAGCAACGCCCAGTTTCCGTTCTGGTCGCCCGACGGACGTTTTGTCGGCTTCTTCGCCGATGGGAAGCTGAAGAAGATTGACGTCACGGGTGGCCCACCTCAGAGCCTGTGCGACGCGACAGATGGCCGTGGCGGGACGTGGAACCGCGACGGCATCGTCCTGTTTGTACCTTCAGGGGTTACCGGCACCTCCATCTTTCGCGTGAGCGCAGCCGGCGGTGTGCCCGTGGCGGTCACACGGGTCGATCCGTCGCGCCAGGAGAGCCGCCATCGCTGGCCCCAATTTCTGCCAGACGGACAGCATTTCCTCTACTTCGTGGACCGCGGCCCCCAGAGCGAGATTGCAGTCGGCGTTCTCGGTGGCCTCGACGTCAAGCACTTGATGACGACGGATTCGAGCGCGCAGTACGTCGAGCCGGGATACCTGCTCTTTGTGCGCGAAGGTACGTTAATGGGTCAGGCGTTCGACGCGCGCCGGCTCGAGTTGGTCGGTGAGTCGTTTCAAGTCGCTGACCGGGTGGCAGAAAACATCAACGCGTCAGCCCTGTCTGGTTTTTCAGCATCGCAGGACGGCGTATTGGCATATAGAGCCGACGTCGGCAGCCTGGCCGTGCAACCGATCTGGTTCGACCGCACCGGGAAAGAACTCGGGCCCGCAGCGGCGCGCGGCCAATACGATGAGCCTGCGCTCTCGCCGGACGGGAACCGGTTGGCTGCAGAGCGCACTCAGCCACCGTCCAACACGTACGACTTGTGGATGTTCGACCTCGTGCGCGGCGTCAGCTCGCGGTTAACATTCGATCCCGCGACAGACATGGATCCGGTCTGGTCTCCCGACGGCACACGCATCGCGTTCGCGTCCAGACGCGGAGCGGCTGTGAGGAATCTGTACCTGAAATCCGCGAGCGGTGCGGGCGCCGACGAACTGCTCCTCAAGTTGGCTGACGACTCGTGGCCGACGGATTGGTCCAAGGACGGTCATTTTATTCTGTATTCGGATGTGTCGGCAAACAGTCAGCAGGATGTTTGGGTGCTGCCGCTGTCAGGCGATCGCAAACCACAACCGTTTGTACAAACTCCCGCGAATGAATCCGGCGGCCGCTTCTCGCCCGACGGGCGCTGGATCGCCTACGCCTCGAACGAAAACGGCAGAAGCGAAGTCTACGTGCAGTCGTTTCCGGCGTCGGGTGGCAAATGGCAGATCTCCTCGAGCGGGGGGAACGAGCCGAGCTGGCGTGGCGACGGCCGGGAGATCTTTTACCGCGGCGCCGACGACAAGATCATGGCGGTACCCGTGACGACGGGCGTTACGTTCATGCCTGGTGTACCGCGCGCGCTCTTTCAGGCGCGCATCGGCGGGCCAACCGCCCGGCGGAACCACTACGTGTCGACCGCCGACGGTCAGCGGTTCCTGATCCTCACCCCGAGCGAAGAGCAGTCGACGACGCCGGTCACGGTCGTCGTCAACTGGACGGCGGAGCTGAAGAAATAGACCGCACCCCCTCACGATTGCCTTTGACCTTCGTGCTCTTCGTGACCTTCGTGGTTCAAAGCGCCTTTGTGCCCTTATCATCCCGTCCATGGATCTCGGTTTACGCGACAAGGTAGCGATCATCACCGGCTCGAGCCGCGGGCTCGGCCTCGCGAGCGCCCGATCGCTTGCGGCGGAAGGATGTCGGATCTGTTTGTGTGGACGCACCGCCTCAACGCTCGAAGATGCGCGCCGTGATGTGGCCGATCGCGCCGGCGGCGATGAGCGGGTCTCGGCCGTGACGGCAGACCTCAGCCGTCCGGAAGGGGTCAAGGCGGTCATCGACGGGACGCTCGACGCGTTTGGCGGCATCGACATCCTGGTGAACAGCGTGGGGCTTGCGCGTGGGGCCGGCCTCGTCGAGACGAGCGACGCGGAATGGCAGGAAGCCATCGATCAGACGCTCTTCCCGGCGATCCGTGCGTCGCGGCTGGCGGTGCCGCACATGAAACAGCGCGGCGGCGGATCGATCGTCATCATCGCCTCGGTCTTCGGCCGCGAAGCCGGCGGGCGGATGACGTACAACGCCGTGAAGGCGGCGGAGATCAGCCTCGCGAAATCGCTGGCGCAGCAGCTGGCCGCATCGAACATCCGCGTCAACAGCGTGTCGCCCGGCTCGATTCTCTTCGAGGGCGGATCGTGGTGGAAGCGGCAGCAGGAGAATCCCGTGGCGATCGCCGAGTTCGTCAAGCGCGAGCTGCCGTTCGGGCGTTTCGGCACGCCCGAGGAAATCGGCGACGTCGTCGCCTTCCTCGCCTCGCCGCGCGCAAGCTGGATCAGCGGAACGTCGGTCGTCGTCGACGGATCTCAGAGCCGGGCGTTTTGAGGGTGCGATCCTGTCTTCGCAGTCGATGCAATCGCACCTTGCTGCCGGTGCGATCGAGGGCCCCTATCGGTGCGATCCCGAATGGCGGTCGGTGCGAGTGTGACCACCCACAGGCTCGAACGTAACGGCGCTACGCTCTTCTATGACATTGTCGGCGACGGCAGGCCGATGGTTGTCGTGCCGGGTGGTCCCGGATTCGGCTCCGCCTATCTCCGCGACACGCTCGGCCTTGGGGCGGACGATCGCCGCCTGATCTTTGTCGATCAGCGCGGCTCTGGACGCTCGACAGGCTGCGAGCATCCGGGACTGCTCACGATGTCCGTGTTCGTCGATGATCTGGACGCCGTCAGAGCGGAACTCGGACACGATCGTATTGACCTTGTTGGCCATTCCTTCGGTGGACTCCAGAGTCTCTATTACGCTCTGCTGCATGAGAATCGCGTTCGCAGCCTGATTCTCATCGAATCGGATCCACCGACGTTTCAGGAGTGGATCAGGTTTCATGAAGTATTGGCGACGCGGAGCAGTGACGAGCGCGATCAGTTGCTTGCGACAATCGAATCACGCAGCGACTGGCAGAACGACCCTGATGCTCTGGAGGCCTATTTTCGTGCGCATCTGCAACCGTATTTTGGATGCAGGGAGCACGCATCCAGTGTGAGGTTCGGCTTCGAGGCTGGCTCGCTCGAGAAGATGACGATCGTTGCTCGTGCCGTTCGTGGCGACCTCGGGGAATGGGATATCACTGCTGCGCTTGGTCGCCTGACCACGCCTGCGCTGATCGTGTATGGGACTCGCAGTATTTTTCCGAGTTCCGCCGTCCTCTCGATGAAGCAATCGCTGCCACATGGTCGTCTCGAAATGATGGAGGGCGTCGGACATTTTCCATTCGTCGAGAACCCTACAGCCTTCAGCCGGATACTTCAGGATTTTCTCGCCACTCTGTAACGGTCAATCGCACTCCTTGCACCCTTCGCACCTTTCGCACCCTTCGCACCTCTCGCACCGACATTCGTCAGTCCGATCGCACCGACGGTCGCCGAAAGGCGATGTAGTAGACAGGGATTCTGGCGAGGACGATGGCGAACGCAACCGCCTGCGGTCTCCGAAACTCGTTTCAGTTCCCCGCGAAGCAGTAGAGGCGCCCCGCGCCGCCTCGCGGAGCGGTGTTCGCGCAGTTCTGGTTCGAGTGCGCGGAGTTCCACGATGACAACGCACCGGAGGTGTCGCCATTGGGCCCCAGTCCGTCGGAGTGACCGACCTGCCCCTGCGTCGTCGTCGAATCCGACGTCCAGTCGCCGCACGTCAGCCCAGCCAACAGCGTTCCATCGGCCCCCGATCCGGTCATGATGTCGTGTTCCACAGGTGACGGCGATCCAGGCCACTGGCCGTTGATGGGTTGGCCCCTCTCATCGATGAACACCGTCGAGTCTCCTTTGCGCGCATGGAGCTCGGCCAGATTGCTCGCAACCAAAGCGCCCTTCGCGTTGAACCAGGGGCCGGTGCCAATGCGACTGCGGGCATCGGTGGGCCGGTTGCCGTTGCTGGCGTCCCGCTCCACGCTGAGGTACGCTCGCCAGGTCTTGTTGCCGGCGCCAGCCGCAGTCGCCAGGTTCTGGCAGAGGCTGTCGGCTCCGCCCAGGCCGCCGATGTTGCCCGTTGAGCTCCTGGAACTCGTGACAAAGATGCTCATAGTTGAACCGCTTTGACTCGGAGCTGTGTTGTTGCTGCCGCATGCGGCCACACACGCCGCCACGAGCGCGAGCCCGGCAAGGTGACGCATCATCAAGTCCTCCGTGTCTATCCCCCAGCAGCGCCGAACAATTACACGAAGAGCCGTCGATGGCAAGCACCGGTTCAGGTAGACATCGCTGGCTCTCGGCTCGTCGCTCCTTCAGAATTCGGAAGGGTTGATCATGCAAGCAGCCGCATCACCTGCGAAGCCGAGTGCGACACGCGGGACCTTCTACCGCCGCCATCGCGGTTTCGTCAGGTGCATGCGCCTGTTGGCCGGCTCAGTATTGTCTACCAGACGCGCGGAACAAGACGCTTCGTCCTGG
>JAHFUJ010000102.1:0-12639 GCA_023265105.1 Acidobacteriota bacterium
CGGTGCCATGCTGCTTGGACCGCGCATCGGCAAGTATCGGGACGGCAAGGCCATGCCCATCCCGGGCCACAGCATGACCTCCGCCACGCTGGGCGTGTTTGTGTTGTGGTTCGGTTGGTTTGGATTCAACCCGGGGTCGACGATGGGCGCCGATTGGGCATCCATCGCTCATATCGCCGTGACGACGAACACGGCGGCCGCCACAGCGTCCATCAGCGCCCTGCTGACCATGTGGATCGTGGCCGGGAAACCCGACCTGAGCATGACCCTCAACGGTGGACTCGCGGGGCTCGTCGCCATCACGGCGCCGTGCGCGTTCGTCAGCGTCGGGAGTGCGTTTCTGATCGGCATCATCGCCGGCATCCTCGTGGTGGTCTCGGTGTTCTTTTTCGACCGCGTCAAGATCGACGATCCGGTGGGCGCGGTCTCGGTCCACATGGCCAACGGCGTGTGGGGAACGATTGCGCTCGGCCTCTTCGCCGACCCCTCGGTCTGTCCAGCGGCGTCGGTCGCCAAGCCGGGTCTCTTTCTGGGCGGCGGATTTGCCCAGCTTATGCCTCAGTTGATTGGCGTGGCGGCCGTGGGCGCGTTCGTCTTCGGTGCGGCGATTGTGGCCTGGTCGATCGTGAAAATGGTGGTCGGCCTGCGTGTGAGTGCCGAAGAAGAGGTGGAAGGGTTGGATATGGGCGAGCATGGAAACGTCGCGTACCCGGACTTCCACCCGGTGGAGACCGCGGAAGCGTGATCGTCGGGAGTGCGTGTCATGAAACTGATCAAATGTGTCGTGCGCCCCAACAAGGTTGACGAGATTAAAGACGCGTTGAGCCGGTTGAATATTTCCGGGATGACCGTGACTGAAGTGCGCGGGCACGGTCACCAGAAAGGCCACACCGCGATCTATCGCGGCCAGGAGTACAACGTGTCGCTTCTGCCCAAAATGGAGATTGACATCGTGGTGGCAGACGAGATCGCCGACGAAGCCGTCCGGGTCGTTATTCAGGCGGCGCGGACCGGCGAGATTGGGGATGGCCGCGTCTTCATTCTTCCCGTGGACCAGAGCTACCGGATCCGGACGGGGGAACGGATTCTGTAGGCGGGACGATCTGTTGTCGTAGACGCGCGATTGCCTCGTCGCGTCGCGGACCGGACAGCTCGTTTTCGAGACCCCCCAGCGCCGCCGCGACGACGTCGCGGTGGTGAATCGCGGGCCCGACGGCCTTGACGACATCGACCCACAGCCGGTGGATGCGCTCGATGTCGCCTGGCGACAGCTCGGGCGCGTGCGCGCCGAGCGCGAAGCGCTCCACCGATCCGTCCAGCCTGAGGATCACGAACTGGGTGGCGAGCGCGCGATCGTGCGGCGTCCGATCCCACGCCTCGCCCATCAGATGCGCCTGGTCCCCAGGCGACAGGTTCGCCGACTCTCCCACGACGATGTCGCTCGCGCGCAGCTTGATCGCCGTCTGCGCGACGGCATCGAAAATATTGGTCGCCGGAAGGACGAGCAGCTTGACCGCTCGGCCATTCCGCTCGGCAACCGCGACCACGCGGGTGAACAGCACTTGTTCGTAGTCGGTGAAAAGCTCGTCCGCACCGAGCTCGTGGCCGCCCCCGCCCGCTCTGCGCAGCACCCGCACCGTCAGCACGACGATGTCGCGATCGGGTGCCGTGTGCTCGACCGCCCATTCGAGCTGCGACAGCGTGTTGTAGTCGCGGACCGGCACCAACACCCCATCCGGACGGCAGAGCAGCGACGTGACGCTGACCTCCGGTTCGGGCGTCAGTTGAAACTGATCGAGCTTCCCTTTCTCCGCCGCCCGCCGGCGCGCGGTCATCCGCTCCGACACGACGAAGACCGTGAAGAACGCACCCGTGAACAGCACGCCGGAGATCGTCGCCGTCTCCTTCGTGAACAGGTTGATGACCGCGGCGGCCAGCAGCACGGTGCCAATAAGAATGAGACCCAACGGCAGTTCGCGCCCGCCGATCCGCGGGTTGAGCGGTACCCTCCATCCCCGCGGCGCATCGGGCATCTTGTACCGAAGGACCGTGACCGCCAGGGCATTGAACACAAAGCTCCAGACGACGCCGAACGCGTAGGCCTCGCCAAGCAGGATCACGTCGCCCCTGCTGATGAGGATGGTCAGAATCTGAAGCGCGACGATCAGATTGATGAGCCGATACGTCGTTCCGAAGCGGCGATGCGGTTTCCGAAACCACTCCGTCAACACGCCGTCTTCCGACACCCGGTTGAGCACACCGTTGGAGCCGACGATCGACGTGTTGACGGCGCCCGCCAGCATCAGAAATCCAACGAACACCACAAAGGCCTGGAACAGCAGCCGCAGCACGAGCGGTCCGGCCATGTACATCGCCAGGCCGGAAATGAGGTTGTTGAAGTACTGCGGCCGGACGCCGTCGGGTATGATGGCCACGGCGAAGAAGCTGACGAGCCCCGTGAACACCAGGCTGTAAGCGAAGATGAGCAATCCGGCGCGCTGCAGGTTCTTCACCTTCGGGCGCTCGATCTCGCGATAGACCTGCGCGAGCGACTCCTCGCCGCTCATCGCCAGAATCGAGTGGCCGAAGCCGACGAGAATGGCAATCGCGGTGAACGCCGGCCACACGGTGCCCCGCAACCAGCCGAGGGCGTCCGGCGAGAAGCGTAGGTTCCTCGGCGTTGGCGCCGGCGGCAGCGAACCGCCGCGGCTAACGAGAGTCAACCCACACCACGCGATCAGGATGACGACCATCACCGTCGTCACCTGCATGATCCGCAGCGCATCGTCGCTCGACTCATGCAGCCCGCGGGTGTTGCGCCACCAGAAGTAGACCGTGATGAGGATCGCGATGAGGGCGGCCGTCTCGCCGGCAGGGAGCTGTGCCGTGAGGTGGCCGCGGGTGAGCAGCTCGTTCAGCAGACCGACGATGTATTGGCCAGCCGACACGCTGCTGATGGGCCCCGTCAGCACGTAATCGAAGAGCAGGGCCGACACCGAGAGCTTCGCGAGCGTCCCGCCCATCGCTTCCTTGACGACGCGATACACGCCGGCCCGGACGAACATCGACGAGCTCTCGATGTAGAGGGCTCGAACTGCGTACGAAAACAGCATCACGCCGAGGATGAACCACGGAGCCGCCTTCCCCACCGCCTGCTCGACGATCCCGCCGATGTAAAACGCGGTCGATCCGAGGTCGGCCAGCACGATCGCGGCCGCGCGCCAGAACGAAATGAAGGAAAGAAGGACGGTAGTGGCGACGACGACGCGGACGCGTCCGTCGCTCGAGAGAGACGTAGGATCCACTGCCGCTTCCGTAAAAACGCCGGCGGGGTTAGCTGACGGGCTTGGGCTCGGAAGTGCCCTATGGCGCCGCGCGCCAATACGCCCCGGTTGCTCTGGGTCCCCCGCGTCCCGCGAGTGGCGCAGGACTTAGGCTTTCAGCGAACATACGCCTCGCCTCCACCGATGTCAACAACCCGACGAACATCTGTCAAGACGAACACGACAACGACGATCAACGCCGAGCGCGCAGAGTTCGCCGAGAATCCTTAGAATGTTCTTCTCCGCGGTCTCAGCGGCCTCTGCGTTGACTGTTGTTCTTCGTCCGGCGGCGGACCTGGATCCGGATCGGCGTGCCGACGAATCCGAAGCTCTCGCGGAGCTGGTTGACGAGGAAGCGCTCGTACGAGAAGTGAAACGTCGTCGCCACGTTGGTGAAGAAGACGAACGAAGGGGGTGCGACGCCAATCTGCGCCGCATACAGAATGCGCACGTGCTTGCGGCCGGGGCTGACCGGCGGATTCGCCGACGTGACCGCCTCGATGAACTTGTTGAGCACCGGCGTCGGGACCCGCGTCCGCCGGGCCTCGGCGATCTTGTCGATGACTTCGAGCACCTTCGGCGCCCGCTCCCCGGTGAGCGCCGAGATGTGCAGGATCGGTGCGTAATCGAGGAACCTCATCCCGTGCCGCAGCTCTTCGTCGAATGTCTTCGAGAAATTGACGTCGCGACTCTTGACGAGATCCCACTTGTTGGCGACGATCACGATGCCACGGCCGGCTCGATCGGCTTCGCCACCGATCGCCGCGTCCTGATCGGTCGCGCCCGCGCTCGCATCGATGACGAGCGCGACGACGTCGGCGTCGACGATTGCTTTCTTCGCGCCGGCGACGCTGACCATCTCCACCTGACCGCCCCGCGACACACGTCCGGGCCGGCGCATCCCCGCCGTGTCGACGATACGGAAGCGGCGGCGGTGCCACAGCAGCACGGTGTCGATCGCGTCGCGCGTCGTTCCAGGCATGTCACTGACGAGGACGCGCTCTTCGCGCAGCAATCGGTTGACCAGTGATGATTTGCCGACGTTGGGACGGCCGACGATGGCCACGGCTGTTTCCTCTTGGGATTGGGGATTTGGGATTGGGGATTCGGCGGCGTGGTCCGGTTCACTAATCCCAAATCCCAAATCCCGAATCCCTATCCGCTTCACGATCTCATCCAACAGCTCAGCGACGCCCGTGCCGTGCTCGGCGGAGATCTCGATCACCGGGTCGAAGCCGAGCTGATAGAACTCCATCGACGAGTTGCGCGCGCGCTTGTCATCGGTCTTGTTGATCGCCAGCAGTACGGGACGTCCAGTCTCGCGCAGCTCGCGCGCGATCGTCTCGTCGCCGAGCGCCAGCCCTTCGCGCCCGTCGACCACCATCACCAGCAGATCCGCCGCGGCAATCGCGCGCCGCCCCTGACCGACGACGAGATCGTGCAGCGGATCCTCGCTCGCGCCGAACAGGCCGCCCGTGTCGAACAATTGAAACGACAGGCCGCGCCAGACGGCCGGACGCGCGAGCGAGTCCCGCGTCGTGCCGGCGACGGGAGCCACGATGGCGCGCCGTGATCCGGTGATTCGGTTAAAAAGGGTCGATTTGCCCACGTTTGGGCGTCCGGCCAGCACAACAGACGGGGGTTTGCGTGGCATTTGTGAAAAATAACTTAGCCTCGGCCTTGACAGTGTAAGTGTCAGTATCTATAGTAGTTATCAGCCATCAGGAGACCCTAAGCATGATCAAGGTCGACATCGTCAATGAAGTGTCGAAACTCGCCGACATCACCAAGGTGAAGGCCGAGGTGGCCGTCGACGCGGTGTTCGATGCGATGCGGACCTCCATGCAACGCGGCGAGCGGATCGAGCTGCGCGGGTTCGGGGTGTTCCAAGTGAAGCCGCGCAAGCGCGGCATCGGGCGGAACCCTCGCACCGGCAAAGAAGTACGCATTCCGCCGGGCCGGACCATCCGCTTCAAGCCCGGAAAAGATCTGCAGAACATCGGGTAACCAATATGCAGGTCCACAGACCTGCGTTGCGACTGTCCTTTGGATCCCACATCGCTCGACGAACCCCTTTCGACCCCCGACGTGCCGGGCTCCGGCGATCTTCTTGACGCCGGACCGCTGACGCCGCCGATCTTCGCGTGGCGGACTCGGCCGAAATTCCGGGACCGAGTGTGGCTGCACGCCCTGTTGCTGGTCCTGACCATCGCGTCGACGACCGTCGCAGGCGTCGGCCATTATCTGTCGTTCGAATCGGATTTCCTGCCGACCGACCTGGCGCTGACCTGGAACCTTGCGTTGAACGGTCTCTGGTACAGCGGCACGATTCTCGCCATCCTCGGATGCCACGAGCTGGGGCACTACTTCGCCTGCCGCTATTATGACGTCGACGCCTCCCTGCCGTTTTTCCTGCCGGTTCCGATTGTGATGACGGGAACGCTCGGCGCGTTCATCCGGATCCGCGAGCCGATCCGGACCAAACGGATGCTCTTCGACATCGGGATTGCCGGCCCGATCGCCGGGTTCGCGGTCGCGTTGCCGGCGCTCTTCTTCGGCTTGTCGATGTCGCGAGTGGTGCGCTTGCCTCCCAGCTTCACCGGATTCGAGCTCGGCGAGCCGCTGCTGTTTCAGTGGGCGTCGACGCTGCTCTGGGGCTCGCCGCCCGAAGGCTACTCGCTCAACCTGCACCCGATGGCGTTCGCGGCCTGGTTCGGGCTGCTCGCGACGGCGCTGAATCTCTTTCCGATTGGACAGCTCGACGGCGGGCACATCTCCTACGCCGCGCTTGGCCGGCGGTCGACCTACGTGACGTTCGCGATGATCGGCGTCGCGATCGCGTTGACATACTTTTCCACGAGCTGGCTCGTGTGGACGGTCCTGATGATCGGCATGCTCGTCGCGTTCGGCCCGCGCCATCCCCGCACGTTCGACGAGCATCTCCCCCTCGATCGCACGCGCGTCACCCTCGCCATCTTCGCCCTGGTGATGTTCATCGTCTGCTTCACGCCGGCTCCCATCGAGCCGATGCAACTCATTCGCCGGTGAGGGCCGCGCCGCTTTACCTGCGAGGTCCGCCTAAAGGCGGACACTACGTACAGACCTACAACACGCTCACCGGATCCACATCGACGACAACCCGTCGTTGAAGATCGGGCCGCGCGGCGATCGCCGCGACCAGCGCTTCTTTCATTCGCTTCCGGTTCGAGCTCTTGACGAGCAACTGGGCGCGATACTCGCCTCGGAGCCTGCCGAGGGGGGCCGGCGCCGGGCCAAGCACGCGGAATTCGCCGCGCTCGCCGTCCGCTTGCCTCAATCGCTGCACGATGTCGCCGGCATCCTCCATCGCACCGGCGAACGTCGGCGAGCGGACGATGGTGTTGATGATCGAGACGAGCGGCGGATAGCGCATCGCGCGGCGGAACTGCAGCTCGCGTGCGTAGAACGCCGGGTAGTCCTGCCGGCATGCAAGCTGGATGCTGTAGTGCTCCGGATACAGCGTCTGAACGATCGCCTCGCCCGGCTGCTCGCCGCGGCCGGCGCGACCGGCCACCTGCGTCAGCAACTGAAACGTCCGCTCCGAAGCGCGGAAGTCCGCCATGCCCAGACCCACGTCGGCCGACACGACGCCGACCAGCGTGACGCGCGGAAAATCGTGTCCCTTCGCGATCATTTGCGTGCCGACGAGCACGTCGATGTCGCCGTCACGGAATCGCGACAGGAGCAAACCCAGCGCGCCCTTGCGGCGAACGGCATCGCGATCGAGCCTGGCGACGCGTGCCGCGGAGCACAGACGCCTGACCTCCGCCTCCACGCGCTCGGTGCCGAATCCGGTCTGCTCGAGATACGGGCCTGCGCACAAGGGGCATGCCGAAGGCACGCGCGTCGAGTAGTTGCAATAGTGGCACTGCGCGCGGCGCGCCGAACGTTCGCCGTGAATGACGAGCGAGACACTGCAGTTGGGGCAATTGAGCGTGCCGGCGCACTGCCGGCAGAACACGGCGGTCGCGAAGCCGCGGCGGTTCAGGAGGATGAGCGACTGCTCCTGGCGATCGAGCCGCGCGGCGATAGCGCGCTCGAGCACGCGGCTGAGGACGACGTCGGAGCCGTTCTCCGCGTACTCCTCGCGCATGTCGACGACGGTGACCGCGGCCAGAGCCCGATCGAGCACACGCCGCTCGAGCACGATTCGCGCATACCGGCCGTTCATCGCGTTGTGATAGCTCTCCATCGACGGCGTCGCCGACGCGAGCACGACCAGCGCGTTCGCGCGCTGCCCGCGAACGATCGCGACGTCTCGTCCGTTGTACCGGGGACTCTCCTCCTGCTTGTACGACCCGTCGTGCTCCTCGTCGACCACGATCAAACCGACGCGGTCGATCGGGGCAAACACGGCCGAGCGCGTGCCCACGACCACGTCGATGTCGCCGCGGCGGATGCGCTGCCACTGATCGTGGCGCTCGCCGTCAGACAGCCCGCTGTGTTGGATGGCCACGCGGTCGCCCAATGCCTGCCGGAAGAGCGACACCATGGCGGGCGTGAGCCCAATTTCCGGCACCAGCATCAACACCGTGCGATTCCGAGCGCGGAGCGCCGCCGACAGCCGCAAGTAGATCTCGGTCTTGCCGCTGCCCGTCACGCCGTGCAGCAGCGCGACGTGAAACGAACCGGTGTCCGCGAGCGTCCGCAGGCGCTCGAACGCGGCCGTCTGCTCCGGCGTCAGGCGGCGGAGCGTGTCGGCAGGCGTCGCGTGGAAGGAGGTGGCGTCAAACGGATCGCGATCGACGCGGTCCCGCCGGACGCTGACGAGCCCGTGACGCGCGAGACGCGAGACGGCGTCGGCTGCGATGCCGCGCGCAGCAAGCTGGGGGGTTGGGATACCGGCCGGCACTCCGGCGAGGATCTCGAGCGCTTCGCGCTGCTTCGCCGTGAGATGCGGCGCGACCGGGCCCGCCTGCACGGCGCCAAGGCCCGCCGCCGTGATCGCGGCGACACGCATCGTCTTGTGGGCGTCCGCTCGTCCGCCGCGCGCCTTCGGCGGCAAGACCGCCGCGATCGTTTCTCCGGGGCCGGCCGCATAGTACTCCGCCGTCCACCGCGCGAGGTCGACGACATCCGATGGAATGAATGCCTCCGCATCGAGGACCTCGCGGATCGGTTTCATGGCGTCAGCGCTCAGGCCGTTGCCCAACGCCGGCGCCGTGTCAACCACAACGCCCGTGACAATCCTCGACCCGAGCGGCACGACGACGCGCGCGCCGACGGCCGGTACGGCCGTCCCGGCCGGAAGACGGTAGGTCAGCAGATCAAGGGCAGGAACTGGAACCGCGACGCGGATGAACACTGGGAAAGTACTTTTGCCTTTTGCCTTTTGCCTTTTAACTTCTTCCTTTTAACTTCAGGAGCTCCCTGACCACCTTCATGTCTTCCCAGACCTCGCGCTTCGAGGAAGGATTCCTGAGCAGGTAAGCGGGGTGGAACGTGGGAATGAGCTTCGCGCCGCGGTAGTCGTACACGCGGCCGCGCAGCCGCGAGATCGGATCCAGCGTCCGCAGCAGCGCGCGCGCAGCGAAGGTGCCGAGGGCGACGATCACCGTTGGTTTGATCGTGTCGATCTGCTGGAACAGAAACGGCTCGCAGGTCTCGACCTCGTCCGGCTCCGGGTTGCGGTTCTCCGGCGGCCGGCACTTGATCACGTTGGCGATGTACACATCCTCGCGCTTGAGGCCGATCGCCTCGATGATTTTGGTGAGGAGCTGTCCCGCGCGGCCGACAAACGGGACGCCCTGCTCGTCTTCGTCGCGCCCGGGCGCCTCGCCGACGAACATCAGATCCGCCTCGGGATTGCCGACGCCGAACACGATCTGCCGGCGTCCCAGCCGATGCAGCTTGCAGCGCGTGCAGTCGCCGATGTCGGCGCGGACGGCGGTGAGGAGGGAAAAGGGGGACGGGAGCCCTTTTCCTCGAGATTCGGGACCGGAAAAGGGCTCCCGTCCCCCTTTTCCGTCCCTCCGGTCCCGCCACGCCGGATCGCGGCTGACGCCGGTGACGCCGAGCTCCTGCGCGAAGCGGAGATGTTCGGTGAGTTGATCGCGATCCATCGGAGGGTTCGCCTAACCGATCAAGGTCCGCCTAAAGGCGGACACCACGTACGAGCAGCTGTTCCACGCGGTCGAGAATCGCGGAGGCGACGCGCGCTTTGCTCTGAAGAGGCAGCGATTCGACGCCGCTCGGCCCGACAATCGTCACGGCGTTGTCTTCGACCTCGAATCCTGCGTCGGAGCGAGACACGTCGTTGGCCACCATCAGATCGGCATGCTTGCGTGCGCGCTTCGCCGTGGCGTGCGCGACGACGTCCTCGGTTTCGGCGGCGAAACCGACGAGCAGCGGACCTTCGCTCGACGCCGCGCGGCGCTTGCCGAGATCGGCCAGAATGTCGGGTGTCTTCTTGAGCACCAGCGTCATCGTGTCGTCGTCTTTGTGCAGCTTTCGCGAGGCGCGCTCGGCCGGCGCGTAATCGGCGACGGCCGCCGCCATGACGACCACGTGCATCCGGTCCGCCCGCGCCAGCACGGCCCGGTGCATCTCGGTCGCGCCACGAACGCGCACGACTTCGTTCACCGCGGGCGTTTCGATCGTCGTCGGACCGGCGACGAGCGTGACCTCCGCGCCCCGGCGCGCGGCCTCCGCCGCGATAGCAAAGCCCATGCGACCGCTCGACCGGTTGCCGATGTAGCGCACTGGATCGAAATCTTCGTAGGTCGGACCGGCCGTCACCAGCACCCGGCGGTCGCGTAACGGCCCCGCCGGCCGCAGGATGGCCTCGGCGGCGGCCACGATGTCGTCGGGTTCCGCCAGGCGACCCTTGCCGATCCAGCCGCAGGCCAGGTAGCCCTCACCCGGATCGACGAACCGGACGCCTCGTGCCTCGAGCGTCTCCAGATTTCGCCGGACCGCCTCGTGCGCGAACATCTGCGTGTTCATCGCCGGCGCGATCAGCACCGGCGCGCGAGTGGCGAGGTAGAGGGTCGAGAGGAAATCGTCCGCGATGCCGTTGGCCAGCTTGCCGATGAGGTTGGCCGTTGCCGGCGCAATCACCAGCAGATCGATCGTCGAGGCGAGCGCGATGTGCTCGATGTCGGCGTTCGCGCCGGGTTCGAACTGATCGGTGATCACACGACGCTTGGTGATCGCCTCGAAGGTGATCGCGCCGACGAAGCGCGTCGCCGACGGCGTCATCACGGCAACCACCTCGTGGCCGCGCTTCTGCAGCCCGCGCGCGACTTCGACCGCCTTGTACGCGCCGATGCCGCCGGTCACGCCGAGAGCGATCAGCATTTGGTAATTTGGTAATCTCGTAATTTGGTAATTTATTTGGTAATTGCTGTCCGAGCCGTCGGAGCTATTCAATTACCAGATTACCAGATTACTCACTTACCAGATTTCTCCCTCTCGATCTTTTCGACAGCCTTCGTGATGACTTCCTGCTGCGCGACCGTCGTCTTCTTGTGCTCGCCGACGACGACGCGCGGCGTCGACCCGGCCATCAATTGACGGGCCCGCGCCCCAGCCGTGACGACAAACTCGAACGAATTGGACAACTTGCTGCGATCAATCATGGTGTCTTTCTTTCTCTAGTTCGTCGCGGGGCCCCACCCCCGCGACCCGTGCCTTCGCGCCTTACGGCGCTCGGCATTCCGTCCATCGACGTTCCGCTTTCACAACGATTCCGCCGCAGCGCGGCATTTCCATTGCGCCTGGGGCCCCACCCCCAGGCGCTCTCGCTCGCGCCTCCGCGCTCGCTCGGGCTCAAGGCTGCCGCCACTCGTGCCTTCGCACTTCATGGTGCTCGGCATTGCTTGCGGCTACGATCCCCTCAGTCAGCACCTTCTACGAAAACGTTCTGACAATCCTTTCGGCCGAAGGGCGCATGCACGTGAGCCTGGCGCGCTCGGCTAAGACGATGCTCCGTAACCGATCGGACGCGGCGGTCACCTCGTCGTTGACGACGAGGAAGTCGTACTCCGCGAACGCGGCGACTTCCTGGCAGGCCACGCGCAACCGCTGCTGGATGGCCGCTTCGCTGTCTTTGCTGCGCCCGCGCAGCCGCCGCTCGAGCACCTCGAAGGACGGTGGCATCACGAAAATCGCGATTGTCTCGACGCCGCGATGCCTCACCTGCCGCGCGCCACAGACGTCGATGACGAGGACGACGTCCGAGCCCGATTCGAGGACCCGTTCGGTGTCGACGGCCGACGTGCCGTAGAGGTTGCCGAACACATCGGCCCACTCCAGGAACTCGCCGGCGGCGGCCATCGCCTCGAACCGGTCGCGTGTCACAAAATTATAGTCCACGCCGTCGGTTTCGCCCTGGCGCGCGGCCCTCGACGTGTACGAGCGGGACATCTTCAGGCGCGGCGTCTGGCGGACCAGCCGGTCGACCAGCGTCGTCTTGCCGGTGCCGGAGGGCGCCGAGACGACGAAGAGCAGACCGCGCCCCTCGACTCGCTCGGGGCGCCCTGACCCTGTCGAAGGGCGGCTCTCACTCGACATTCTGCACCTGCTCGCGCATCTTCTCGAGCTCCGCTTTTGCCGCGATGATGATCTCCGACACGCGCAGGCCGTCGGCCTTCGAGCCCATCGTGTTGACTTCGCGATTCATCTCCTGCAGCAGGAAATCGAGCTTTCGGCCGCACGGCTCGGCGCTGTCGGCCAGCGTCACCCAGTGCGAGACGTGCGCGCGGAACCGCGCCACCTCCTCGCTGATGTCCGACCGCGCGGCCATCCGGACGATCTCCTGCGCCACCGCCGTTTCGTCCGCCTGCAGATCGGCCCGCAGCTCGCGCACGCGCTCGCGCAGCCGTTCTTCCATGCCCGCACGTCCTTCGTCGGCCGCGACCGCGACGCGCTCCACGAGATCGGCCACGAGCGTTCGCCGATCGTCGAGGTCCACCCTCAGATGATCGCCTTCGCGCGACCGCATCGTGTCCAGATCCGCGAGCGCTTCATCGACCGCTCCACGCACGCGCGACAGGATCTCGAGCTGCCCTGCGGCGTCGGCCTCGATCGGCCGCTCACGAATGGTGAGCGCCTGCGGCAGCCGAAGCAGGTCGCCCGGTGTCAGCGCGCCCGCGACCAGGCCGCGCGCCCGCGCCTGTCCCAGGGCGATCTCGAGCGCGGCCCCGAACGCCTCGTTGAATTCGACCTCGACGCCCGGGGGCTGCCGTAATTGCAGCGACAGACTCAACTCGACGCGTCCGCGCGCCACGCGCTTCGCCACGAGCGCACGCACGTCGCTCTCGAGCCCGGCGCACGA
>JAHFUJ010000102.1:12739-14320 GCA_023265105.1 Acidobacteriota bacterium
GATACGTTCAAGGTCAAACCGTGTCCTCGGTTGTCCTCCGTGACCTCCGTGGTGAAGCTTTTTACGACGGCACCATGCGCCGTTCCGCGTGTCGCCCTTCGAGCAGTTGCAACTGATACAAGGTCGCGTAGGCGCCGTCGGGCCGCGCGAGCAGCTCGTCGTGGCGCCCGACCTCGACCACCCGCCCCCGCTCGAGGACGATGATCGCGTCGGCGCGCCGAATCGTCGACAGCCGGTGCGCGATGACGAACGACGTCCGGTTCATCATCAAGTTGGCCAGCGCTTCCTGCACCAGCAGCTCGGCCTCAGAGTCGAGCGCCGAGGTCGCTTCGTCGAGCACGAGGATCGGGGCGTTCTTGAGCAGCGCCCGCGCGATGGCCAGCCGCTGCCGCTGCCCGCCCGACAACCGCTGCCCTCGCTCGCCAATCATCGTGTCGTACCCGCGCGTGAGTCCCACGATGAACTCGTGGGCGTTGGCCGCACGCGCCGCCGCCTCGATCTCCTGACGACTCGCGCGGGCCGATCCGTACGCGATGTTGTTCGCGACGGTGTCATCGAAAAGGACCGTCTCCTGCGTGACGATGCCTATCTGGCTCCGGAGCGACGCCAGCGACACGCTCCGCACATCGACGCCGTCGATCAGAATGCTGCCGCTGCGTACATCGTAGAACCGCGGCAGCAGGTTGACGAGCGTCGTCTTGCCCGCGCCGCTCCGGCCGACGATCGCGATCATCTGACCGACGTCCACTCTGAACGACAGCCCTCGCAAAATGCGGCCCGGTCCATCGTCGTACCCGAACCCGACGTCCCGGAACTCAATCGTCTTGCGGAACGGCGCCAGCGGAGCGGCGCCCGGCTGTTCCTTCACCTCGGTGTGCGTGTCGAGCATCTCGAAAATGCGCTCGGACGCGGCCATCGTCTGTTGAAGGTTCGCGTTGACGCGGCTGAGTTTTTTCGCCGGACCGTACATCAGGAACAGGGCGGCGAGGAAGGAGGCGAACTGCCCGGTCGTCAGGCGGCCGGTCACGATTTGCTGGCTGCCGTACCAGAGCGCCGCCGCCATGCCGAACCCGCCGATCAGCTCCATCAGTGGAGGCAGACTCGACAGCGCGGCCGTCACCTTCATGTTGATGCGAAACAGATCGTAGCCGGCGCGGTTGAATTTGTCCGCTTCATGCGCCTCGGTGCCGAACGCTTTGACGATGCGATGTCCGGTGAACGCCTCGGCGCAGATGTGCGAGAGGCGCTCGAGCGCTTCCTGACTGCGCCGCGTCGTCCGCCGCACACGCTGACCGAGCCGGATCAGCGGATAGACGATGAGCGGCGCGCCGGTCATGCAGACAATCGCGAGCCGCGCGTCGTAGTAAAACAGCAGCGCCGCGAAGAAGACCAGGGCGAGCGATTCGCGCGCCAGGTCGCCGACCGTCTCAGACACGGCCTGCTGCACCTGGCCGACGTCATTGTTGATGCGCGACATCAACTGGCCGGTCGTGCGCATCGCGTAAAAGCCGGCCGACTGGCCGAGAATGTGCCGGTACAGCGCGCTCCGGACGTCGGTCACGACGCGCTGCCCGACGTCGG
>JAHFUJ010000103.1 GCA_023265105.1 Acidobacteriota bacterium
CCTCGAGCGGCTGGGTTCCGTCACGCAACAAGTACGCGCCTCCAGAATTCAGCGTCTCGACAGGAAAGGTGAGCGTGGCCGTGCCCGATGCGGATCCGACCGCCGCGCGCGCGAAGACGACGCGATCGCCGAATCTGTTTTCGGCGATCGATTGTTCGAGCAGATCGGCATTTGGACCGAACGGCTCGAAGGCGTACACCTTGCCCGCCGGTCCGACGATGGCCGCCATCTGCATCGTGAAGAACCCGATGTGCGCGCCGACGTCAATGGCGGTGTCGCCTGGCTTCAGCACGCTCTTCACGTAGCGGATCTCGTCCTGCTCGTAGTGCCCGCGCACGATGTTGAGTCCGATGACGTGATCGGCCAGATCGACGAACAGCCGGGCGCGCCCGGGGACAGTGTCCAGCTCCTTGATGACGATCGTGCGGTCGTTGGTGTGCGCATAATCGCGGTTCTTCCCCTGGAACTCCGCCGAGGTCATCAAGTGATGCCGCAGCTCGCTCGTATCGCGCGATCCGGCAAGCTTCGGGCCGATCACGGCGTCGCTCTCCGGCTCGCGATCGAGCAGCAGCCGATACGCCCAGACGACGTGGTCGCGCGTCAGCCCGCCTGGATGCTCGGTCGTCGTGTCCGGCGCTGTCGTGGCGTCCGGCGCGGTCGTGGCGCCCGGCGCTGTCGTGGCGTCCGGCTTCAGCCGGACCGTGGCCCGATCGGCTGTGGCGCGGGACTTCAGTCCTGCCTTCTCGTCTTTACTTCCTTCGCCAAACATCGCCGATTCATCGTACCACCAACGCTCGCGCTATAATCCGCAGGTTATGCCTAACATTCGCGTGATGCACTTCGGCCTCGGCCCGATCGGCGCGGCCACGGTCAGACAGATCGCCGGGCGCCCCGGGTTCAAAATCGTCGGGGGCGTCGACATCGATTCGGCCATGGTCGGTCGCGACCTGGGCGATGTCGTCGGCCTGAGCAAACGATTCGGCGTCAAGGTGTCCGACGACCCGTCCAAGGCGCTCAAGTCGACCATGCCCGATCTCGTGGTGTTATGCACCAGCTCGTCGATCAAGAAGGTCATGCCGCAGATCGAAACGATTCTGAAAGCGAAAAAGCCGATCGTCTCGAGCTGCGAGGAACTCGCGTATCCGGGCTACACGCACATTCGCCAGGCGCGGCAGATTCATGCGTTGGCGAAGAAGGCGAAGGTGGCCGTGCTCGGCACAGGCGTCAACCCGGGCTTCGCGATGGACGTGCTGCCGATCGTGCTGTCGGCGGCGTGCGAGCACGTGGACCGCGTGTCGGTCAGTCGTCTTCAGGACGCGCGTCATCGCCGGCTGCCGCTCCAGCAGAAGATCGGTGCGGGCCTCACGACAGAGCAGTTCCAGAAGAAAGTGGAGGATGGCAGCGTGCGGCACGTCGGCCTGACCGAATCGATCGCGATGATCGCGGACGCGCTCGGTTGGACGCTCGATCGGATCACGGACGAGATTCAGCCCAAGCTGGCGCAGGTGACGATTTCGAGCGAGTTCCTCGCGGTGGATCCCGGGTACGTGTCCGGCATCATCCAGGACGGCGTCGGCTACCGAAAAGGCGAGCCAGTCATCCGCCTGCACATGGAGGTGTATCTCGGGGCGCCC
This sequence comes from Acidobacteriota bacterium, assembly GCA_023265105.1. Classification (GTDB taxonomy): domain Bacteria; phylum Acidobacteriota; class Vicinamibacteria; order Vicinamibacterales; family CAVVIG01; genus JAHFUJ01. The sequence continues at coordinate 1,635 of JAHFUJ010000103.1, forward strand.
GAGTCGTACGATGCGGTCGAGATCGAAGGGACGCCGCGTGTGTCGATGAAGATCGCCGGCGGCCTCCACGGCGACGTGGCGACGGCGTCGCTCATCGTCAATTCCATTCCCAAGGTGCTCGGCGCCGCCCCCGGCCTGCGCACCATGCGCGATCTCCCGCTGCCGTCATTTTTCTCGGGCCGGTGATCGCGGTCCGCCCAGAGAGCGTGTAAGGAAATCACGCTAAACGCAGAGGCCGCAGAGACCGCAGAGAAAAAACCCTAAAGTCGTGGTGTCCGGCTTCCGCCTTCGCTGAAGCTTCGGCGGACAGGTTAGCCGGACCGCCGTTCGTCATGCAGATCGTCGCCAAGTGTCCGCAGTGCGATGCTGGTCTTCCCATTGCTGCCGCCGGCGCCCCGGGCGCCATCACGTGCGGCCGCTGCGGCCGCGACATTCCGCTGTCGATCAGCGAAGGGGTCCGCGAGGACCGCGCGGTCGATCGCTGTCCAGTGTGTGGCGGCGCCGATTTCTACACGCGCAAGGACTTCGATCCGAAGGTGGGATTGACGGTCGTCGTCATTGGCGCCGCCATCAGCGCCGGCTTCTATTGGCTTGGCCGTGACCTCGTCGCGTACAGCATCCTCGCCGCCGCCGTCTTCATCGACCTCATCGTATATCAGCGCCTCAAAGAGGTGACCGTCTGCTATCGCTGCCACACGGAATTCCGCGGCGCGTATCCGCCGACGGCGCCCGCCTTCGATCTCCACACGGCGGACGTGCTCGAACAGGAGTACGAGCGAAGGGTGGGAAGGCGATGAATTGGGTAATTGGGTGATTGGGTAATCTGGGAATTGGGTAACTGGAAGGTGAGCGCAGCGGCACGGAACATGCGTGTCACCTTCGCCATGAGCGAGGAAGCCGAACGACTCAAGGAACGCACGAAGCGCTTTGCGCTCGATGTTCTCGAATTGATCAAGCTGTTGCCTGCGTCAGAGCCTGGGCCCACCATAAGACGACAGCTCACAAAAGCTGCCACATCGGTGCCCATGAACTATCGCGCCGCCTGCCGCGCACGAAGTCACGCGGAGTTCACAGCTCGAATCAACGTTGTCGCGGAAGAAGCAGATGAGAGCTCCTCAATCACCCAATTACCCACTCACCCAATTCAGAAGAGCGTGACCTCCACCACCGTCCCCTCTTCCACCACGCTCTGGTCGGCGGGGATTTCGATGTAGCCGTCCGCCTGCGAGAGGCTTGTGATGTCGCCGGAGCCTTTGAAGGCGGGAAAGGCCCGGCCATCGGTGAGACGAACGGTGTAGAACTGATGCCGGCCCGCCGGCGACACGATGCGCCGCGCGAGCGGAACACGCGAGATGCGCTCCGGGAGGAGCGGCAGCCGCGCGACCGCGCGCAAGAACGGCACGAGCAGGACGTACGCGTTCGAGAGGCACGACGCCGGATTCCCGGGCATCCCGAAAAACGGCTTGCCTGCAACCCGCGCGAACGCGGTTGGCTTGCCTGGCTTGACGGCGATGCCGTGAAACACCATCTCCCCGCGCGCCGCGACCAGATCCACAATCAAGTCGCGCTCGCCGACCGAGCTGCCTCCCGAAAAGACGACGATGTCGGCGCCGGCACAGTCGTCGAGCGCGTGGGTGAGCGCGTCGAGCGTGTCGCCGGCCGGAACGTGCGGCTCCGGAACGCCGCCGTGCGCGGCGACGACCGCGGCGAGCGTGAAGCGGTTCACGTCGAAGACGTGGCCCGGCTCGAGCGGCCGTCCTGGCTCGACCACCTCGTTGCCGGTCGACAGGACGGCGACGCGCGGCCGCGCGTACACCTCGACGTCGGTCAATCCGATGGCCGCGAGCGCGCCGACACGGCCCGGGTTCAGGTGCTCGCCGCTCCGCACGGCGATCGCGCCGGCGGACATATCCGCGCCACGGCGGCCGATGTTTTGCCCCGGCGCGACCGTCGCGAACATCTGCACGGCAGCGTCTCCGTCTTTTGACGTGTCTTCGACCATGATCACGGCGTCGGCGCCGACAGGGAGTGCGGCACCCGTGGCGATCTCGGCGCACGCGCCGCGCGTAATCGGCGTCTTGGGCACCTGTCCCGTGTAGATGCGCTCGACGATCGCAAGCCGCGCCGGCGTGGCGCGCGAGGCGCCGGCGGTGTCGGCGGCGACGACCGCGTAGCCGTCCATCGCGGACCGCGAGAACGACGGAACATCGACCGGCGAGCGAACGTCAACCGCGGCCACACGGCCGGCGGCGGCCGCCACGCTGACGCGTTCCGTACGCGCGATTGGTGTGACGGCGGCGTCGAGACGTCGGCGCGCCTCGTCCAGCGAAATTGTCGAGGTAAACGGTCGCATACTGACGGTCCGGCTGAAGCCGACCCCACGCCTGCCACGGTCCGCCTGAAGGCGGACACTACGTACCGGACTGCAGCCGGACCGTGACGCCCACACCTATCGTGACGCCTCGCGGACGAGATGTCCAAGCTCCGGGATCAGCAGCTTTTCCATCGCGAGACGCACGGCCGCCTCCGATCCGGGCAGCGACACGACGATGCGGCCGGCGACGAGCCCGGCACAGGCGCGGCTCAAGAGCGCAGCCGATCCGATCTGTTCGTAGCTCAACATCCGAAACAGCTCGCCGAATCCGTCGAGCCGCTTCTGCAGGAGGGCAGACACCGCTTCGTACGTGCTGTCGCGCGACGAGATGCCTGTGCCGCCTGTCGTGATGATCACTTGCGCGTCTGGAGTGGCAAGCATCCGTTCGATCGCGCCGCGCACGAGCTCCGGATCATCCTTGACGATCGTGCGGCCGACGACCCGATGGCCCGCACCGCGGAGCAGTTCCGCGATCGCGCGGCCAGACGAGTCGGTCTCCTCGGTGCGCGTGTCGCTGATCGTCATGACATGGCAGCCGACCGACTGCGGCGCGTGGGCCTTGTGCTCGACGTGGCTCATTTTCCTGTGCTCGCGTTCCTATGCTCGCGGGGCCCCTGCCCTCGTCATTGTAACGCGCGGCGCGAAGAAGGCTTTTCTGGAGGAACTGGATCTGACAGAACGTGGTACACTGAAAGTTTGTCCCGACCTCAATGCGCCCTTAGCTCAGCTGGATAGAGCGTCTGGCTACGAACCAGGAGGTCGCAGGTTCGAGTCCTGCAGGGCGCACCAGTTTTCCCCGTCGCGTTTGCAACTCGTTTGCAACCCCGGCCATGACGAGGGGGCCGACCTCAGAAAATCGGGGTCGGCTTTCTCGTCCAGAATCTGCTCTTGACGCGCCACCGTGGGAACACGACAATGATACGGGCTCACAGGTCTATTCTTTACGCGCTTCACGTGGAGGGCTGTCCATGAACACCAAACTAGCTGCCGTCGTTGCCGTCGCCGGTTTGCTCGTCGCCGCGCGGCCAGTCGCCGCACATCACGCGTTTGCAGCGGAATTCGACGCCGATAAGCCCGTCAAGCTGACGGGGGCGGTCACGAAGATCGAGTGGACGAATCCGCACGCGTGGTTTTACGTCGACGTCACCGACGAGACTGGCAAGGTCACGAATTGGGGTCTGGAACTGGGCAGCCCGAACGGGCTCATGAGGGCGGGCTGGACCAGGAATTCGATGAAAATTGGTGACGTCGTCACCGTGGAAGCGAGCCGAGCCAAGAGCGGAACCCCCAATGCCAACGCCCGGGTCGTTACTTTGAAGAACACCGGGCAGAGGCTGTTTGCAGCCTCGAGTCAAGGACAACAACCGTAGGCTCCAGGACGGGCTTCGAGCAGGCGGCAGGAAGTAGCAGACCGGCTCACGGCTTGGAGCGCAAGCGGCGGGCCTTCCGGTGTCGTCGTTCGGCCGCAGGTCCACGAGGCCAGCGAATGTGGGCGATCAGGAGGCTGACATGAAACGGTCGGTCACCGCTGCGGTGTTGGCAGCCCTCGTCGCGGCCCTGTCACCGTCACTGTCCGCGCAGTGGCCGTTATATCCTCTATCCGGAATTCCGAAAGGGCCTGACGGCAAGCCGGATCTCACCGCGTCTGCGCTGCGAACAGCCGATGGCAAGCCGGACTTGTCCGGCATCTGGATGAGGTATGAAGGCACCGAGCCGAATGGTCCACCAGCCGGGCGGCCTCCGCTGGCGCTGTTCGGCAACGCCGGGGCGGGATTCAAGGAAGGGCTGCCGTTCCAGCCATGGGCGGCGGAGCTCCAGAAGAAGCGCGCCGCGGATCACGGGTTGGACAACCCTGATGCGCTGTGTCTCCCCCAAGGTCCGCTTCAATACCACCTGGATCCGCAGCCGCGAAAGATCGTTCAGATGCCGGGACAGATTTTCATCATTTACGAGTCGAACTACGGCCTTCGCACGATCTACACGGACGGTCGGCCTCTCCCACCTCAGGGGGAGCCGCAGCCGTCGTGGCACGGTTACTCCGTCGGACGATGGGAAGGCGACACGCTCGTGGTCGAGACGAATAACTTCCGCGGCGCCTTGAACGGCCAACCGGCCGAGGGATGGCTCGATACCAGAGGCAGCCCGTTTACCGACGCTTTGAGGTTAACCGAGCGGTTCCGGCGCGTGAACTACGGGCAACTGGACATCGAGTTTACCGTCGACGATCCGAAGGCGTATACGAGGCCCTTTACCGTCAGAGTCGACCAGCGAATAGTGGCAGACGGCTCGGAGATGATCGAATTCATCTGCCATGAAAACCAGATGTTTCTGAAGCTCACCGGCCGGGCGCCTCGCTAGACGTGGCCGGCCGTGTCCAGGGACGCTGATCGCCAACGGCCCGGTAAGACGGCAATCACATCGTACAGGCGCCTGGCGTGGTGGCGATTCGTAAGAAAATGATTCGCGAGACAGCGGTGATTCCGCTCGATGAGCGCCGACGCGGATACGATCCAGTACCAGGCGCGGTAGATGACCTGCAGGGAATCAAGCGCTGTCCGCTGAGGTAGCTACAATGAGACTCCCCGCCATTCTCCTCGCGCTCATGTTCTCCGTGACGAGCACACCTCTGCTGGCGCAGTGGCTGAAGCATCCCACGCCCGGCATCCCGCGCACCGCCGACGGCAAGCCGAATCTCACCGCGCCCGCGCCGCGCGCCGCGAACGGCAAGCCCGACCTTTCCGGCCTGTGGCAAAGGATTTCGCCCAAGTATGAGCGCAACATCGCGGCGGACCTGAAGCCCGGAGAAGTCCAGCCTTGGGCGGAAGCGTTGGTCCAGCAGCGCATGGAAGACCTGCAGAAAGATCACATGTCTGTCCAGTGCCTGCCATGGGGTCCGAGCTACAGCAACAGCGTGCGTAAGGCCAAGATCGTTCAGACCGCGGGCCTGATCGTCATCCTGGACGAAGATCTCACCTATCGTCAGATTTTCCTGGACGGGCGCGCGTTGGAGACCGACCCCAATCCGAGTTGGATGGGCTACTCGGTGGGGCACTGGGAGGGAGACACGCTGGTGGTGGAGAGCTTCGGATTCAATGACCGGACGTGGCTGGATCGCAATGGCCATCCCCACACCGAGGCGCTGCGCGTGACCGAACGCTACCGGCGCAGGGATTTCGGCCACCTGGAAATTGAAATCACGCTGAACGACCCCGCCGTATATGTGCGACCTTGGACCGTCGCCCTCAACGCCGAGTTGGAGGCGGATACCGAACTGCTCGAGTCCGTCTGCAATGAGAGCAAGAAAGGTTTGGACCTCTGGGTCGGCAAGGCGTCCGACGAGAAGAAGTCCGAAAAAAAGGTCGCGCCCGAGATCCTGGCGAACTACGCCGGTACTTACCAGGAGCTGGATAACTGGGGAACCGGACCCCACCCCAGAATTATCGAAATCACAGCCTCTGGCGAAGCCCTGTTCGCCGACCTCAAGGGAAGAGGGAAGGTCCAGCTTGTGGCGCAGTCGGAAACCACTTTTTCCGGCTTCTATGGGCTGGGGATCAAGTTCGTCAGGGACGGCCAGGGCGTGGTGACGCATCTGCTCGAAATGCACGTCTCGGGCGATTACAGGTTCCGACGCGCGAGGTAGCACCACGACCGGATTTACGATCCCGACTGGTCGGCAAGGCATCCGACGCGAAGAAGAAGGAGCAGTGGGAGAACGACAGGAAGTTGAAAGTCAAGGGCGAAGAGGTTCTCGGCGCCGCAGAATCACGCCACAGGAGGACGGTCCGATGTCCAAAGGCACCTCGATGAAGAAAGAGAAGAAGAAGCCGAAGAAGAAGGGCTGAGCCTTCCTGCGGAACTTCTCCGACCCAAGTGGCGCGTGGGGCCGGCGAAGCGAGGCGGTATTTCTTGACTTCGCAATTTGGGGAGCGCAACATTCCGCGGAGGGGGTATAAAAATGGCACGCAAGGTGTTGGGTGTTCTCGTCGCGGCGGGCCTGGGACTACTCGTGGCCGCGAGCCCGGCCCGGGCACATCACGCGTTTGCGGCAGCCTTCGATGCGAATAACCTGGTGACGGTGCAAGGGGTGCTCACTGAAGTCAAATTGGCAAACCCGCACTCCTGGTTTTACCTCGATGTGACCGATGCAAGCGGCAACGTAGCGCGTTGGGGGTTCGAAGGCGCGACTCCGACTTCGCTTATTCGCAGCGGCGTGAAACCGAGTACCTTCAAGGTCGGGGATCGGGTGACCGTTAAGGGCTGCCACGCTCGGGATGCCTCGGTGAACAGTGGCGCGGCGCGCGAGATCATTCTCGCGGACGGGCGATCCTTCATTGTCGGGCCCATGGGCAACGAACCGAACGGAGCCAATTGAGGCCGAGCCGCGAGGCAGCTGTTTTCACACAGGAGATATTCAACATGAAGCGCGCTGTGATGACTTCCCTGCTGACCACCGCCGCCATGGTCGCACTCGTGTTTCTGGCGTCTCTGGCTTTGGGCCCCGCGTCGGCCCAGTCTGGAAATGGCGTGGCAAAAGCGGCGTCCTCCGGACCGGCGCCGCGCATGCCGGACGGGCATCCGGACCTGTCCGGGGTGTGGTGGCCCGGTCACGATCTCAACCCGCAGACCTCGAGCGCCCGCTATACCGAGGGCGCTGCTGCTCGTCAGTCGCCCGTCGGGCCTCGTTCGTTCGGGAGTCTTTATCAACCGTGGGCCATGGCAAAAGCCAAGACCCTGAGCGACAAAGATGATCCCGCCCTGCATTGCATCCCGAGCCTGATGGGCCCGCCCCCGTTGGCCGGCAATGGCTTGGTCGGACAAATTGTTCAAACCCCGAAGTTAGTGGTACTGCTGATCGAGACCTACCATGGCTTCCGTGTCGTCCCAACGGATGGACGGCCACATCGCGACGATGTGGCCCCGTCGTACCTCGGCGACTCGGTGGGCAGCTGGGATGGAGACGCGCTGGTCGTCGACACAGCGAACTTCAACGACAAGAACTGGGTTCACCACCATGGCGATGTGAGCTTCCACTCTGATGCGTTGCATATGATCGAACGCTATCGTCGCGTCGACGCGGACACGCTCGAGGTGGAAGTGACCCTCGAAGATCCCAAGGTACTGACCGGACCCTGGAAGGCGCCGAAGGCGACTTTGAAGCTCGCGCCCTTTGACTCCGTCATGGGCACGGTGTGTGAGAATACCGAAACCGCGTCCCTGATGGAGGCCGCAGCCAAGGACAACTACGGGCGCAAGAAGTGAAAGTATGGTTGCGTGAGCTCCGTTACGGCATCAACCGCGGCGTCATGATATCCACCTTCATATAGGTGAGCGTCTGCCCTGGATCGGCCTGAGCCTGGTGCCAGGCGTACGTCGGAATGACGACGATATCCCCCGCCTTTACCCTGTGGATCGTGGCGCCCTCGGCTGTCCCGAGCGGCTCGCCGCTATGCTGCCCGTTGATGACGGGCTTGTGCTCCTTCGGCGATTTGCCGCCGAGCGTCACCTGGCCGGTGCCGGAGATGACGACATAAAGCTGCGCCTTCTGCTCGTGCATCTCGGCGTCAGCCCATCGAACCATGTTGCCGGTATTCGGGCTCTTCACGGGCGGATCCATGTACGGCCGCCGCATCACGACGAGCGAGTACATCGGGTCCCATCCCAGATTCGTGGAAATGTTCGACGGGGCGACCGTTCCGGTCTTGTCCGCCGGCGGGAACCTTTTCTTCACGTCGTCCATCGAGATGACGTAGGCCTTGCCGTCCTGAATCCGCGCCGCAGCCGGACCCAGGGCCAGACCTCCTGTCTCTCCTTGCGCCGCCTGCCCTTGCGCTGCCTGACCCTGTGCCGCCACCGCCGTCGGCGAGCTCGTCGCGTAGCCCGCCAGAAAACCGACGGCGAGACAAAGCACTCCAATCGGAATAACGCGTCTCATCGGCCCCTCCTTGCCGCACCGCGCTGCGGCGAAACGTGTGGATCGAATGCCGCAATAATACTTGGTTCAGGAGTTCACGTGTTGCCTTGTTTTTCGTGGCCGGGAATCAGGCATTGTCAAGACGTTTGCCTTCTGCTCTCATGCCTCCATGTCCCAGCCGACTCGGCCAGCGCTCTACAAGAGCTATCGCTTCCCGCCAGAAATCATGAGGGCGCGCCAACGATTTCTGATTTCCTAGAAAAATCCCACTCCCTGCATCCGTCCCGTTCCGGCAGTATCCGTCACACCGCTTGGAAATCCGCGTGGACAATCCTAACGGTCTACGGAAGTTTTGCACAAAATCAAGAAAGCTGACTTGCCTAGCGGCGCGGGCGTGGCGGATAGTAGCTCCGGCCGGCCCGCATGGAGTGGCATCCCGAGATTGAGGGCGACGAGCCTGAACGACCGCGAGACCCGGTGGTCGATCAGGCGAAAGATGCCCTAAGACTGTTCTTCCGAGAGAATTCAACGGGCGTGTTTTATCAGCAACAGCTCGCGGTGTTGTTCGAGAACGTCTTTTTTCATTGGATCACAGTCAGCGGCCTGCATGAACTGACGGAGGAAGGGCGGTTGATCCGAGAAGAAGTGCCCATGCGGAGCGGCGTGTATCCGTTGCGGGTTTACCGAGTGCCGACGCATCGGAATTGGCGCCGTCAAGCGTATCGATTAGTAGAGCGAGTCTCGGCGTATTCGTCAAACGACTTCGCGCGGGCGGTCGGGCGTCAGGGAGAGTTGATGTTCGACGCGGCACTTCCGAGGTTCGGATTTGTACCGCGAGCGCGAGACGTTCGGGAATGGCAAGACAGGCGTTGGCAAGAGACCGAGCATGATCTTGATCGGGTGTTTGAAGCGGATGGGCGCTTCTACGGCGTCGAGATCAAAAACACGCTGAAGTACATCCCCAAGACCGAGCTGCTCGTGAAGATCGAGATGTGCAGGGCTCTCGGTTTGGTGCCGCTGTTCATCATGAGGTTTGCTCCCAAGGTCTACAACTTCGAGGTCATTAGAGCCGGCGGCTTCAGCTTGGTGTTCAAGGATCAGCTCTATCCGTTCGGTAACGAGAAGCTTGCGGAGCGGGTTCGGGAAGAATTGAGGTTGCCGGTACATTGTCCTGCGAGCGTGCCGGACGGTCACATGTTGAGGTTCGTCGGGTGGCACAAGAAGCAAGCCGCGTAAGGCTGTTGAAAATGTCGATCCGGGAAGTAATCAGCAGGAGGCGCCTGTAAAGCCTTGAGCTGTAAGGGGCGGCAGCGGGCCCTTGAATACAAAAAGCCCGGTTCGAAGTCCTGCAGGGCGCACCGGCCTTCTCTCGCGACGCGATCAACGCGAGCTACGGCTGGCAAGCCACCCGAGAGCGCCTTCGGGAATCAAGCGATGTGCACGTCGCGTCCGCGCAGCTCTTCGCGGCTCGCGTCACGACGCCGGAGTTCCTGTTCGTGAGCGCTCAAGCGCGGTCTTCGCGATCCTCGATGATCGTCTCGGACAGGGGCTTGCCCTTGACCTTCACCGGCCGCCAGCGGGGGATCGGCATCGGCCCTTTCCGAGAGGGCAAGGTGATCAAGCCCTCGTCAGCCATCGCCTTGAGCGCCACGTCTTGAGTGTCCTCTTCCTTGATCGGCTTGATCACCGCGATTGGCCGCCCGCGATCGGTCAGGACCACGTCTTTGCCGGCACGCACAGCCTTGATGGCCTTCGAGAACTTTTGGTTGGCTTCGCGGAGTCCAAGCCTCATGTAGTGATGATACTACATTTTGCGACGTGGCTCCCACGAACAAGGTCTCCGAAAACGCGATCGCGTGCTACACTGACGTCCAAATCAACGTGGACGGTCGTCAGTCGACGCTCGCTTTTCGGCGGGAGGTTCAAAATGAAGGATCGAGTGTTCCGCCCAATGATGGTGATGGCGGCCCTACTGGCGGTCGTGTTACTGGTGCCGGTGCCCGCTACCGGTCAGGTCTCCGCGGCAAACCGTTGGAATCCGCCACGTCTCCCGGACGGCCAGCCGAACATGCAGGGACTTTGGATTTTTGACGCGGTCGGATCGGCGCACAGCGTCGAGGACGGAAGAGAGCCGGAGAGCGACATCATTCAGGACAGGGTCGGAGAGCGAAATCCGATTGTGATGGTCGAGCCCGCCGACGGCAGAATTCCCTATCGGCCGGAGGCGGCGGCAACAAGAAAGGAGCTCCTGGCGGGCATCTTTACCCCGACGAAACTCGAGCACGTTGATCCCCATGTCCGCTGTTTACTGGACGGGGTGCCTCGCATCAATTACGTCCCGGGCGGCATGCAGATCGGTCAGATCCCCGGATACGTGGTGATTGCCTATGAGTCCAACCACACCTATCGCGTCATCCCCATGGACGGGCGTCCGCACGTCGGGAAAAACGTGACGCTGTGGATGGGAGACTCACTGGGCCGCTGGGAGGGCAATACACTGGTTGTCGACGTGACGAATTTCAACAACGAGACGTGGTTTGACGCTCATGGAAGTTTTCACAGCGACGCATTACATGTGGTTGAACGCTGGACGATCGTCAGCGATGACAGGATCAACTACGAAGTGACCATCGAGGATCCGAAGGTGTTTACGCGACCCTGGAAGATGGCGATCACCGTCAACCGCAACAAGGCAAAAGGTTATGAGGTATGGGAAGACGCGCGGCACGAGGGTGACCACGACGTGGAGAACATTCTGCAGACGGGCAGGCGCGACAAGGAAGCGGGCCTGACGGGAATCCACGAGCACCATCGAGCGAGGTGAGGCTGCCTCATTCTTTCGTTTGGGAGGTCACTGCTTCCCGCCCGCCAACGGAGGACTGGGCGGCTCTGTCGGCATAGGGTCGACGCTCCAGTGTTTCAGGATGTTCATCTGGTTGTCGCAAAAGGCTTCGATGAGTTCCGTGTCTGGCTGGAGCAGCAAGGCGATCTTGTTCGTCCACGGTTTGACGTACGCCTTGGGATCGTCGATCGTGACCGTCAATTCCATGTGGCCGAAGTCGGCGCGCCTCCACCGTTCGGTGACGTGCAAGGCATCGCTGTGCGGGTAGGCTTGCAAAGCGCTGAGCCAACCGCCGTCGCGGAATCCCGTCGTGTCCACGACAAACGCGTCGCCGTCCCATTTGCCCACCGAGTACCCCAGCCACGTCGGTTCGCTGTCACTCGCCTTCGGCAGGGGCCGTCCGTCCGTGAACACTTGGCGGAAGATCATGCCGACGTACGTCTCGTGCAGGAACACCGTGATGAGGGGCGTTTGAAGGATCTTGAACTGGCTGCGGAGGTTGATGCGCGGCACGCCTAAGGGCAGGCAGTAGCCGTAGGGATCGTCGACGTGGTTGCGGTCCATGCGTTGCTTCCGAACGGCGGCCGCCCACGGCGTGAACTGGAGATCCCCGGGTTTCAGGCCCCTGGCCAGATCGTGGAAGTAGAGCATGTTGCCCACGTCCCAGATGCCTGACAAATCCGTGTGGCCATCCGCCGTCCGCGGCGTGGGCGCGGCGAGATTCGGTTTGCCGTCAGGGAGGCGCGGCATCCCCGGCGTCGCGTGGTGCAGCCACTGCGCGCCGGTCGCCCCGGAAAGCAGCACGAGAGCCGTGATGGTGGCGAATAGGGTCCGTTGTGCCTTCATGTCGCTCCTCCACATCATCATCTTAAGGTGACGCGGCCCGGCCCGGGCGCACGGTTCGACGATCCGGGCCGACGCGGCTGTCCATGATGAATCGGAACAGCAACGCCGTCCAGGAACGGTGCGCGTAGAGATCGTCGTAAAACTCAGGCGCCAGCGCCCGGATCCGCGGCAGCCTCGACCATGGGACCGTCACGAGATCGTGGTGCTCGTTGTGGTAGCCCATATTGAAACACAGTTTGTTGAGCGGCCCGTAGTACGAGTAGGTCTCCTGACCGTCCTTGAAGACGTAGTGCTCCTGGATCCATCGCGCTCCAAAGGGATGCAGGCCAATCGCGAAGAAGCTCGACAACCCGAGGAACGCCAGCGCCCTCCCGCCGGCAAGGGCGGCGAACGCCGCCATGCACGCGACCTGACACACAAGGTTGAGCGCGGTCCAACCATCGAAGAAGCGAACCCGCCGCAGCCGCATCGGTCTGACGACCCCTTGGACGAACGAGAAGAAGAGCAGCCAGATCGCTTTTCTCGGCGCCGTCCGGCCGATCAGCTTGACCTCGAGCGGCCCGGGCACGTCGGCGTCCAGATCCGGCTCTCCCAGATGCCGGTGATGCAGCAGATGATATTTTCGAAACGAGATCGCCGC
>JAHFUJ010000104.1 GCA_023265105.1 Acidobacteriota bacterium
CTTCCGGAGCCGCCCGGTCGTGGCGCTCCTCGGTCCCCGGCAAGTGGGCAAGACAACCCTGGCGCATCAGTATGCTCGGCGTCATCGAGGCCACACGACCTTCTTCGATCTCGAGGATCCACGCGACCACGCGCGGCTGGACGACCCGATGCTCGCGTTGGGAGCGCTGTCCGGTCTCGTGATCCTGGACGAAATTCAGCGGCGTCCGGAGCTCTTTCCGGTCATCCGAGTGCTCGCCGATCGGCCTCGCCGGCTCCGTTTTCTCGTCCTCGGGTCCGCTTCCCCTCACCTCCTCCGGCAGTCGTCCGAAACACTGGCAGGGCGGATTGCCGTTGTCGAGTTGGGAGGCCTTTCAGTTGACGAAGTGGGCGCCTCAACATTGGACCGCTTATGGCTTCGTGGTGGGTTCCCACGATCCTACCTCGCTCGGTCGACCCGGGCCAGCGAGGACTGGCGCAGGGAGTTCATTCGAACCTTCCTCGAACGCGACTTGCCGCAGCTCGGCATCACCCTGCCGGCCACGACGCTTCGCCGCTTCTGGGCCATGCTGGCCCATGCACATGGTCAGATCTGGAATGCCTCCAAATTCGCGACTTCATTTGGTGTTGCGGACACGACGGTCCGCCGCTACCTGGATGTGCTGACGTCGACGTTTGTCCTTCGGCAGTTGCCGCCCTGGCACGAGAATCTGCGCAAACGACAAGTGAAGGCCCCCAAAGTGTATGTCGTCGACAGCGGACTGCTCCACACGCTTCTCGATATCCAGACGCGTGGGGATCTTGACCGTCACCCGTCGCTCGGCGCCTCGTGGGAGGGGTTTGTCATGCAGGCGGTTATGACGAGGCTCGCGGTCCGGCCGGAACAATGTTATTTCTGGGCCACACATGCAGGCGCCGAACTTGATCTGTTGGTCGTCCAAGGCAGGACACGGCTCGGATTCGAGATAAAGCGGACCTCTGTACCGCGGGTGACGTCATCGATGCGGATCGCATTGAGGGACCTCAAGCTGCAACGGCTCGACGTGCTGCATGCGGGCGAGAGCACGTTCCCCTTGGCCCACGGGATCCGTGCCGTGGCCGTGTCTCGGGTGCTCGAAGACCTCCCAGCTCGTCGCGCCTAGGACGCCGGCACTCGCTCTGGCGGCCGAGTCGTCTCGCGCTTTTGGAGGCGGCTGCGCATCCGTTCCCCATCGAGCGCGCCCTCCCACCTCGCGATCACAATCGTGGCAACGCTGTTGCCGACCAGGTTCGTGACCGCCAGCGCCTCGCCCATGAAGCGGTGGATGCCAAGGACGAGCGCGATGCTTGCGACGGGGACGGTGCCGATCGTGGAGAGCGTGGACGCGAGCACGACAAAGGCCGCGCCTGCCACGCCGGCCGCTCCCTTCGACGTGAGGAGCAGCACGGCGACAATGCCGATCTGCTGCGCCGGCGTCAGATGCGTGTTTGTCGCCTGGGCGAGAAACACCGTGGCGGTGACGAGATAGAGGCAGGTGCCGTCGAGGTTGAACGAGTAGCCGGCGGGGATGACCAGGCCCACGATCGACTCCTCGCATCCCAGATCCTCGAGCTTCGCCATGATGCGCGGCAGCACCGACTCGGAAGAGGAGGTGCCGAACACGACCAGGATTTCCTCTTTGATGTGCGCGATCAACGTCCAAATGCTGAAGCCGCCGAGGCGAGCCACCGGGCCGAGCACCAGAAACACGAAAAGGAGACAGGTCGCGTAGAAGCCGATGACGAGCTTGCCAAGCGAGAGCAGACTGGCGATGCCGTATGCGCCGACGGTAAAAGCCATCGCTCCGAAGGCGCCGAGCGGCGCGACCACCATGACGATGCCGACGATTCGAAACAGCGCCTGCGAGACCACGTCGATGAGGGTGACGAGCGGCTTGCCGCGCTCGCCGACAAGAGAGAGCGCGAAGGCGAACAGCACCGAGAAGAACAGGACCTGTAGAATCTCGCCGTCGGCGAACGCGCCGACGAGGGTCGCCGGAATGATATGCATCAGGAATTCGGCCACGCTTTGCTGCCCGGCCTGAGTCGTGTAGGTCTGTACGGACGACGTGTCGATCGTCGCGGGGTCGACGTTCATGCCGGCGCCGGGGCGCCAGAGATTGACCGCGAGCAGCCCGACGAGGAGCGCGAGCGTGGTGATCGCTTCGAAGTAGATCAGCGCCTTGACCGCGACCCTGCCGACCTTCTTCAGGTCCTTCATCCCGACAATCCCGTGCACGACCGTGCAGAAGATGATCGGCGCGATCAGCATCCGGATGACCTTGATGAAGGCGTCGCCCAGGGGCTTCATGCGCTGGGCGAGCTGCGGATCGAGGTAGCCGAGCAGAATGCCCACGACGATCGCGCACCACACCTGGAAGTACAGGTGCCGGTAGAGCTTCATAGTGCCTTCAGAACACCGTCGTGGCCTTGACGAAGAGCGTGTTGCCCTGCGTGGACCGCTGGCCGAGCGCGGCGGTGCCTCGCTGATACGCGACCTGGATCGTCCCAAACGGGGGCAGATACCGGTACACGAACACCACCTGCACATTATTCCGATCGATGGCGGAGTTGGTCTGCAAGAACAGTCGGAGGAATAGATCTTTCGTGAAGAATTGGTTGGCGCGAACCACGTGAATCCACGTGCTTTCCCGCCGAGGGTCGGGGTCGAGCTCCAGGCGCTCCAGCGAATATTCGGCTGAGAGCTCGGGCGTCAGCTTATAGCGCGCCGACGCGGTCCACAACAGGTAGTCCGCATCGAAGTTCCGGCCGAACTGGACGCCGGTCCCGACCGACTGGTACTCGCGAGTGTTGTACCCGAGATCGACGCCAACCTGACGGTTCCGGAAGTCCTTCTCGAACCGCTTGAACTCCTCCACCCACGACACCCGGGTGTTGAGCCGGTTGCGGAACTCCACCGCGAGGGCTTCGTTCACCTTCCAGCTCCTGAGCACGCCGGTCTGGCCCCAGTAGATGTTGTAGTTCGAGTCGTGCTTGATCTGCTCGAACGCGCCGCTTCGGACCCAGAGGGTTTTGGTGACATGCGAGTCGATTTCCCGCCGGTCATCGTCGACGATCTGCCCCACGACGTTCAGGTTGTCCGCCACGCGATCGCCCAGGTGGCCGTACCGGACGTGGAAGTGCGCGGTTGATGAATCGTAGGAGGGCCGGACGAGGAACGCTTCCGTGCCGTGCGCGAAGGGGCCGTAGCTCTTCACCACCTGCGCCGTCATGCTGAACGTTCGGCTGAAGAAGAGGTTGGCATCCGCGCTGACGCTGCCCTGGTCCGCACGATCGAAACGCCGATTGGCCCCCATGATCGCGACCGTCGACCGGCCGAAGATGTCGCGCTGCGCGCGTCCAATCGTGTAGTTCGCAGCTCGGTTCGCCCCGAGGGGATCGGACTGCGCCGAGATGAAGGCCATCGTCCACGGTCCCTGCTTGCCGAGGAGCTTGCCGCCAGCCGTGATGTCCGCGATACGACGCGAGTAGAACGTCGGGAATCGCTGGTTGAATTGCTCCTGCCCTTCGATGAAGAACTGCCGTTTCTCAGGAAGCGTGAGCTCGAAGCGTGTCAAGTTGATCTGTTCCTGGTCGGCTTCGATGGTGGCGAAGTCGGGGAACAGCGTGCCGTAGACCGCGGTGGTCGGCGTGAGGGCGTAGCGGGCGTCGATGCCCGCCTCCCAGTCCGGCGCCACACGATCTTGGAGTCGTGACAGGCCGTACGGCACGACTTGGACCCGATCGACGGGCGGCGGCACGCTCAGCCCGGTGAGGCGACCAGCCTCTGAGACGCGCCACTGATTGTCGAGCGGACCGCTCCAGAAACTCACCTCGAGCGTGCGGCGACGGCTGCGCCCGAAGTTGATGCCCCAGGTCTGGCGCTGGCCCGCGGCGTACCTCACCGACGACAACGGGATGCTGAACTCCGCCGACCATCCATAGTCGGTCCGCCTTGCCACCGACTGCCACGGGGCGTCCCAGATCGGATCCGAGGTACGCCCATCGTCCGCAATGCGTCCGTCAGCCTGCGTACCCAGAACGTTGGTGATGAAGTAGTAGCCAGAACGTCGATCGTTCGTCGTGTCCACGACCACCACAACAGCATCGTCGCGGAGCAGTTCGGCATCGCGCTGGGTGAGTTGTGCGGTAATCGGTTCGCCATCCCAGGCTCGAAACGCCACGTAAAGGTGCCCGGCGTCGTAGAGCACGAGCGCTTCGGTCCGAACGTCGGAACGATCGCCGCGCCGTGGCTCGTACTGGATGAAGTTCGCCGCCTCCGTCGCCTGCTCCCACTCGCCGTCGCCGATCACGCCGTCGATAAGCGGCGGCTTGGTGGCCTTTACGGCTCCGATTTCTGGCGGCCCTGACGACACCGCGCCCGCTGTTTGCGCGCAGACGGCGCTGGCAGATATCAGCAACAGGCCGCCAGCGGTCAGTCCTGTCGCCGCACGGCCCCAGATGCGCGTGCCAATCACTGACGCCACGCGTACTGCAGCTTGACGACGAGCTGATTCGAGTCGAGTTGCCAGCGATCGAGGAGCGAGCGGATGTTGTGGTTGTAGACGATGAAGAGATCGGCGACCGGCAGGAACGTCCAACGGAGCCGCGTGTTGGTTCCGATCGACTTGCTGTCGGTATCGTACTGCACGTAGCTCGCCAGAGAGAGATCGGGTGATATGTTGACCCGAAGCCGCGTACCGACCAGCGTCTGTCTGAACCGCCCGCTTGGCAGCCGTCCGATGTCCCGCTCGCCGGTCAGCTCGACCGTCAGGAGTGGCGTCGGGTTCCAGGCGCCCGTCCACAGGATTTGATCCAAGTCGCCGTTGTAGAAGCCTCCAAACCACCACGCGAGCTGCGTGTAGAGCCGGCGTTTCTGGGCCGTGCCCACTTCGAGACGGTAGCGCCGCCATGTGTACGACCCCGGTTGAATCACGACGCCCCGCGCGACCTCGAACGGCGCCACGAGCCGTTCGCCTGTCGGGTTTAGGTTGACCTCGAAACGCTCCCCGCTGCGGAATCGCCAGTTGATGGGCGCCGTGAAGATCAGATAGCTCTCCCATCGGCCCGACAGATCGGTGACCACGGACGGTTGGAACTGGTGAAAGAGCTGCAGGAGGGGTCCGTGCGACAACCGGGTCCGGTTGTTGGCTTGGAAATTATAGCGACGGACGGCACGCCGCGGCACAAACCCCAGTGACGGGTCGAAGTCGCGGCCGATGCGCTTGTAGGTCAGGGCGATGTCCCACTGATCGTTGGGGTAGTCGATCATGAATCCGTGCGCCGTCGAGTCGCGGCCGAGATCGGGCCGTTCGGTCGCGAGCCCCCACACGCCAATCCGCAGATTCTTGTCTCCGCGGAAGCGTGACGTGCCGTACGTGAAATCCCCGCCGGCGAGCCAACTTCCGCCACGGCCGAGCGGGTCGCCCGTCGTGACGACGGCACCGATCCAGGATTCCTTCCAGATGTTCTGCTTCACCCGACCGACCGCCATCAGCGCACGATCCGACACCACGCCGGCCTTGTCGTTCGTGCCGATGAGGAGCGCGCCGATATTGGTGTTGGCGACTTGGCCGTTGATTTTGCCGCCGGCGATGGTCGGCACTTCGATTCCGTTGACGAGACCGACGCGCCGACTGAAGAACGGAATGACGTCTTGCCCCAGCCCGAGTCCGAACGAGAAGATGTCTGCGCCTTCGAGAAAAAACGTGCGCTTCTCGGGAAAGAACAGCGGAAAGCGCGTCAGGTTCGTGCGGCGCGTGTCGACCTCGGTCTCCGCGAAATCGGTATTCACCGTCAGGGAGGCGAGGACGTTCGACCCGAGCCGCTGAGTCACATCCAAGCTCGGTTGGAATTCACCGTCGAGCGGCGCCGATGGGGCTGGTAGGCCACCGCCGGTCGTGACGGCGGGCCGCACGCTGAGGCCGAGGCCCTGGCTGAAGTCCGGCAGCCCCGCGAGCAGGCCGGCGCGGCTGGTTTGCGTCACCTGGTACTGACGCGCCGGGAACGCCCAGCGGTCCGTTTCGAGCAAGCGCTGGACACGGCGCTGGAC
This sequence comes from Acidobacteriota bacterium, assembly GCA_023265105.1. Classification (GTDB taxonomy): domain Bacteria; phylum Acidobacteriota; class Vicinamibacteria; order Vicinamibacterales; family CAVVIG01; genus JAHFUJ01. Next base: position 6,049 of record JAHFUJ010000104.1, read on the forward strand.
GTTGAAATGCCATTCGCGCAGGTCCGGCTTGAAGCTCAAGGTCTGCATCGGAATCCAGATCTCGGCACTCCACCCTGTCGCGTTCCGGGCCGTTTTGGCCTCCCAGATCCCGTCCCAGTCCGGATTCGCCGACTCGCCGCCTGGGTTGATGAGGCCGTCGTACCGCGCGCCGCTCGGATTCACCGCGAATACGTAGCCCGAGCGTCCGTCCAGGAATGGTCCAAGCACCACGCGCACGTGGTCTTCCGAGTCGAGGGCCGCATCGCGCCGGACGCTGAAGCTCACAATACGCGCCGGCTCAGAATCTTCACACACGATCCCGATGACCATCGCCTTCGGATCGGCCAGCACCCGGACGACCGTGCGACCGTTCGGCGCGGCACCCTCGGTGGGGTCGGTCTGCCTGAACGCGTCGGTCGGCTCCGCCATGTCCCACGCGGGCTCGTTCAACACGCCGTCGATCGCGAAACTCTCAGGCAACACCCCGACGTGGAGCGTCGGCGGTTGGCTCTCCTGCGCGAAGCCTGACGCCGGAAACAACCACGACCCAAGGGCGGCAACCACCAGCGCGGCGATGAGACTAGGATTCATATTTGCCCAGAGTACATCTTGAGTTCTCGAGGTTCGCGGGGTTCTCAAGGTTCCCGGGGTTCTCAGGGTTCTGCTGCCGAAGAACCTCGCGAACTTTGCGAACCATGAGAACCTGGAGAACCTTGAGATGGGTCAGCGCGCCTCGTAAACTCGGATCTCTGCTGCCGGCATCCAACAAACACTCGATGGTTCGCTTCATCGAGAGCTACTTCCACGTGACTTCCATCGCGAAGAAGTGAGCGAAGACTTTTCTGGCCGGGTTGTTGCCCTGCTCGGCCTCAGGGCTGCGGATATAGAAGTCGATCTGCTGGGCGGCCGGATTGACCTCGCCCGCTGCTGACTTCTTGCTGGGAAGGGGATAGTTGACCTTGAGCGTCTGGCGGTCTCGCATGCCCTGTGTGACCATGAAGTGCATTTCGTACTCCTGGTAGAGCGGTCTCCCGTTCAGCGTGGCATGGCCATCGCCCCATCCAGCCACGTACGCGAAGGTCTTTGGCCAGTTGGTGTCGCCGCATCCTGAATCGCCGTGCTCGTAAATGTAGGCGGCAACCCCGCCGTTCTGACACGGGTTGAACTCGTGAAACCTGTCGAACTCCAGGACCAAATCACCCTCGGGGATCTTCAGTCGCGCCGCGAAGCGACCGGTGTTGGCAATCTCGTTGACGTCGATGTCCACCGCGCCCGCGACGGGACGAACACTGGCGGCGTCGTTGCTCATATGATTCCAGCCCGCGGCGTCGTTGAGGCCGCCCACCATGTAGACCCGGCTGGCCGACAGGATGAAATGACCATCGTACAAGTCGTGCTGTTCCGGAGCGTAGAGGGTAATGTCCGCCCCAGGCTGCCTACGTGGCGTCGCCTGCTGGCCGGCGATCGTGGAGGTCAGTGACGCCAGGAGTGTGAGGATCAAGATGGTCACGGCGATCTGCGGTGTGGTTTTCATCATGACTTACCTTCCTGTTCAAGTGACGTTATTTCGATTCAGAGTAGCGAAGCTGCGCCTCAAACGGCCGAGAACGAAGGCGGCCGCGGCACACCTTCGCTACTAGTCCCAGTCGAGCCTCCCCGGGGTAATGCGGGTGTCTGACACCGTGCCGAGCCGAATGGCCACGCGATCAGCGCGGACGCCGACGCGACGATCGCGGCAGTGCAGGTCCCAACGCGCCTTCTTCGAGTCATCGCCGTGGCCGTCATCAGAATAACCCGCAATCGGCCCCGGCCGCTCTCCACGGCGGCGTCGTGCCCCGGGCGGTGGTGCAAGAACTGCTTGACGATGGACAAGACCACGTTGGAGAATCCGGAGGTGGTCTCGGCGCTCGCCGGCTACGTCATCTTGCGTCCCAAAAGCACGAGGCTGACATCTTGAGGTTCTCGGGAATCGTTGCCGTGTTGCTGGCCTGGATGGCGTTCCTCGCGTGCTCGCTCGTCATCGAGGCGCAGGCGCCAGGCACCCAACCACAGTATGTCGGATCGGTCGCCTGCAGCACGTGCCATCGGCCTATCTACGACCGATGGAGGCGCACCAGGATGGCGAACGTGGTGCGCGACCCGAAAGTCCAGCCCAACGCTATCCTTCCCGATTTGACGAAGTCGGATCCGCTGCTCACGTTCACGCAGGCCGACATCGCGTTTGTGTACGGCAGCAAGTGGAAGCAGCGATACTTCAGGAAGATCGGCGACGACTATTTTCCGCTGCCCGCGCAGTGGGACGTCACGCACGCGCAGTGGCGTCCGTATTTTGTGCAGAGCAACACCGATTGGTGGACGTCCTTTTATCCGGCCGACAACATGAAGCGTCCGACCGGGCCGCTCTGTGACGGTTGTCATTCCGTCAACTACAACGTGCGCACGAAAACGGTGACCGAATGGAACGTCGGATGCGAGAAGTGTCACGGCCCCGGCAGCGCGCACGTGCAGCAGCCGACACGCACGACCATCGTCAATCCGGTTCGGCTCGACCCGGTCCATGCCAGCGACATCTGCATTCAGTGTCACTCGCAAGGACGCCCCCTCACCAATCCCATTAACGGCTTAAATTACGATTGGCCCGTGGGTTTTCGCGCGGGATTGAACCTCAAGGATTTCTGGCAGCTCGAAGAGCACACGCTGGGCACGACGACGTTCACGCACTACGCAGACGGGACGGGCCACAAAAACCGCATGCAGGGGAACGATTTCGTCACCAGCCAGATGTACTCGCGGGGCGTCACGTGTTTCACCTGCCATGACGTGCACGGCACCGAAAACAATGCGGACCTGATTCGACCGGCGACTGTCGTCTGCCTGCAATGCCACGGCCCGAGCTCGCCAAATGGGCCTCACACCCCGACCATCGAGCGGCATACGCACCATCAGGCGGGATCGACGGGAAACGAGTGCGTGGGCTGCCACATGCCCAAGATCGAGCAAACCCTGGGCGACGTGATGGTTCGCAGCCACACGTTCAGATTCATCCCGCCGCGGCTCACCGACGAGTTGAAGATACCGAACCCCTGCACGACGTGTCACACGGACCAGTCCACGGCGTGGGCCATCGAGGCGCTGAACACGTGGCCGGAGTTTTCTTCCTGGCGCGTCGGCCGGTGAGGCCCCAAGCGGCGCGACTTCGACCAAACTGATGTGAAAACGGACCGCGTCCGAGGGCCAAATGTGATACTCTGACGCCGTTCGGGACGCTCCTTCCAGACGCTCTCAAAGATCTACGATGCGATCACGCGCGGCGAGATTCACATTCGGTGCGGTTGCCTGGATCGCCTTCGGCGCCGCGGCTTACTTCCTCAGCCAATCCGAAAAACACATCGCCCAGATGCAGGCCGCCCTTCGCGCGTTCGACCTGCACGCGCGCGAGGCGAGCGACGCGCTCGCCGATTTGCGCGCCAGCCAGCAGGCGTACGTCGCCGCCGGCCAGGGCGTGGCGTTCTGGACGGGGAAGGTCGCCACGACCGTCGAAACCGCGGCCGCAACCATCGCCGCGCTCGGTCGAGCCACCACGAGCGCCGGCGCCCGATCGGCGCTCGACGAGGCGTCGCGCACCCTCGCAGAGTTCAGCGCCGTCGATCAGCGCGCGCGCGACTACCTCAAGACCGAACAGCCGTTGATGGCGGCCGACGTGGTGTTCACCGAAGGCGGTGAAACGGCGGTGAAAGCGGCGCGACAGGTCGAGGACGCGCGCCTCGCCGAGCATCAGGCGCTTGACGCGTCAGAAGCCGCCCGGCGCACCGAGGAGGCGCAAGCGTTGGCCGCCGCAGCGGCGCTCGCGGCGGTGGTGATTGCGCTGCTCCTGCCCGCCGGCAAGATCGCCGAGAGCGGACTCGAGGGCGCAAGCGCCGCCGACACGCCCGCGGCAGCTGGAACGAGTTGGCTGGCCGAGGCCGCGCGGGCGGCCGGCGCCCCACCCCCCGCCGCGCCCGCCGCCGCCGGAGACGAGCTGCTGCTTCGCGGCAATGTCGAAGATCCGGCGCCGTACGTCCCGTCGCGCCCGGCGGGTCCCGTGCTTAGAGCGGCGGCGCAGCTCTGCACCGATTTTGGCCGCGTCAGCGATCTCGAAGAGCTGCGCACGCTGCTGGCGCGGGCCGCCGACGTCATGGACGCCAGCGGCCTCGTGGTGTGGCTGGGCGACCGGGCCGGCGGCGATCTGCGGCCGGTGCTCGCGCACGGCTACAGCCCGCAGACGATCGCGCGCATGCCGAATGTGCCGCGCGCGGCCAACAACGCGGCGGCTGCCGCCTATCGCGCCGGAAAACTGCAGATCGTGCTTGCGCGTCCCGGGTCGGCGAGCGGCGCCATCGTCGCGCCGCTGCTGTCGTCGGAAGGGTGCATCGGCGCGCTCTCCGCCGAAATTCGGGGCGGCGGCGAAACGTCGGACAGCGTTCAGGCGCTCGCTACCATCTTCGCGGCGCATCTCGCCGGCGTCCGCGCGACGACGCCCGAGGCGAGCGAGCGGCGCACGGCGGGGAGCGCGGGAATTTAGACTTTTTCGGGGTTCACGGGGTTCACGGGGTTCTCAGGGTTCTCAGGGTTCTCAGGGTTCTCAGGGTTCACGGGGTTCTCGGGGTTCTCAGGGTTCTCGGGGTTCACGGGGTTCTCAGGGTTCGCGGGGTTCGCGGGGTTCTCAAGGTTCGCGGGGCTCTCAAGGTTCGCGGGGTTCGCGCGGTTCTCAGTACTCGTAGCGCAGGACTTTAGTCCTGCAACTGAGGCCGCACGCGCTAAACCTGCTGGCTGCGGGGCGCGAGTCGAGCGGCCCTGCCCGATTCGATCTTCGCGGTAACCGTGCTCTCCTTCTTGTCTCGAACGATCCCGATCGTGACATCGCCTTCGCCAACATCGCGCAACGCCCGCACGAGATCGCCCCGGGACCCGACGCGTTTGTCGTCGATCGACGTAATCACGTCGCCCGCTTTCAGTCCGGCTCGCGCCGCGGGCGACTGGTCGGTGACTCCCGTCACCAGCACGCCATCTTTCGCTCCAAAATAAGTCGCGAGCTGCGGCGTCATCTCCACGACCGACACACCGATCCGGCCGGCCGGCGATGGGCCCGGCGCGTCGAAGTTGAAGTTAAAGTCGAACGGCGGCAGCCGATCCGCCAGGTCGCCGAGGCGCTCGCGCAGCCGGCCGCCGTCAGGAAACACGCCGAGTCCGTCCGCACCGGAATCGGCGGACGGAGTGATTTGGAGGTCTTTTCTTTGTCCGCTGCGGACGATGACCACTTTGACGCCCCGTCCGGAGGCCGTTTCCTGAACGAGCCGAGAGAACTGGCGCGCGCTGCGCACCTGCTCGCCGTCGAATTCGACGATGATGTCCAACGATTTGAGCCCGGCCTTGTCGGCCGGGGTGTCGGGCCGGACCTCTTCGATGAAGACACCGCCCTGAATTTTTTGCCGCTCCGCCTCCGCCGGTTCCACGTCGCGGATCGACACACCGATTTGCGCGCCGCGGCCGGGGAGTAGCGCCAGCTCGCGCGCGTACCGCCGGACGTCGCCCGGCCGTTGTCCGTAAATGGCCGGTGCCGCAACAAGCGCCAGGACGCCGACGCCGGCGATCGCCACCAAGGCGCTCAATATCTTCAGCAATCTCATGGCAGTACCCTCTCTATCGAGGATCAGACGAGGGTTACTGGAAGAAAGTTGGGGGGTCGACCGTTCTGTTGTGAGGTCAGCCGGCCGTCTCTTGCTCAGGACGCTGGGAGCGGGCACTCACGGTTTTTCGGTCCTTTTCCGCACACCCCCGTGGGCACGGGATTTGATGTGATGCCGGACCGGTCGCACCGAATCAGCGGGATGCATAACTTCAGGCAGGCGCTGGCATCGCCGCATCCCGTGTCACGTTTCACGATTCGGTGCGGCCTCTTTTATCAGAACCCTCGGTGCAGGCCAGCAGAAGCCTGCGTGTAGAACCTCCCTGCATTCTTAAATCCTTAAGTCCTTAAATTCTTAAATCCCTACATCCAGCCATGCCGCCATCCTGCCATCCTGCCATTCCGCCATCCTGCCATTCCGCCATCCTGCCATTCCGCCATCCTGCCATGCTGCCATCCCGCCATCCCGCCATCCTGCCATCCTGCCATCCTGCCATCCTGCCATCCTGCAATTCTTTATCTCACCCCGTGATCTTCAGCGCCACGACGGTCATATCGTCATTGAGCGCAATGTCACCGCGGAACTCCTGAACGGCGGCGAAGATCGCGTTGACCAGCTCGCGCGCCGGCTTGAGCCGCCCCTCATCGACCACCCGCAACACCCGCTGCACGCCGAACTCGCGCCCAAGCGCATCGGTGGCTTCGAACACCCCGTCGGTGCAGAAGACGTACGTGTCGCCCCGCGTCAGGTCGAACGCCATCTCGTCGTACGAGGATCCCGCGAACGCGCCGAGCGGCAGACCGGGCAGCTCGATTTGGGACGCGTGGGTCGCTCCTGAATCTCCGGTCTCTCGCTCCGCTGCCGCCGGGCACCGGATCGCGTACGGCAGGCCGGAGTTCGCCAGCGTCAGCTTGCGGTGCTTGAAATCGAACAGCGCATAACAGAGCGTGCAGTAGTACTCCTCGAGCTGCCGCTCGTGCAGAATCGTGTTCATCGACGCCAGCACGCCCGCCGGGCTGAACCGCTCCGGCGCGTAGCGGCGGCGGAACGTGCGCGAACGGACCAGCTCGCCCGCAAACGCGCCGTAGAGGGCCGCGGCCACGCCTTTGCCCGACACGTCACCGACGGCGATGACCAGGCTGTGAGAATCGGGCGCGAGAAAGTCGTAGAGATCGCCGCCCAGCTCGCGCGCCGGCTCAAGCCGCGCGGCGACGTCGACGCCTTTCAGCCGCACCGGCAGCTCGGTCGGGAGGAGCGCCGCCTGCACGCGCTGGGCAAATCGAATCTCCCGCTCCAGCCGGATCTCGTTGGCGCGGATCGTTTCGTACAACCGCGCGTTCTCGATCGCCACGGCCGCCTGGCTGGCGAGCATGGTCAGAATCTCGACGTCTCTCTTGCTGAACGCGTCGAGCTCGGGGCTCTCGAGGTCGAACACGCCGAGGCAGCGGTCCTTCAACAACAGCGGAATCACGAGCTCCGACCGCGCGGCCTCGACCACTTTGATATAGCGCGGATCGATCGAGACGTCGGGCACGAGGACCGCCTCTTTGTGGAGCGCGGCATACCCGATCAAACCCTCGCCGATCTTCACGCGCGGCAGTGTCACTTTGTCGCCATAGCGGACCGCGACTTTGATGTCCAGCTCCTCGGTCTCTTGGTTGACCAGCAGGATGCCGAAGGTCCGGTAATCGATGATGCGGCGCGTGAGGTTGGCGATGCGCGTGAGCAGCTCGTCGAGGTTGAGGATGGCGCCGAATTCGCGCGCGATGTCCGAGAGCGTTTCGAGCGTGCTCGTGTACTCGCGCTCGTGCTCGAAGAGCCGCGCGTTTTCGATCGCAACGGCGACGTGCGCCGCGAACTGCCGGAGCACGGCTTCGTCGGTCTCGGTAAACTGCCCCACGGTGCCGCTCAACAGGTTGAGCGCGCCGATGACGCGCCCCTTGCGCCGGAGCGGCACGACGAGCTCGGCCTTCGAGCCGGGCACGGCGTCGACGTATCGCGGATCGGCGTGGACGTCGTTGACGAGCAGCGGCTGTCCCGCGGCGACCGCCGCGCCGACCAGGCCGTGTCCCACCTTGAGGCGCAGCGTGCGCGCGACCTCGTCCGAGTACCCGACCGAGTACGCGATGGTGAGCTCGTCGCGCCGTGGATCCAGCAGATAGACGGCGAACGCCTCGAACTTGGTGAGCCGCGCGATGAGCTGGGGGATCTTCTGCAGCAGCTCGTCGAGGTCCAGCACCGAGGTGACCTCGCGCCCGAGGGCAAACAGGGTGGTGAGCGCCTCGGTGAGGCTCGTCGGCGACCCGGTGACGGAGGTGGTGGATGATTCAGTCAATGTCGTAGCGCAGGACTTCAGCCGTGCCGCTCGTGGCGCAGGACTTCAGCCGTGCCGCTCGTGGCGCAGGACTTCAGCCGTGCCGCTCGTGGCGCAGGACTTTAGCCCTGCCACTCGTGGCGCGGGACTTTAGCCCTGCCACTCGTGGCGCAGGACTTTAGCCCTGCCA
>JAHFUJ010000105.1 GCA_023265105.1 Acidobacteriota bacterium
CACAGGATCGCTGATGTGCGCCAGGGCGGCGCGGTCGCGGCGCAGGAGGCGGACGCCCAGCTTCGCGTAATCGAGCATCTCCGGTCTCCTCCGCCACGCGCCGCTGAGGCATCGTCGCGTCAGAATGTTGCTCAGGCGGAGGTAGCCGGCCTCATAGAGCATCACGAAGATGATGGCGACCTGGTGCGTGATGAACCCGCCTCTTCGGACGTGCACCCGCCATCGCTTCGAGATGTCGATGTTCGTGAAGGTTTTCTCGCGGACGGCCTCGTCCAGTACTGCCGGCTGCACCGTGATCAGACTCGTGTAGGCAGCCGGCTCCGCGTTGAGGCGGCGTACCGTGCGGCGCCGGAAGTCCACGCTCCAGAATTCCGTGCCGCCGGGTTGTGCCACCAGGAAGACCCAATGGACATCCAGCCAGGGCGCGAAGAGTCTCGCGCGCCGGAAAAAGTCCTCGAAGAAGCTCCTGAAGGCGTCAAAGGAACACTCGCATCCCTGCTCCGAGCGATACAGGGCCGCCATCCGATCGTGCTCGCGCTCGTCGAGACGCGCGAGGTGGACGGCAGGGTCTTCAGGGACCGGCGCGATCTCGAAGCCCCCGTCGGTCGACCAGCGGCTGCCGGGCGGCATGATGGTGAGATCGGTCCCGCCGAGCGGTTGTTCGTTCCACACGGCGGCGATGGCCCCCGTGGTCACGATGTCGGCATTCGCGTCCCTCACATCGCGGTGCAGGTGGCACACGCTGCTGGCGAACGGCACGGCGTGGCGCGGGCGCAGCATCCGGGCTGCCGCGATGAACGACTGGACGTACGAGCGACCGGAGAGTTCGATCGCGTCGGTACGATCCTCAAAACTGTAGAACGTCGGATACGACCAGGCTGGCGAATGGCTTCTGAGCATGAAGTCGACGCGGGGATGGCGGGTCCTGAGCAGCTTCCAGGTCGACGGCATGGGCTTGGCGTCGTTGAGATCGACGAGGCACGCTCCGTCCGCGTCAACGACGGCGACGCTGTCGTCCTCGTGCCGGACCTGGTAGCTCGTCAGCGTGAAGCCCGCCGCGAGCTCGTACCGCTCGGCTTGCCGCAGTTCCGTGATCCTGTTGAACCCGAGGGCCCGCAACTGCGACGCGAGGAACGAGACCGGAAAGCGGGGCACCAGGACGTGCGCGCGCTTGTCGAAGAGCCGGAGCGAGTCGGCGTGGAAGTGGTCGAAGTGCCAGTGGGTCAGGTAGATGAAATCGGGTTCGAGCAGTTCCGGGCCGAAGACGGGATCCGGCCAGTGCCACCACGAACCCCAGTAGAGGGGGCCCTGGATCCACGGGTCGATGACGAGGCGCGTGCCGGCGGCCTCCACTGACAGGCAGGCATGGCCCACGATCTGAAACTGCATCAGAGAGCTCCCTGGCCAGATCAGAGTTGAGGGAGTTGGTGGTTCAGCGTCCCCGCGGCATAGTGTAGTTGAGGATTCGGCGCAGCGAAGCAGTCCGGTCACGCTCGCATGGCGCGCTCGTGGAGCGACGTCAGCGCCTGCCAACCCGCCGAAACGGCACCTTCCTGCCAGTCGGGCTCCGAAGAGGGCGCGGTGGCAGCGGAGCCAAGGATGATCCGGTTCTCGACCTTCGAGAGCTGAGCGCGCCGCGCGGTCGTCGCGCCGGAGGCGTACCCACCTTGACTGTATCTGACCCTCCGCCACCATACGGCGTACGCGCTCTCGAACTCCTGACGGATCTGCGGATGGACTTTGCTCGCGTGCATCAGCACGTGCTCGACGCGGGCCTTGACCGGCTGGTCGAGCAGGTTCCCCACCGCCACGTTCGCGTACAGACCCAGGAGCACGCCCTTCCGGGAGAAATAGTCGTTCGACGGATACGAGAACTCGCCGAGCGGCAGATTCGAATACAGGTGCCCGCCGAAGATCTGGTCGTCTTCCTCCCAGAAACGCCGCTTCATCGCCAACCCCATCTTCGCGCTGTTGCTGTAGGTGGTGGCGCGGACGGCTTCCATCATCTCGGGCGAGAGATTGATGTCGACCCCGGCCAGGACCGACAGCGGCATGCAGACGACGACGTAGTCCGCGTTGACCTCGGTTTTCCTGCCGCTCTTCGTATCCAGGTACACGACCTTCACACCCGCGTCGTTCTGGTGCACGGACTGCGTCTCGGCGTTGAAGACGATGCGGTTGGGGCCAATCGCGCGCTGGAACCCCTTGGGAAACTGGTCCATGCCGCCGATGGGATGAAACATCGGCGCCGCCGCCGTGCCGTCTCGCGCCGGAATCGATCGCATCCGGTTCCCGAAGCCGGACCGAAGAAGCGCGCTGAAGTCGTAAGGATCTCCGGGCCCACGGTTCGTGAACGCCTTGTAGCGGTGGTCGGACGAATCGAGGTACCCCTGGGCAACAAGAAAGCTGACGAACCGCTGTGTGTCCTCCGCAGTCAGTGGCAGATCCAGCTGGCGCTGATCGATCGCCTTGACGAGCAGCTCGTTGGTGTGGCCGATCATGTCGGCCTTGAGCTCGCGCAACCGCACGCGCGTGCTCGACAACGATCCGGCGGCGTTCCCCTCGTAATAGAAGTAGGAGGCATCAGACTCGTTGACGAAGATCTGCAGGGGAACGCCGAGCTCCTTGCAGTAGTTCAGCACGCCGGTGTGCGTGTAGGGGATGCGCCACGGGCCGACGTTCACGGACAGGCCTTCATCGAACGCGCAGACCTGACGCTCCCCGTTGATTTCGGTGTGCTCCGAGCTCCGGCGCACGGTCCAGGCCAACCCGCCGACGCGGTCGCGGGCCTCGAGGATGCGGAAGTCGTATCCAAGTTTGCCGAGCTCGTACCCGACGACGAGACCTGACACGCCGGCACCAATGACCAGCACCTTGGCTCCGCCCGGCCGTCCGGTGAGCGCCGGACGAACGCCCGCCTGCCCGGCCATCAAGTCCAACGACGTCATCGCCGTCATGATGAGCGACGAGCCGCCGACTGCGCCAAGTCGCTCCAGGAACCGGCGTCGCGTCAAGACGGGAAGCGCAGCAGTCGGACTCTTTTTCGGCATCCCTCACGCCAGGGCGGCCATTCGCGTGCGATGGTCGCGTCGCGAAGGATTATTTCACGCGACAATCCGCCCCGCCATTCCGAAACAAGGAGCCCACCATGCGAACTATTCGAGCCGCAGTTGAGGGTATGGGCTCACGCCTTACGGCACAACCGGCTCGATTATGGATGATGGTGGCGCCGTGCTAGAGGGCCAACAGCACTTCCCCGACCGGTTGCGGGGGGCCGAGGTGATAGCCCTGCCCGTAGTCGACGCCACTGTCGCGCAGTAGGCGAGTTACATTCGCGTTCTCGACGAATTCGGCGACGGTCTTTTTCCCCATTCCCTGCGCAATTCCAACGATGGCTTTCACGACGAGCTGGTCGATCGGACCCACGGCGAAGTTGCGAACGAAATCGCCATCAATCTTGAGGAGATCGAAGGGAAGATACTTCAGATAGTAGAAGGAACCAAAGCCGGCGCCGAAGTCGTCCAATGCAAACTGGCAACCGACTTTTCGCAGTCGGCTGGCAAAGATCTTGGCTGCCTCGAGGTTGGCGATCGCCGCCGTTTCGGTGAGTTCAAAGATCAGGTGTGCGGGATCGATCGCGGCGTCCGCGAGGGCCTCCTCGATGGTCGCCGCGAACGTGGCGTCGCCAATCGATTTGGCCGAGATGTTGACATTGAGCGTGAGTGGACGTCCTGCCCACGCGTGTTCGGCGATCAGGGCAATCGCCTTGCGGACGACCCAGCTATCGATCGACTGAATCAGGCCGAAGCGCTCCGCAACATAGAGAAAGGCGCTCGGTGGAAGCGGCGTCGCGCCTGGTTCACCTTGCAGCCGCAGCAAGAGCTCGTATTGGCTGACCTCGTTGTTCGCGAGATCGACGATCGGCTGACAGTAGAGCAGCAAGTGGTCTTCATCGAGCGCCTGACGCATCCGCCGCAACTCGGCAAACCGCACCGGTTCCCGCTTCTGAAGATCTGTCCCGGTCAGGTACATCGTGAAGCGATCTCGCCCCGCCTCCTTGGCCTGGTACGTGGCGACATCGACACACGCCAGCACCTCCGCTTCGTTGTGGCTGTCGAACAACGCGACCCCCACGCTGGCGGTCAAATGGATGACCTGGTTGCCAAGGACGGCTGTCTGCCGCCTCAACGCCTTGACGATGCCATCGGCAACGCGCTGAGCGTGGTCAGCATCGGTCTGAGGGAGGATCACGGCGAACTCGTCCCCACCGACTCTTGCGAGTATGTCCGTCTGGCGCACGCGATGCCTCAGCGCCACCGCGACTGTTTTGAGCAGATCATCGCCTGCCTTGTGCCCAAACCGATCGTTGACCTCCTTGAAGTGGTCGAGATCGATCAAGAGCACTGCGCCAGTGAGACCGTAGCGCGTCGCCCGGCCGACCTCCTTGGCCAGTTCCTGCTCGAAGCGCCGCCGATTGAACAGACCCGTGAGAAAATCGTGGTCGACCAGATCTTCAAGGCGTCTCTCCTGCGCCTTGCGCTCGGAGACGTCTTGAACTTGTGAAATGAAATACAGGGGCCGACCCTCGTCGTCACGCACGAGCGACACCGTCACGAGCACCCAGATGTAGTGCCCCCAGGCGTGTAGGTAACGCTCCTCAAACTGATAGGCGGCGATCTCACCGCGAAGCAACCGTTGCCGGTCCTCGGCATCGAGGTCGATGTCGTCAGGGTGGGTGATCGCCCGAACGGTGGTTCCGATCAATTGGTTCCGACCATGGCCGGTGAGGCGGCAGAGCGCGTCATTGACGTGAATCCTCCGCCGATCCATGTCGATCAACGCCAGGCCGATTGGCGCGTGGTCGAAAAGGTCTTCCACACGTCTTTTCGCCTTGCCCTGCTCCGCTCCAACACGCTCCCGCAGTTGCTTCTCAAGGCGATCGGGTGCGTGGCGCAATGCCTTCGCTAACCGATCCAGGTGTTCGACCGCTCCCGGGAGGCCCGTATCGGGACGCCCGCCGAGCATCGTCGCGTGAGCAGCCGTCAACTCGGCGAGCCAGTTGACCACGTCCTCCTCAAGCTGCTCGCGCGCGGCACGGAGCAACTCCTCCAGCCAGCGGACGTCGGTCACGTTCCCGCGGACGTCGTCACGAGCGCCGGGAGGGTCGCCCAATCGTTCGGAATCTGCCATCTGCACCTCCACAAACAGACCACAACGTCTGTTGTCGGCGTTGCCAGGCCTCGCGATTAGGGTGGTGGACAATAGGCCGGATTAAGGGAGGACTCAGGGGTCTTTCGGATTGAGGAGTAAGGGGTCGTTCGTCGGCAGCAGAAGGGCCGTTCTCGGGCCGCCGTCGCTGGCCCGCGGACCCTGGGTGAGTCCACGACGTTCGATGAGCCGCGTAATCTTGTGCGCGACATGAGGAGGTTTCCAGAGCGGATTCCCTTATGCCGGGGATCAATGGATCAGCTCGTGGGCCACGGGCTGGGCGGCGATGGCGCTGGCCCAGGCCATTGAGGCGCCGGTCAGACGCGCGGCGCGGTGACGGTCTTTTCTTGCCTTCAGACGCGCGCGGCGGGGAGAGTTACAGCGCGCTCGCGATCGGCTGCTGGTTTCGAACGATGACGGTGGGATTGGGATTTTCGGGAGGGACCGGCAGACCCTGCTGCCTCAGGAGTTGAAGGTGTTCCTCCATTCCCCAGCGCGCTTGGTACAGACAATCTTCAATTGAGTGTCCAACACCGGTGAACCCTTGGAGGTCCGAAGAAAAAAACCCAAAGAACGTCGGATCCTCGGTGGCCTCGACGACGAGCGAGTACTTGAGATCAATCACGCTGTTTCCCGGTGCTCAATCCTGCTGCCCTTAGGATAGCCTGGCAGGTGCCCTGGTGGCACCTGGTAGGACGCGAACGCCAGACGCCAGGCGTCTGCTTCGGCCTCCTGCCCGATCGACGCCCACGTATCGGTGTAAATCGCGTCGACGCCGGCGACCGCATCGACCGCCTCGCTGAAGAGCCGCAGACGCGCGCTGACGCGCGCCGCGCGGTTACGGCACCAGCGGCTCGATATGGATGATGGTGGCGCCGTGCTGGTCACCCAGCCACAGGCTGGAGAGCGCGCCGGATTTCTGCACCTCCACATGACGAACGTTCGTTTCATGCGGGAGGAGATACTCGGTGAATTCCCCGGTCTGGCTGTTCAGCCGGACAGCAAGATCGTTGTCCATTCCGGCCGTCCAGGCATACGTCTTGTCGTCGAACTGCGCATCATACGGACGCGTCCACTCGGTGGGGGCTTTCCACTCCGTGATCTTCTGCGTCTTCGGATCGAACATCGCCAGGCGGTTGCCGTTGAATACGCCACACCACAGGCGGTCCTGGGAGTCGATGTGTCCTCGCCGGCAACCCACGCCCTTCGTCGGGAAGTCGTACCAGACCGTTTGCAGGGTCTTGCCGTTCGTCATCCAGATCTTGTCGTTCCCCATTTGCATGCCGTACATGTCATTCTTCGAGTTTGCAACGACATCGTAGGCCTGAGCAGACGGACTGCCGGCCGGGTACGTGACGCGAGTCCACGTGTTGGTCGCCACGTCGACATGCCACGTGCCGCCGACTTCGCCGGTCGCGAAGGCGACGTTGAGCCAGAGCTTGCCATCCACATGCTGAAACGCGGGGTCAACCATCGTCAGATGGCCATCGCCGAATTGCGACTCTGGTATCGGCGGCTTGAAGGTTTCCATGTTTCCCGTCTTTGGGTCGAGCCGGACGATCTGCAACTGCGACATGTTGCCGTAGTAGATCCGCCCTTGCTTGTCGATATCGATCTGGAGGCCGCCCTGGGCGATCTGGCCAAAACGGTTTTGCGGAACCGGATACTCCAGCGCTTTGCCGGTTTTGGGATCGAGCTTCCCGATGAACTGGGAATTGAAATCCGAATACCACACGTTCCCTTGCGCGTCGAACACCGTGTCATGCGGCGAGGCATCCGGCCGCGGCAACTCGTATACCGTGTAAATCACCTGGGTGGCCTTGCCCGTCGGCCGCGGCAACGTCTTCAAGGGGAACGCGAACGTGTCGGTCGAACTCAGGTTGATCGAGCTGAGATATGTGCCGAAGGGGCTCGGTGCCGACGCCGGCGGGACTGCCGGTCCCTCTGCCGGACGCATCCAGGGATGCAAGGGCGAAGAGTTGTTCGTGTGCCTCGCCATCCGTTGAACGACTTGTGACATCTCATCCGCGTTGAACCGGGAGAACAGCACTCGCTGCAGCGTGTGGCAATTGACGCACCCCCCGAGCGCCAGCTTCTGTCCCGCGTTTCCGGGCACGCTCATGATCAACTCCCCGTTGGAGAGCTGCATGGCGAGCTTCGAGGTGCTCGTGACCTTTTTGAGTTGCAAATCCAGCTGGGCGGGTTGCGCCGTCACGTCTACGGACGTTCCCGGCAGCTCATATCCGACGGCCCGGATGCTCACCGCGTACTTGCCTGGTTCCATTCGATCGCGCGGGAAGCTGTACTGACCCTGCGCATTGCTGACGACCCACGTGGTGATCGTAGAGCCCACCTTCTTTGCGCCGACGAGCACGCCCTCCAGCTGGGGTGCCGTCGCGCCCTCCGCCTGCGAGGTCACCGTACCCGTCAGCGCCGAAGGAGACGACGTGTCTGCCACCACAAAACCGACGAACGCCTTGCCAAGTAAGGCCGTTCCCACCAGGATCCCCGCGAGAAGCTTCGCCGTACTCATGACACGTCTCCTTCTGGTTTCACATGGTCTCGACGTAGACAGGTCACTGCTCGTCCTGGCACGGATCGTTGATCACTTCGGTATCGAGCCTCTTATAATAGCGCGTGTCGGTGTACGGTTTCGCCAGCTCTTCAGATCAGGGGTCCAAATGGATACGGTGAATCGAGCCAGAACCGCAGCGTTCGTGATGTTGCTGGCGACATTGGCTGCCCCGCCTGGGTTTGCTCAGGAGAACTC
The DNA here is from genome assembly GCA_023265105.1 of Acidobacteriota bacterium. Lineage (GTDB taxonomy): Bacteria > Acidobacteriota > Vicinamibacteria > Vicinamibacterales > CAVVIG01 > JAHFUJ01. The sequence continues at coordinate 7,979 of JAHFUJ010000105.1, forward strand.
GCCCCTCGACCTGACCGGCACATGGCGTTGGATCCCTCACGAGGATGAGCGCGATCGCAACCCAGGCGCGTATCCAGGCGACTACCGCGGACTTCCACTGAATGATGCGGCCCGCATGCGCGCGGACACCTTCGATGAGGAAGTGAACGCGACCTCATCGCTCCTGCAGTGCAGGCCACGAAGCCCGGGATACCAGCCAAAGGGGTTGGACCCGATGCGAATCGACAAGGTCGTCGATCCGGTGAGCCGTCAACTTGTGGCGTACCGCGTGTCGTATGAGAAGACTCCCGGCGACCGTGTGATCTGGCTCGACGACCGCCAACGGCCCTCGCAATACGCGCTGCACTCCTGGGATGGTTTTTCGACCGGGAAGTTTCAGGGCGACACCCTGCAAATCACCACGACTCACCTCAAGGAGAGTTTCGTTCGCCGCAACGGCGTGGCAACCAGCTTTCGCGCGACCGTGATCGAACACGTGTCGCTGGAAGAACCGTACCTGGAGTGGACGTTTACGGTCATCGATCCGGACTATCTGACAGAGCCGCTGGTCCGCAGCGCGACGTATATGCGCGCCCCGACGCTGCAGCTACCTCCCTATCCTTGCCAGCCTGAGGAGTTCCAACAGGGCGAGAAGTACCGCGTGCCGCATTACCCGCCGGGAGAGAATCCGTATCTCACTGAATCGGCCTTCAAGTACAAGGCGCCGCTGGAGGGGATGAGAGGCGGCGGCGAAACCCTCTATCCGGAGTGGCGCCCACGCGGCATGACGCTCGCGCCGCCAGCGACACAATCCAAGCTGAAACCTGTGTACAGCGACGCATCGACGCGCATCGCCGAGCGGGCGGACGCCGAGCGGCCACGCCCTCCGGTCTACGACACGGTTGAGGCATTGCACGTAGCAGGAAATGTGTACCTGATTGCCGGTGCGGGCGGGAACATTGCCGTCTCGGCCGGCGGCGACGGCGTCATCATGGTGGATTCAGGCGCCGCGGCCGCGAGCGATCGTGTTCTGGCTGCCGTCCGCCAGGTTGTTCAAGCCTTGCGGCCGGCGGAGATGCCCGACTCCGCTTCGCCCTTCGGCAGCGCCTGGCAAGCCGCGCATGCGTTCCCGGATCCGATGATTCGCATGATCATCAATACCAGCAGTAATCCGGATCACGTGGGTGGCAATGCCAATATCCGGATGTCTCCGATGTTCCGGCTGCTCGGATACAGGGATCCCTCGCTGAGCCTGCAGGTGTTGGCCCACCAAGCGGTGCAACGCCGGATGGTCGAGTCGAAGGCCGCGGATCTCCTCGTTCCAACCGATACCTACGCCTCTGAGAAGTACACCCTGTACCGGTTCCTCAATAATCAGGCCGTTCAGATCTTTCACATGTCGAACGCGGTGACCGACGGCGACAGCGCGGTCTGGTTCCGCCGCTCGGACGTGATCGCGGCCGGCGACGTGTACAACAGCGACATCTATCCCCCGATTGACGTCGACAGAGGCGGCAGCATCGATGGAGAAATCGAAGCGCTCAACAGGCTGGCCGAGATGTGCGTGACCGAATTCATGGCCCAGGGTGGAACGATGATCATCCCCGGTCATGGGTGGATGAGCGATGCGGCCGATGTCGGGTACTACCGGGACATGATGATCATCATCCGCGATCGAGTCCAGGCCATGATCGTTCAGGGGATGACGCTGGCGCAGGTGAAGGCGGCCAAGCCGACGCTGGACTTCGATCCGGAATACGGCAGGGAACCGGGCGTGACCGCGCGTTTTGTTGAAGCGGTCTACCGCAGCCTCAAGGAGAAGAAGACTCGATAGCTCAGAAGGAGACGGCATGAGAATTCCATCCTTCGCTCTGGCGATCGCCGCTGCGATGCTGTCGAGCCTGCCGGTCCAGGCGCACCATTCCTTTGGCGGAACGTACAACGTCGAGAAGCGAATCACCATCAAAGGAAAGATGGTGCAGGTGACGCTGCGCTCGCCTCACTCGTTTCTGTACGTCGAGGTCGAGGATGCCAGCGGGTCGGTGCAACGGTGGGTGATCGAGGGCGCGGGGGCGGCCCAGTTTGCACAGCAGGGAATAGATCGGGATGTGTTCAAGATCGGAGATCCTGTCGAAGTGGTCGCGAACCCGTCACGCAGTCCCAACAGCACGCGGGCTCGCTTGATCAGGATCACGCGAACCACCGATGGCAAGTCCTGGGGCACCCGTACGGAAGAGACGGTGAATTAGCGGTATGGCCTCTCGATTTGTGCTCGCAGCCGCCCTGGTGTGTCTGTCTGGATCCTCGATGATCCAGGCCCAGGGACGTGGTGGCCGAGGTGGTCCGCCTCCGACGGCGAAAGCGATTGCGCCGATCGATCTCACGGGATACTGGACTGCGGTCGTCACCGAGGACTGGCACGTACGGATGCTCACGGCGCCGAAAGGCGACTTCGGCAGCGGCGCAGCGGGCACGATCGAGAATCCCGGCGTCGGTTTCATCGGAGCCGGTCCCAATCCGTCTGCTCAAGGGAACATCCCGTACAAAGCCGCGGCCGCTCAGGCAGCCATGCAATGGGATCCGGCGAGAGACGAGGCCGAAGGCAACTCGTGCAAGGCGTACGGCGCGCCCGGGATCATGCGGCTGCCGACGCACCTCCATGTCACCTGGCAGGACGAGAACACGCTGAAGGTGGAAGCGGATTATGGGACACAGACCCGTCTTTTCCACTTCGGTCCGCCGCCGGACGCCGGGCGGTTGGATTCTGGCAACGCGACGTTTGTTCCACCGCAGGCGCAGAAAGTAGAACCTCCCGCCGGAGTGGAGCCGAGCTGGCAAGGCTACTCGAGCGCATCGTGGACGATCATGGGTGGAAGCGGACATTTCGAGCGCGGCGGCAGCGTGAAAGTCGTCACGACTCGCTTGAAACCGGGGTACTACTGGAAAAACGGGATGCCCTACACGGGCAACGCGGTGCTCACCGAGTATTTCCGTGTCATGGAATTACCCGATCGCAGTCAGTGGATCCGATTCACGCAGATCGTCGATGATCCTGACTACCTGACCCAGCCATGGATCGTCAACTACGCCTTCAGGAGGCTTCCCGACGGCTCGAAATGGAATCCGACTCCCTGCTCGGTGAAGTAACGCGCATTCTTGGGTTTCACTTCTGCTTTGCGCCCTCCAGTTTCGATTTCATTTCCGCCTCCCAGACGTGGCGCCGTCTCATCCCGGAGCTCACTTGGGTTGACAATCCGCAACGGGAACTGCAGCTTCGATCCGAGCGTCTGCGTGGCCGGGTCGGGCCTCGTTGCGCCTTGTCAACCCACGTGGGCTCCGGGCGTAAGCCAGGAATTTCGTTTTGATCTCCCGGTAGCCCGGAAAGCTATCTACCCAAAGGTCTCCGCATGCCAAGGGCCTCAATGCTCCGTCACCTCGGCCTTCCCCATGTTGACCCTATCCGTCGAGGCATCCATAATGGAGGAACAATGGAGGAACCCACGTGGCCACGCTGAACATCAAGAATCTGCCGGACCGTCTGTACAAGAAGCTCCAAGCGCGGGCGAAGCGGGAGCGCCGCTCGGTTGCCCAGGAGGTCACGCACCTGCTGGACGCGGTGCTTGCCACCCCTGAGCCGCTCTCGATTCTCGAACTCCGGGGGCTGGGGAAGGAGCACTGGCGCAACATCGACGCGGCTGCTCATGTCGAGCATGAGCGCGCCACGTGGGATTGATGGCGGACCTCGGCACCGGACCGGTGGCCATCGATACGGCGGTGTTCATCTACTTCATTGAAGAGGATCCCCGCTTCGTGCCGCTGATCGATCCGCTGTTCCGGGAAGCCGATCAGGGCACCCGCGAACTCGTGACGTCTGCCCTCACGCTGCTGGAGGTCCTCGTCGTCCCATACCGCGCGGGCAACCGCATGCTGGCCGATCGGTACGAGGCGCTGCTGACCCGGAGCCGTGGCATTCGACTTGTGGACCTGACGCGCGACCAGTTGCGCGCCGCCGCCCAGCTGCGCGCGACCACCGGCGCGAAGACGCCGGACGCCCTGCAGCTCGTCGCGGCCATCAGCGCCGGCTGCCGCACGTTCCTGACGAACGACCGGCGCCTCCCCGACGTGCCAGGTCTGCACGTGAAACAACTCGCTCCTTACCTGACCTGACGCGATGGCGGTGCCGTTTTAAGGCGGTTCTCAGGTTGCTCTGGTGCTCACGTGCTTAGGTTCCGGTGCACGGGTTCATTGGTTCTTGGGTGCACCGGTGAGTTCACGCGAAAAACCTGTGAACCGGAGAACCACCTGAGCACCTGGAACCCCTGCCTTGAACCGGAGAACCAGAACCCGAGCACCCGAGCACCCGAGCAACCTGAGAACCGCATTAGGCGAAACAATCTTCAGGTCCATGGCAAAGAAGAAGGTCCGCCAGGCGGTGCATTTCGAGCAGCCGGCGCAGGAGGCCACACTCCTGGACTACATCCACGAAGTGGACCACGTGGCCGGGCGCATCGACCGGCTCGAGTGCGCGATCGATGAAGCCGTGAAAACGGCGCCGCTGCACATGCGCGCGGTGATCGAGGCGCTCCAGGCGCTGCGCGGGATCGCGCTGGTTTCAGCAGTCACGATCGTCGCGGAAGTCGGCGAGCTCTCCCGCTTCGAGCGAGCTCCCCAGTTGATGGGCTACAGCGGCATGGGTGCGCGTGAGGACTCCAGTGGCGTGCGGACTCGGCGGGGCGGCATCACCAAGACGGGCAACGCCCACCTCCGGCGCATCGTCATTGAGGCGGCGTGGGCCAAACGGCGACCGGCGGTCGTGGTGTCGCCGGACAGCTTCAACGACAACTTCGAAGACGTGGTCCTCGTTGCCCTGACGTCGCAGCTTGGTGGCGAGCGTCAGATTGAGATTGTCTCGTAAATCGAATTGCGGATCCTGACCGCGTGCTGGGCGGTCAGACGGGACCGCCGAACGCTGTCGCACCTTCGCACGCAGGCGCACGCGCTGCGTGCCGCGCGGCGAAACGGCAGCGGGTCGATGTCGTCACGAACGCCGCAGCGATCTCTCGAGCACCGTCGCCGCCGACGAAGACTTGCCGTCTTACGCAATATGCGCAATAATTTACGCACTATGCGTAAAACCGCGGCTCTGCAGGCGCTGTTCCCAACGGTCCGAGGGAATATGCTCGCCGCAACGCTCACGCAGCCCGACAAATGGTGGTACCTGTCTGAGCTGGCACAGTTTCTCCGAACGACTCCTTCGAGCCTGCAGCGAGAACTCAAGGCACTTGTCGACTGCGGGATTCTGCAACAGCGTCGTGAAGGAACGAGGATCTACTTCAAGGCTGAAACACGATCTCCTTTGTTCCCAGAGTTGCGTGGTCTTCTCGAAAAGACCGCCGGCTTGTTGCCAGCGCTGGAGCAGGCGCTGGAACCGTTGCAGGTGCGTATCGACAGCGCCTTTGTCTATGGTTCGGTGGCTCGCAATCAGGAACACGCGCTGAGCGACGTGGACCTGCTGGTGATCGGCGGCGTCGGTCTGGCTGACCTCGCCCCGGCCCTTCGCAAAGTCGAGGCCCGTCTCGGAAGGGAGGTCAACGTCACAAGCTATTCCGCGCGTGAATTCCGGGAGAAGGTCGGGGCCAAGGATCATTTCCTGTCTGAGATTCTGCGAGGTCCCAAGGAATTCGTGAAAGGAAGCCAGCGTGACCTGGACGAAATTATTGGCAAGCCGCGACGTTCAACATCATCGGACCTCGAAAAAAGAGCTCGATGACATCCGAGGGCTCGTTGCGCGCGACTTGGCCGACGCAGCGGTAGCGGGCCTCTCCGCGGATCGGCGGTTCGCCACGGCATACAACGCGGCGCTCCTGAGCGCGAGCATGGCGATCGCCTGCGCTGGCTACCGCGTAACTGCAAAGACAGGACATCACAGAATCTCGTTTGACAACATCAAGCTCGCACTCGGTGCCGGCGGCGACAAGTACGCCGACTATTTCGAGACCTGCCGCCGCAAGCGCAACGTGATCGACTACACGCGCTCGCACGTCGCGACAGACACGGAGGCTCAGGAGATTCTGGAGAAGGCGTCGGAGTTCTACGAAGTGGTTGAAGCATGGATAGATTCGAAATTCCCGAATCGAAAGCGTTGAAG
>JAHFUJ010000412.1 GCA_023265105.1 Acidobacteriota bacterium
TTCCCCGGCGGATCATTCCAGGCCTCGATCGAGTGCCGCGTTCGGCTCGCGGCGCGATCAGCGTCTCTCCAGCAGGAGATGCCTTGTCCTGGCGATCGGTCGACGTGGATGTGTTTGTGCCAGGGCTCGTCGAACGGGCATTCGGCACCCGTCTGTTTGCCGCAGCAACGGGACAGCGTGGGGGACGGCGGAGATCGAAAACCAAGGCGGCCGCAGCAAAGATGAACGGCGCGAAGGGTGGTCGCCCGCGCAAACGACTGTCGGCATAGAAACGACCCCCGACCCCTCAGCGAACAAGTTCTCTGATCCGCGCCGCTTTCTTGCGCCCGACACCGCGGACTTCTGTCAACGTGACTTCATCCGCGGCAACAACGCGCTCGATGGAGCCGAACTGAAGCAACAACCGACTCGCCAGTGCCGGACCAATTCCTGGCAAGCCCTGCAGGACGTAGAGCTTCCGTGAAGCAAGCCGTTTCGGCTTTTGGTCGTACCGATGCAGAATCCCGGGATCCGAATTGCGCAACTGATGTGCGATGAAGCGCAAGACCCGCAGCGAGTCCTCAGGGTCACGGGCCTGGATCACGGGAAGACGCCACATCACCGCCAGAGAGACCATCGCGCCCTTCAGCGCGTGCGGATGAACATCGGGCCTCTTCGCAGGCTTGGGATCTTCGAGGAGAACGACAGGCCGATGGGGACAGCGGGCAAGAGCCGCCGCTTGTGGGAAGAGCCGTCCATCTGCGAGCGACATCGCGAAGTCAGCGTACGTCTTGCGCTCAATGACGACACCGCCATCGATCAAGTAGTCACCGATTTTGAGGTGCTCCATCCGAACATCGAAGTCGATCGACTTTCGCACGAGATCGAGTGACGTAGCGTGACGTTCGGAGAAGTCGACGCGGAGCACGTACCGTCTCGCAGGTGCATCTGTCTCTGTTTCGACCTGATTGCGGTCGGCATTCTGGTCTGTCACGATCATCATGCGTTAGCAGTTGACGATTCTGGAGGGGAAAGCCAAAGGTCCACGGCCGGGTGAATCAACCAACGAACACTACGACGCTGTCTCAGCGCTTGCGCACCTCGACACCACCTACGAGCCACCACCAACGATCAACAAGGGTCCGTTTCAAGGACGGTTGGAGTACTCATTCGGGTTTATTGTGGGCTGAGAACCAGACCCACGAGACCGCACGCCCCTCAGGCCTTCCCCATAAACGCTTCCTCTTTAGGACAACTCGCCCAGCACCGTGTCGTCCTGATCGTAGCCGTCAACCATCGTCTTCGCGTTCGTAGTACCTGACGATGGTCTCCAACGGCAGACCATTGACATGCGATGCACATGCGAGCATGCTGATGACATGTCGAAGATGGTTCAGATTCGCAACGTGCCGGACGCGTTGCACCGCAAGCTGAAAACCCGGGCGACCGACTCGGGGCAGACTCTCTCCGATTACCTGCTCGCCGAACTCGAACGCCTGGCCGCGCGGCCGACGCGCGCGGACATGCTGGCCAGGCTCCACAGTCGAAAGCGCGTGACGTTAAAGACCCCGGCGGCGGTCGTCATCCGCGAGGAGCGCGAGTCGGCGTGATTGTCGTCGACGCGTCGGCGCTGCTGGAGTTTCTGCTCCAGACCGAGCGTGGCGTACGAGTGGAAGCCCGCCTCTTTCGAGACAGTGACGAACTCCACGCGCCGCACCTTCTGGACGTCGAGGTGATTCAAGGCCTGCGGCGTCTCGTGCGGACCGGAGAACTGCCTGCCGGTCGTGCCGACGAAGCGATTGCGGATCTCACCGACCTCGATCTCCATCGTCATCCCCATCTCGATCTTCTGGCTCGTGCGTGGAGGTTGCGAGACAACATCAGCGCATACGACGCGATGTACATCGCGCTCGCGGAAGCCATTTCTGCTCCGATCGTCACCTGCGACATTCCGCTCGCGAAGGCGCCCGGACACCGCGCTCGCATCGAAGCCATCGATTAGTTCTGTCATCGGAACGGGCTCCCAAGTTCGAGTCCGGCGCGGATCACGCCTGCAAGTGACTCACTTTGGAGGCCTGGCTGGTGGCTCCTCAGGGCGCAATTCCGTGAACCAGTTCTGCACGAGGATCAGCTGCGGCGGCGGTTGCGGCTGCCGCTCGATCATCAGGAACCGTCCATCGGGCGTGACATCGTAGGAAGGCAATAGGTCGGGCAAGTCAAAGAGGACTTTCGGCGGCGCGGTCTTCAACTCGGCGCCGGCAATCAACTCGGCCGCCATCATCCGGTCGCCGTTCTTGAAAAACAACTCGCGGCCATCGCGCGACCAGACCGGCGACTGGCCGCCGTCGAGTGACACCTGCCAGACTTTCGACGATACCGATCGCGCGCGCAGGTAGATCTCGTCGCGCCCGGAAACCGAGGGTGCCTGATACGCCACCCACGCCCCATCAGGCGACAGCCGGCCCTGTGATGCACGCGGTGGCGGCTGAAACAGCATCTGCGCAAGGCCCCCGGCGGCCGGTATGCTCCAGATGTCCCTGCCGGTTGCCGGAGCGGGTCTGTTGTCGAACAGGATCTGGTCGTCCGCGGACCAGTCGGTCGGGAACTGTGCAGCCAGCGGTTCGTCGGTCAGTCGAGTCGCCGCTCCCCCGCCATCCACGGCCTGGATGTAAAGGTTGAAGCCGCGCGGCGTATCGCGGTTCGACGAGAAGACGACTCTCGTCTGGCGACCACAGCGGGGCATGGTTGTTCCAGCCATGGACCACGCGAGTGGCGACCGAACGCTCGAGATCGATCACCAGCACGTCGACGTTCGCTGAATCGACGTCAATCAGCGCGCGCCTCCCGTCGCGCGACAGACACACATACTGATATGTGCCGGACAGGTTGCCGGCTGAAGTAACCTGTCCGCTTCGACTGATCCATCTGAGGGTGCGATCTCCACCCCGCCGCTTGCGTACAGCAGCGTGCCATCCTCCGCAACGGCGTAGTTGGCGTAGCCGGACCACGGCGTCGTGTAGACATTCTCGCCGACTGTGCGCGCCGTGCCCGTCACAACCAGCGTCTCGAGATCGAACGGTGCGGCCAAAGGCGACCCCGCGCGTGCTCTTGATGTTCGCGGGCTTCAGGTCGCGGTGAACGATCCCCTTCTCGTGCGCGGCCTCGAGCGCATCGGCAATCTGCCTCCCGACCGTCAGCGCTTCACTGACCGGAATCGGGCCTTGCGCGATTCGCTCCGCGAGCGTGTCGCCTTCAACCAGTTCGAGCACCAGCGCGCGCCCGCCGTCCATCGGCTCGACGCTGTGGATCGCGCCGACGTTCGGGTGGTTGAGCGCCGCCAGCACGCGCGCTTCGCGCTCGAAGCGCACCATGCGGTCGCGGTCGTTCACAAACGCGGCCGGCAACACTTTGATGGCAACGTCGCGGCCGAGCGTGGTGTCGCGGGCCCGGTAGACTTCACCC
>JAHFUJ010000106.1 GCA_023265105.1 Acidobacteriota bacterium
TCGACGCTGCTGAGGAAGGCGACCCACGCCGGCGCGGCGTCCGAGGAGGCAAGGAAGCTCAGGTTCGAGACGAGCACGTTGCCGCTCATCACCTCTCGGGCGGGGATGGAATCGCGGCTCAGGATCACCGGCAGCGTCAGGAGCGACGCCACCGCCATCGGCATCATGCCGTGCAGCGTCACCGACAGGCTGGTGCCGTAGTTCATCTCCTGACCGGCGAGCTCGAAGGCGAACCAGAAGACGGTGGCCACGAGCATCATGATCAGCGGGAAGCCCAACACGGTGATCAGCGCGGCCACGCCTCGCAGATTCTCGAAAAAGGTCACGCCCTGGGCGATCTGCTCCTGAGTGGCGGTCCGCCCCTGTGCCGCGACTTGTTCGCGGACCACTTGGGCCGCATCAATTTTTCCGAACAGAAGGGAGGAGACCAGGCCACTCATCAACATCAGGATGAGGAGCGGCGCGACCCACGTCGGGCGGCGCGCGATCGACACGAACGTGTTGGTCGGGTCGAGCAAGACGTTGATCGGCCGCACGATCACGCCGGCACCTGTTGTTCCTCGGTCTTCTTGGTTTGGGAGATTACGAGTTTTTCTGTTTCGAGCCGGCAGCCATTGCTGCGCCGATCTTCGTGATTAACCGCCGAGACTATCAGTTCCACCTGGAACTCGGACACGTGGGGCTCGCCCTGGATAACCGTCCAGCACTGATTGACGTCGGGCAGCGCTTCGGTGAGGACGACCCACTCGACGTCCCGAGCGATCCGCTCGAGCAGCTCGAGACAAAACGGATTCCGCGTGTCGATCCAGAGGGGCTTGCGCGCGTCGAGGGCGCTGTCGATCTCGGTGGGTGCGATGTGTTTGTGCGCCCTGGCGTAGAAGCATTCAGGGATCCCATGAGTCCGACATTCCTCGGCCACCGCCAGCAATCGACGGGCGCCAGTCTGACAAAACCACGAGGTCCGCAGCCGGCTCGTCCGTATCGACCACTTCGCCCGGCCCAGCACCAAACGACCCTCACTGATCCGCGGATGAAACGCCACCTCTGCCGGCGAGCCGTCCGGTGGCGAGACATCGGGGCGCAGCAGGAAGTGCGGCTGGGCGAGCACCGTCAGGGCGTAGGGAATGCCCCACGCCGGCGACGGAAGGACCGAGCCGAGGTACACCAACGCGACGGGCCGCGCGTCCGCATCGGTCAGCTCGAGAAGATCGGTCGCGGTGTTGTGGCGCAAGACGACCGCCTCGGCGCGAACGACGCCCGTGCGCGCCCGCAGCAGTGGTTCACCCGGCCAGGCGAAGACACGCGAGGTGAGACGCGGGTGCGCCTGCAGGTCGTTGCACTCCCCACCGATCATCAGGTCGATCGGCTCGCGCGGCGCCACCGACTCGGCGAGCCAGGCCCGCAGCTGCCTGCGCAGCCGCCGGTGATCCTGATGCGAGCCTGCCGCAAAGCGGGCCGTCAACCACCCTACGCCCTCGAAAACCCGGTTCACGATAAGCAGCGCGTCGCCCGCTGCGGCGGCCGCCGCGTCGGAGGCAGCGACTTGAAGGAAGGCGGTCACGCCGATGGTCGCGCCTCCAGTGGCCCTCACCGGCTCCTGATCGGAATGCCACGACGTTGCAGGCACGCCCATTTCGGGGATGGGCACCAGCGTGTCACCCACCTTCATCAAGAACCCGATGAGGTCGCGGCATGTTCCACCGGCCCCGTACACTTGCACGAAGGCGTCGCGCAAGCCGATGTACTCGGGCCGGAGCGCAATCCGAGTCCGGAGAAACGCGCCGAGCTCCATGAAGAGAGCCGGCAGCTTGTCGCCGATCGCTCCCGTGACGCCGCACATCGAACTGTCTTCGAGTACCACATTCCGATACGGCGTGACGGGCCGCGACGTCAAGGACGTCAGGACCTCTTGCTCGAAAATCCGAAGCTGACGTACAAGCGACTCGCGGGATCGTCCGTCGGCATCGCCGACGGCCATCGCCGCCTGATGCATCGCCGCCACCGCAGTCTTGGCGACCCTGGCGGCCGGCAACGGGCTCCGCTCCAAACTTCGCAACAGGCCCATGACAGGCTGCAGATCGAATCCGTCGGTCGATGCTTCCGGCCAAATGAGTCCTCGCTCGAACAACTTGGCGACGAACGCGCGAGCCTGTCCGTCATCCAAACCGGCCGCCGCAAACAGGCGAACCAGTTCGGTCCAGCGATGCTCGCCGGCATGCGTTAACAGGATTTGCGCCAGCACGGGATGAAAGCGGAAGCGTGACACCCGTTCCTGCCGCCAGGGCCGACCGCGCAAAGCGACGTACTGACCGACGAGCGCCTCCAACCGCCCGTCGCTCAGATCTCGAATGGTGGTGTTGATTCGAAACAGCACGCCGGCGCCGTCTCCGAACCGGCCGGAGGCTTCCTTGTAAATACGCGCCAGCGTCCCGCGGTTCAGCGTCACGACGTTCGCGGAGACCGCATCTTGCCACTCTGGCACCGATGACGGACTATCTGGTGCGACCTCGAGCCGCGCCACGTGCATGAACGTGCTGAACGGGCTCGTCTTGAGGGCGGCGCGAATCAGGTAGCGGAGCAGCGACTTTTCCGCTTTCGTCGCACTGAGGCCACGACGCGGCGTCGACTTCGTTCTCTCCAGAACCGCGAGGAGCTCGGGACTCGACAACGCGAGCGCCGGACCGACGAACTTCTCGGTCGCGAGCGCCCAGAGCCCCGGCCGCACGTGCGACTCGGTCTCTTCAATCAATGCCGCTTCGGCGGCCGTCAACGACTCGGCCGCCTGCGCTTGCGCACGAGACCAGTCTCGCAGCAGCCTTCCCTGCTCATTCGACAACCACTCAAGGATCCGCCCGACCTCATCGGATCCGTTGGTGCTTGATCTGGCGTTGTGGACGTCACGACACAGTCCAATGGCGGCCCGACGCGCCTTGCGATCGCCGATCGCGGGAACCGCGCGATACAGCAGATCTTCCAGCGCCGGCCGCACACGCTCCATCTCCTGCCGCGCGTCCAGCGCCTGTCGAACCAGGCTCGTGGTCTCGGGCGGGGCCAGCGCCTGCGGCAAGCGGCACGGCACGGCCGCCACGCGCACGAGAGCGAACGGCGCAAGACGAACCCCACGAACCACCTCCGACGCGACACGCTCGGCAACGGCGCTCATCGCGTCAGGCCGCCAGCCAGGCGACGATGAGGGCCGCGACAACGACGTGCGCAGCGCACACCAGGCGATACGTCCTGATGACCGATCGCCTCGACAGGCCCGCGTCATGCCTCGAGACCGCCGTCGTTCGCGCCAGCTCATCGTCGAGCAGCGCCTCGAGCATGTGACTGCCGTCGCTCGCGATGAGTGGATTGGTGTCCAGATAGACGAACAGGAGGCTCAGGAGGAGCACGTAGAGCGAGGCCCGTCCGACGGGACCGTCGCCGCCGGTGAGCACGACCGTCCAGGCAGCCGTCCCGCTTGCCAGGAAATCCACCAGCGGACCTGTCGCCGGAATCCAGAAACGCCGCCAGCGATTGGCGATCCGGTAAGCCTGCGTTGTCTCCACGTACGGTCCCGGAATCACATAGGAGCGCAGGATGATTCCTGCCCCAGTCACCGGCACTCCGGCGGCGCGGCACGCCACGGCGTGACTCAGTTCGTGAAGCGGCACGACCATGAAGACGAAGACGACGAGACCGACCGGATCGAACCGCGCGACCAACCCGGCTGGATTCAACCGCCGAGGGTCCCCCAGCCACGCGGCCACCAGGCCGATCGCCGCGGCGACGACGAGCAGGGCGACCAGGCAATGTGATTGGGGGGCTGGAATCCAGCGCCACCACTCAGCCAGATTTCTGGCGAGACGATCCAGATTGAACAGCGGGACGCGCTTGGTTCCGGATCGCGCCCGTCTGGACGGGTGTTGACTGGTGGCGAGCAGACCGCCGAGGTCGAGCTCCGCCAGAAACCGATCCAGCTTGACCGGGATGTCGCGAGCGCGCGGGTGCTGCCGCTGAAGAAACGCCGCGAGCCCATCCACGTCGGCGCCGCGCACCAAAAGCGGCAGGAGCTCCTCACCGATTTCGCCGATTCGGGTGGCCGAGGATCCGTCGGGTGACACGAGCACGGTTCGACCACTCGCGCGGCGCACTTGCGCGACGCCCTCGCGGAGCTGGACGGGCGGACGGCTCGCGACGTCCAACGGCTCTTTGCAGCGGGTGGGGCCGGGCATCTTAGAGCGTGCGAAAAAATGCGACGTTTTACCGCAGAGCACGCAGAGTTCGCCGAAAATCCTTAGAATTTTCTTCTCCGCGGCCCCTGCGGTCTCGGCGGCTAGCGGTTTCTTCACAAGCTCTCAGCTCTCGGCCGGGTAGCCCACGGTGAGCGCAACCAGCGGACACTCGCGATACCTATCGATGTTCGCCAGCGCGCGAACGCTGGCTTCCATCAAGCCTGCCGAGGCGCAGGCGCCGAGGCCGTACGCGGCCGCCGCCAATAAGCTCCGGCCCACCGCGGCTCCGGCCTGGAGCAGGAGCTCTCGATAGCCTCTCGATCCACGATCGGCCAGCGCGGCGCCGAAATCGCCGGTGATGAAGATCATCGCCGGCGCGGATGCGAGGCTTTTCTGCACAAGGCATCGCTCCATGTCGTCCTGCCTGAAGCCGGCGAGATGCAGGACGAGCTCGTCGGGCCGCTCGACGTCGATCCGATGCACCCCTGCGGCGAGCGCACCGCTTGGGACCCGCACCGCCAGCCAGGGGCGCACCTTGACGATGGCCCCGCCCGAATCGATTCGCTTCCGACACATGTCCGCGGCGAGCGCCGCAAACCGCTGGAGGATGGCCGGAGGAATCGGCCGCATAGTGTAGGCGCGAACCGATCGCCGGGTCAGCAGCACTGATCCAAAGGTAGGCAGCGTGGGCGTGGCGCCTTCGCGCGCGGTCGCGACGAGACGATGCTCCTGCCCGTTCAGCGCCGCGACGCGTCGTGACGGTGGCGCTCCGGCGGCGTCGATGACGGCGTCCAACACCTGCGGACCGAGGGCTGTGAAGATTTCCTGCGTCGGTGGGTGCTCGCCGCCGAGCCCAATGGCGAAGGTGGGCACGTCACGGTGTTCGGCGAGCGGCCGGCCGAGTGCCGCGGCCATCGCCTTGTCGTGCATGTTCGAGTACTCCTGGAGCGGAATGCCCAAGGCCGCAGCCACGTCGTGCAGGTAGCCGAGCACCACGCCGGCATCCAGGTTCACGAGCCGGTACGAGAAGTTTTGATATTTGCTTCGGACCCTTCCCAGGGCTCCCGTGCCCACGATCATGCAGGGTGGGAGCGCTGTCGCGATCCCCAGCGCGGCTTGCACCAAAGGGAGCGACGAGTCCTTGAGACGCTCGAGCACGTGGCGAGGCGAGTGATAGCGGTAGAGTCCCTCCGGCACGCCATGAACCTGGCGGGCGATGACGAACAGCTCGGGCGAACCGAGCCCACCCGCTGTCGGGGCAATCCTCCGCAACGCGCCACCCTCGATCTTCTGGTAACCGGCGGCATACCACAGGAGGGTGGCAAGCTCCTCGACATCGATCTCGCGACGTTGGGAGCCAACCTCGGACCACGGCAGAGGGCCGTCGAGAGGCCGGGCCGTCGGCAACGCGACCACGGGCGCCCCGTAGTACGGTTCGCTGAGCTCGAGCGTCAACGCGATGTTCGCCGCGTTGTAGTGATTCTGATGCTCGCGCGGACTGCGCAGCTCGTGCGGCGGCAACGACGCCGACGAGTGAAGCAGCCAGGTCAGGAAGGCCGGTGTCTTGGGATCGAGCGGTGGTCCGCCGAGACCGCACCGCGAACACCCCGGTATGCCGGCGACATAGCGATATTGGTTGACGATGCCGTGGCGCGTGCGCTCGTAGAGATCGAAGCCGTTGTGCAGGCGAGGATTTCCGAGGCGGCTCAACACAAGAAACGCCTCGAGTGCCGCCTTGCCGAGCCAGAAGCTCACCAGGTCCGGGTCGGCGTCTCCGCGCGGGACGTCGTGGATCTCGCGCATGCAACGGTAGCAGCGCGCCTGACCGGGCATCAGCAGCGGACCGATTTGCACCACGTCCTGCGCGGCTCGCACATGGAGGGCCCACACACCTTGCTGCCGCGCCTGTTCGAGCAACGGCGTCAGATCGTCGTCTTCCCGAGTTGCGACGGCCACCAGCAGCGAGCATCCCCCCAGATCCGGGTCGGCATCTCTCACGATCCCGAGGCGCCCGATGCCCGATCCGGCCAATTGCCGCTGCATCAGATCGGCCGCTTCATCGGAACCGCCAACAAGGACGCTGGACGCCTGCAGCCGATCGACCGCCTCGCGGCGATTGCGGTTCACTCGCGTCACGTCGACGAAACGACCCAGAAAGCTGTCCACGTCCTGCAGCTCCGCCGCAGCGGGAGGAGGACACCCATCCTCGAGCAGTCCTCGGCTATACAGCAGCGCCACAGCGTTACGAATGGTTTCCGAAACCAGTCCTGGAAAGCGCAAGGCGAGCTCCTCGACCGTCGATCGTCCATCGAGCTGGAGGATGAGCCGCGGCAGCAGGTCGCGAGCAGACTTTCCTCGCAGGAGCTCGGTCCGCTTCGCCCCGACGAACAGGAGCCCGTCCTCGTCGAACGGCAGCACGAGCAGCTCGGGTGGGACGCGCGGGCGCTCGGGCAACACGAGGTCGGCATCGGCCGAAAAGTGACGCGCCATCGACTCGGCGTGCACTACCGAGCCCTGCGGCTTCATCGGAGAAGCGCCTGTACGGCCGGGACGAGCTGCCGCACAAAGCGACCACCTGGGCGTTGCTTGATCCGACGACCGCACCGCGGGCAGCGGTGCACGCGGACTACAGCGGTCTCAACCATGCCGCCCGTGAACAGATCGACCAGGCGGAGTCGTCCGGCGTCCGCACGAGGCGCCCGCGCGTCGCTTAGCAGGCTGGAGGCTGCTATCCACGCGATGGCGGGCACGAATCCTTCCGGCCCCAGATCCGGATTGGCGGCGTAGGCCCGACCGACACACTGCGCGCGTTCGGGCGCGCGGTGATGCGTGAGATATCGCCGTCGGAAGCAGCCGTAACAGGGTCCATGCCCGGGAATCGCCAGAGGGCCGCACACCAGCGTGTCCTCCGTCAGATGCGCAGACGACCAGGGCACGCCGGCCCGCCAGCATGCGGCGTCCAGGCGATCGCACTCCTCGTCGTACGGCCGCCACAACGCGACGGCCACAAACCTCGCGCCGCTCAGAAACTCCGCGCGTCGATCGGAAACGACGTCGGTCAGCCGCCTCACGGTCGCGTCCACTTGCGGCCTGACGATCTCCGCAACGGCGGCGCCGAACCTCCCTTCAGTCAGAATCAACATACAGATCACGCGAAGGGCTGTGGGGCCGGGTTGATACCGCCCTCGACGCGCGTCCCGAAGCCCGCCTGTTCCGGATAGGTGTACAGCCGGGGGTGGCCGAGGAACCGCGCCCGGTAAATCGTGCTCATCGGAAGGAGTCCGGGCACCACGACCCGAACCACCCAGAGACCCGCGTCTCGAACTTCGTCCGTCGTGATGTCCACCGCAATCGCGTCGCTGCCGATGGCGTTCAGCCGATCGATGAGCCAGCGCAGCCGCGACCGGTCGTCGTGCGGCGCGCGGATCTCGACGGCGGACAGCGGCCGTCGTGCCGTGCCTTTGAGGAGAAAGTCGAACGCACCGCGCTGTTCGATGCGGCCCATGTACACGGCGCCGTCGTGCAGGCTCTGGAAGTCGGCCACCTCTCGAGGAATCTCTCGTGGCACCTGAAAGACGGCCCGTGCCGGGGCGGCCTCCCGGATGGTCTTCGCACACGCGGCGGCAGCGCTGAAGCCGGTCGCGCAACTGACGTACTGCGCAAGCGTTGGATGCCCCTCCACGACTTGCACGGAGTAGATGGTCGGGACACCGACGTCGGTCGTGGCGTCGAAGAAGTACTGACGGACCAGGCTATGCGCCAAGCGGCCATAATTGGTCGCCAACTCATCAGGCAGCGGAGACTCGAACTCGATTCGGGGGAGAGGGAGGCACGCCAGCCACGTCAAGGCGATCGAGTCGCGCTCGATCGTCTCGCAGAGGGCGGAGACCAGCGCGGTGGCGAGAGACGTATGAGCGGCGACGCCGGTGGAAATCGGTTGCCAGAAATTTTCGCCCCGCCTGGGACTGACGTACAGATGGGTCATCACCGCCGGCACGTAGCGCTCGCAGCGATCGATCAACGAGTAGCCTTGCGCCCAGCGGATCGGCGCGGCTGGGTCCGGCGTGCTGAAGGGGCACGCCGGATCGGCATATTCGCGCTCCGAGCACCGAGGCACGGTTCCCAAGTCGAGCGCCGCGGTGCCTAACTCGTCGGCGCTCGCCACGACGAAGTCGTCGGGGTCGTGGACCAAGCAGCAATACCGCTCGGCCCCTTCGACCACGGCCCGGATCCACGCCTGCTCGGGATCCGGATCCGCGCCGGCGCCGCCGAGCGACTCGTGGCGGGCGTCGGTGCCGAAGATCGTCGAGACGTGCGGGAACGTCATGGTCAGGTTGTCGAGCGCCGTCACGCCGACTTCGAACGCGGGCGCGGTGTGCTCTTGCGGGAGACGGCTCACCTCCTCCATGAGGCCGCCGATGGGCCGCACGAGTTCGGCGAACGGCAAGCGGTCGCGCAGGCTCAATTCGTCGACGTCGAGAACAGGCTTCACGCGGCTTTGTCCCCTTCGGCTCGCTGCTCGAGCAACGCCGCCAGGTAGGCCTCCTCGAGCGAGATAAGGCCCAGTCGGTTGTTCATGAGGTGCGTGAAGTTGAAGGCCAGGAGGTCGCTGGTCGCCTGCCCGAGGTCCTCGATCCCGGCGTAGGCGTCGGCGGCGCGCCGAAGCTGTTCGCGCCACTCGTCCGTCAGGTAGGTCGCCCTTGCCGGAAGGTCCACCGGCCGGACAATCGGGATCCGTTCCTCACGCAGCCGGGTTCCCTTTTCAAAGAAACGCGTTCGCCAATCCTCGGCCGCCGTCGTTTCGCCTCCCAGCCAGGAAAAGCTGTAGTGGCGCCAAAAGCGTTCGGCGCCTTCGGAGGGAGCAAAGGCGTCGTGCACGAGCTGCATCAAGCACGGGGCGATCGTCTTTCGCGAGTACCGTCCCTCGGCCTCGTCGCCGAGAATCGCGAGCGCGATCCGGCTGGACGCTTCGAAGATCTCTTCCGCGATCGGCATCCCGTGCACGCCTCCGAACTTTTCCAGCTCGGGTTGGTACGCATCGGCCGCGATACCCACGGTCGCCGTCATGGGAACCTTCCGGTGAGAGCCGACGTCCGGAGGGAGCACCATCGGCCGGTAAGTCGCCGGCGGGAAGTGCGCCAGTTCCTCGAGTCCTCGCTCGCAGACGGCGCGGATCGGTCCGGCGAGCCGCGAGGCGTTCCCGGCGGAAACCTTGAAGCGCAGGCGCAGGTGGACGCCGTGCGCGTCGAGATAGCGGAGAAAGAACCAGCGCTCGAAGCGCTCGAGCGCCAGGATCTTCGGGACGGTTTCGAGGATCAACCCGTCGAACTTGTCGACCGCCTGTCCGAGGTACACTTTTAAATAGATCCACTCCGCGACGCCGAGCGGATCCGCGGCGCCAGTCATCGTTCCCCCATATCGAATCGAAACCGCCAAGTCGCGACCGTGACGGCGACGATGGTCCATCCTGCCAGCACGAGCACATTGACCCAGGTCGGCGAAAGGCCCGCGACGCCGCCGACGATGTGTCGGAGCAGATCCGAGAGGTAGCTCAACGGCACGGCGCGCATGAGCGGACGCAGGAATGGCACGCGGCTCAAGTCGAAGAAGACTTCGCCGAAAAACAACATGGCGAAGTTCACCAGCATGACGATGGCCAGGCCCGATTCCATGCTCGGAACCAACCCCGCCAGGGCATATCCCATCGCGATCAGCATCACCGCGCCGAGCGCGGCCGCAAGAGAGAGCGCGATCCAACTGCCCGCGATGTGCACGTGGAAGAGCAGCCCGCCGAAGCCCATGAGGAGCGCCAGTTGGAGCGCCGCAACGCTGAATCGTAAAACGACCTGGGCGATCACCACGGCGACGCGAGAGACCGGCGTCGTCGACAGGTGCCGTAACGTCCCACGATCGCGAGCCCTGAGCAAGGGCGTGGCTGTCGCGAACAATCCGAGCTGCAGCAGAGCCATCGCGATGAGGCCCGGAAAAATGAATGTGAAGTCGCTCATCGCTTCGATCGCCGGCTTCTCTACCGTGTAGTCGACCGGAAATGCCGTACCGCTCTCTTCCTGAGCCAGTCGGCCACGCGAGGAATCCACGGCCATCCTCGCGAACGCGGCCCACCGATCGTCCACAACGAGACGCACCGTGAGCGCAGCGTCGGCTGGTGGCGCCGCGGGCACGATCACGAGCGCCTCGAGTGTGCCGGCCCGCAGCCGCTCGTTTCCTTCCGCGAGCGTCACGCGTTCGGTGCTGATCGACTCGTAGGTCGCCAGCAGCTCGGCGAGCCGGTCTCCCCTACCGTTCGCGTTCGACGTCACGATTCCGAATTGGAATATCGGGGGACGCCGGACCGCCTCGGCGACGCCGAAGAGCAGGAGAAACAGCAGGGGAAAGATCAAGCTGAAGAACGCGGCGACCGGATCCCTGTAGAACTCGCGGACGTTCATCTCGCAAAGGACGGACAACACTCGGAACATGCGAGCCATTAGTCCCGGATCCTTCGTCCCGTGAGGTGCAGGAAGACGTCCTCGAGAGTCGTGCGCGGGCAGTACTGGTCGATAAGATCGGAAGGCGAACCCATCGCCAGAATGTGTCCGTGATCCAGGATCGCGACCCGGTTGCAGAGGTGCTGCGCTTCCTCCATCTGATGCGTGGTCAGCACGACCGTGCGGCCCGGCCGCTTTTGCGGGTCGAGAAGAATGTCCCACAGGGCCCGGCGGCCCTGCGGATCGAGCTCGGAGGTAGGCTCGTCGAGAAACAGAATGTGGGGATTGCCCACGAGCGCCAACGCCACCGTCAATCGCTGAAGCTGCCCGCCGGAGAGGTGGCGAATCAACGTGTGCCGTTTTTCCTCGAGCCCGAGCGACCGAATGAGCTCGTCGGGACGTTGCGAGTCGGGATAGATGACGGCGTACAACCTCACGGTCTCCTGCACGGTCAGCAACGGGGGAAGCGCCATCTTCTGCATCGCGATCCCGATCCGGTCTCGGATCGAGTCGAGATGTTTTGGGACGTCGACGCCCAACACGGCGGCCGCGCCGCTCTCCGCCAGCCGGAGACCTTCGAGAATTTCTATCAGAGTCGTTTTGCCGGCCCCGTTGGGGCCGAGGACGCCGAAGATCTCGCCGGCGCGGACTTCGAAGGTGACGCCGGCGAGCGCCTCGACATCCCCGTACGTCTTTCGTAGCTTCTCGACCCGGATCGCCACGGCCGGCTGGGCCCCGACAGGATCGGGGCCAGCCGCAAGAGGACCCTCCACGAAATGTGCCGTGGGATAACCCGTCATGGGAATGCGATCTCGCTACCCACAACTAACGACCGAAGCGGCGCTGGAGAAGGAGCCGATGCAACCGCTTATGGAGCTGAAGCTCGACGCTGTAGAGAGACAGTCCGACCAGATGTTGGGCATCAGCTGGAGCTGTTCCGGGAGCTCCTCGGCGAACAGATCGAGCGACTCGTTCTGACCGGGTTCGACATCGAACGGATGCATAAGTGAATTGTGCACAAAACCTCCTCTGACGTGTGCGCGAATGCCCGTAGGGACCCCGCACTGCGGCTGACGCGCGACCTCGCGAATACCCTTCGCCCCGTCTCGTCGACCGTGTTCGCCGGTGACGCCCGGCGCCGGCGGCGCTACCCACGCGCCGCAGTCTCGATTTCGTCCTCGATCCTCACTTCGCCGCTCCACGTGACGTCGGCCGGTGCGACCGCGTCATAAATGGGATAGCGAAGATACGCGTTCAGGGTGTGGTAACTGATGCCGAGCACCCGACAGGCCTTCCGCTTGTTCCCCCCGCATCGATCGACGATGAGGCGTGCGTATCGGCTCCCCCACGCGCGCAGCGTGTCGTTCCGCTCGAGGGATGGTACCAGCGCCGCCGCGTAGTCGCCGCGCACGGTCGCCGGTAAGTCGTCCAGCGCGATCTCGTCCGACTCGGCGAGGGTGACCGCCCGCTCGATCAGTCGTTCGAGCTCGCGGACGTTCCCCGGCCAGTCGTAGGTGACGAGCGCATCGGCCGCCGCCGCCGACAACAGGAGCGGCCGCCCGACCTGATGACGCGCGAGGAAGTATCGCGAGAGCTCCAGGACATCCTCTCGACGCTCGCGCAGCGATGGCACCCGCACATCGACTCCACTGAGACGGTAATACAAGTCGGGCCGGAACAATCGGCGGTCCACGAGCTGGGACAGGCTGCGATTGGTGGCCGCGATGATCCGGATGTCCACTCGATGCGCGCCGTGCCCGCCGACGCGCTCGACGGAGAGATCCTGGATGGTGCGCAGCAATTTCGCCTGGGCGGACAGCGACAGATCCGAGACCTCGTCGAGAAAGAGCGTGCCTCCCTCGGCATGCTCGAACTTTCCGCGCCGGCCGCGAACGCCGGTGGCCGTCCGCTCCTCGATACCGAAGAGCTCGGCTTCGAGCAGGGTTTCGACGAGCGCGGCGCAGTTGATGGCGACGAACGGGCCGTTGCGGCGCCGGCTCAAGTCGTGGATCTGGTGCGCGACCAGTTCTTTCCCCACGCCGCTTTCGCCCTCCAGAAGCACCGTAAAGTCGGTACTGGCCACCCGCTCGACCGCGGCCCGCAACGCCTGCATCGCGGGCGTCGAGCCGATGATCGGCGCCGCACCGTCGCGCGCCGGTGGCGTGCCGTTGAGCAATCCCGCGCGCACCAGCTGCGCGCGGCTTCGTTCGATCTCAAGGACGAGCGCGCCGATATGCGCGGCAAGACCCAGCAGCTGGAAATCCCACTCGCCCAGATGGCTGCCGGGATCAAATGTCGCTTCGAGCACTCCTCGCGTCGCCGGATCGGCGCCAGGCACCTCGAGCGCGATTGACTCGGCGGCGGGAGCGGCGTCGGCCGGCGCGCTCCATCGGCTGCCGATGTCGCGCAATTGCACCGACCTGACCGGCACGGCACGCCGCAGCATCTCTTCGAACGCGCCTCGCATCAAGGCCGCGTCGCCGCCGCGATCCAGCGCGCGCGTGAGCGCGACCAGGAGCTCGGACAACGCCTGGCGCCGGTCGCGTTGCCGTGGCATGTGCTGAACGGGCTGCGAGTAAGAAGTGAGCCTGGTCATATCGTGGCTGCTGGTCGGTACCTCGGCGGAATAACCAAATCTGGTGCCATGCGACGCTGAGGATAAAATCTGCATAAAGACCACCCGCTCAACGTCCGCTCGCTTCCGTCACAACAGCGTCGGGGTAGTTTCTGTCCACGCCGACCGACCCGGCCGCTGTTCGACGCTGGGAACCGGATACCCAGTCGAGTCTTCGTCCACGAACCACGGGAGATGACGCTCGAAACCGACCGCGCCTCGATAGCATACGGAACTGGGATGTAGCCGGACGATCGCGCATCGAAGCACCGAACCGCGAACGACCGCCCGGCGATTCTCTCCTGTCAAGTGAAGCTCCACTGATGTGCCCGGAAGCAGCCGGTGGTCCGTCTCGACGAGGGCCCCGCCGGCCGAGACATCGATCATTGAGACTTCGTGGCCCGGGCGCACACGTGCCGCCACAATCCCGTGCTCTTCGATACACCGCCGCCGACGTGTGCGGCGGCGATCCACGAGTTCTTCCGTCATAGAGGTTTCCACTGCTGTGTGCGCCAGTCGAACTTCAGCACGCGCGTCTTGCCGGTTTCTCCAAGAATACGGATCGCGTACTGAGCAGTTCGCCGACCGCGGATGTACAAACTCCCAGACGATGACGTGCCCAAGGCGCTGAACGTGAGAATGTCGCTCGATCCCAACTTGATCGGGTCCGTTCCGGGCGGCGGACCTGCCGGGTCGATTGGCGGCAAGCCGGGCAGCGTGCCGAAATCGACGCCGG
>JAHFUJ010000413.1 GCA_023265105.1 Acidobacteriota bacterium
TGCCGCCTTCGCGCGTTGCGCTCCGGCGAGCCTCGCCGAAGCGAAGCGGCGGCGGGAAGGCGGACACTACGTACTGAAATCCAGATGGATGAACGCCCGAAATCCGCTGCGTCGCTCGCAGGCTCCACCGTCAGCCACTACACCGTGCTCTCCCTGATCGGTGCGCGTGGGAGCGCCTGCGGCTATGCGACGCTGGCGGCTGTGCGGAGTCGACAGCGACGCATCAGCGTTAGTTCGCGCCGGGGGTGGGGCCCCGGCGCCATTGAAAAGATGCTGACCCCGAGCCCATCCCGGAGCGGCCGATGGCGCTGAGTGCCGGTACCCGACTTGGCAGCTACGAAATCGTGAGCGCCATCGGGAGCGGCGGTATGGGCGAGGTCTATCGCGCCACCGACACGCGCTTGGGCCGTGACGTGGCCATCAAAGTGCTGCCCGCCGCCTTCTCGAAAGACGCGGACCGGTTGCGGCGCTTCGAGCAGGAAGCGCGCGCCGCCGGGATGCTCAATCATCCCAACGTGCTCACCGTCCATGACATCGGCACCCACCTCGGCGCGCCCTATATCGTCTCGGAGCTACTCGCGGGCGAGACGTTGCGCAAGCGGCTGGCGCACGGCGAGGTGCCGCCGCGCCTGGTCGCCGACTACGCGTTGCAGATCGCGCGCGGCCTGGCCGCCGCGCACGAAAAGGGGATCGTGCATCGCGATCTGAAGCCGGAGAATCTGTTCGTCACCAAGGATGGCCGCATCAAGATTCTCGACTTCGGCCTGGCGAAGTTGAAGCGGCCCGGGCCGGCGGTCGGGAGTGTGGACACGAATGCGCCCACCTACGAACCGGACACCGAACCGGGCGTGGTCATGGGGACGGTGGGGTACATGTCGCCGGAGCAGGTCCGCGGGCAGGACGCCGATGCCCGCTCCGACCTCTTCGCGTTCGGGACGATCCTGTATGAAATGCTCGCGGGTCAGCGGCCCTTCGAGGGCGCCTCGGCCGTCGAGGTGATGAACGCGATCCTGAAGCAAGACCCGCCGGATGTGCCGGCGAGCGAGCGCCACGGCAGCCACCCCGGGCTGGAGCGTGTCTCGCGGCATTGCCTTGAAAAAGATCCGCACGCGCGGTTTCAATCGGCGAGCGATCTCGCCTTCGCGATCGATGCGCTCGCGACGACGTCGGGTGCACGCGCAGCCGCGGCGAACGAGGCGAGAGCGGGCGTCATGCCCTCGCGCGGGCTCTTGCGCGCCTTCTGGATCGGCGCGACGGCGGTGCTGCTCGTCACGACGCTGGCGCTGGGCTGGCTGTATCTTCGCCGCGTGCCCACCATCGCCACCGGCGCGATTCGCTTTTCCATTCCCCCGCCGGAGAAGATGGCATTTACGCGGCTCACGGACATTCCTTATTCCGTGGCTGTGTCGCCCGATGGTCAGCGACTGGCGCTGATCGTCATGGCCGAAGGCCACACTCAACTCTGGATACGCTCGCTCGGCGGCCTCGCGGCGCAACCGCTCGCCGGCACCGATGGCGCTGGGTATCCCTTCTGGTCGCCGGACAGCCGCTACATCGGATTCTTCGCCGACGGCAAGCTCAAGAAGATCGATGCCGCCGGCGGATCTCCGCAATCGTTGTGCGATGCGCCGCGATGGGGCACGGCCGCCACGTGGAACCGCGACGGCGTCATTCTGTTCAGCACGATCGCCGAGGGCATCTATCGTGTCTCTGCCGAAGGGGGTACGCCGGCACTTGTGCGTAAGCCCCGTCAGCCTAACGAACAATACTTCTGGCCCAGTTTCCTTCCCGATGGCCGGCACTTCCTCTTTCTCCTCGGTGTGACCTCGCCGCGAGATCTTTATCTCGGATCGCTCGACTCGGACGAGACCCAGGTCCTGGTCAAGGATGCGTCCCGGGCCGTCTACGCGCCGCCCGGCTACCTGCTCTACGTGCGCGATGGGTCTTTGCTGGCCCACGCTTTTGACGCCCGCACCGTGCGCCTCACGGGTGAGCCGATCCTGATTGCCGAAGGTTTGTGGTATTTCAAGCCGACCGGCACTGCGGATTATGCCGTTTCGGATAATGGAGTCCTGACTTACCGGGCCGGCACGAGCGTCTCACGGCTCGTCTGGTTCGATCGGCGCGGCGTGGAAATCGGGACGGTCGGGGAGCGGAAAGATTACGAGGTGCCGCGGATTTCACCAGACGGGCAGAGCATAGCCGTGAACGTAAAAGATCCGCGGACCGGAACAACGGACGTCTGGACGTACGATTTGTCGCGCGGCCTGTCCGCGCGCGTCACGTTTGAGCCGTTGATGGAGAACGGCCCCGTCTGGTCGCCCGACGGACGCCGGATCGTATTCGCCGCCGACGTTGGCGGCCCGCCGCATCTTTATCAAAAGACGGTGAGCGAGACGGGCAGTGGTGAACTGCTCGTCCCGTTGAGCGGCTGGGTTCAATGGCCCAACGACTGGTCGCTCGACGGCCGTTTCATCATCTACGGCGACGGTGATCCGAAGACGGGCGAAGATCTCACGATCTTGTCGCTCGAAGGGGACCGCAAGCCGAGGCCATTCTTGCGCACGCAGTTCAACGAGGTGGAGGCGAGATTCTCTCCCGATGGCCGCTGGGTGGCGTACGTCTCCGACGAATCTGGCCGCTCCGAAGTCTACGTTCGCTCGTTCGCAGAGGCCGGTCAGGGCGCGAAGCGGCAAATCTCAATCGCCGGAGGAACGAGCCCGCGCTGGCGGCGCGACGGGAGGGAGCTGTTCTTCATCGCCGCCGACAAGAAGCTAATGACCGTGCCGGTACGAGTCGGAACGACGTTCGAGGCCGGGACGCCCGCCGCGCTCTTCCGCATCGACGCGCGAGACGGCCCGCGGGGGAGTGGCGATTATGACGTCACCGCGGACGGGCAACGATTCCTGGTCAACACCAGCGTCACCGAAGCCAACCTCTTGCCGCTCACGGCCGTGGTCAATTGGACGCGCGACCTGAAACGATAACCCAAGCCATTACGCCGGCAGATCCGCGAGGAAATCGGCGAGCGGAATAACCTCGATCCCGTCCAGTCGTTGCCGCCGTGGGCCAAGGAACACCACAATCCGTCGAGCGACTTTTGCCGCGCGGTCCGCGAACACAGTCAATCCTTTGAGATCCCGGGCGTCGACTCGCCGGGAGGCCTTGACCTCGATGGCCCACAGCTCGCGCCCGACCGCGAGAATAAAATCCACTTCCACGCCGCGCCTGGTGCGGAAGTGAAACAGGCGTGCCTCGGGCCAGAGTGCGCCGACGCGGCGCTGCAGCTCCAAGCCAACCAGGTGCTCCAATAGCAGGCCCCGCTCGTCGTCCAGCGGACGGTCGAGGGGACGCCGGAGCAACGCGTTCCGAATCCCCAGGTCGAAGAAAAACACTTTGGGATGGGCCACGAG
>JAHFUJ010000107.1:0-10238 GCA_023265105.1 Acidobacteriota bacterium
CAGGACGTCCTCGAACGTGTGGCTGAGCAGAATTTTCGGGCGCGCCTGCAGCCGCATCAGCTTGTGCGCCAGGTTGATGCCTTCCGGCACCAGGCGCAGCGCCTGATTCATCAGCTCCGCATAGATGGCCGGCAGGAACGACGAATAAAACCGGACGTTGTCCTCGACGACGAGGACGACTTGGACGCCCAACTCGCCGGTGTCGTGGGCGACGTTCGCCCGATCCTCGATCAGCTTGACGATGGCCGGCAGGATGCGCACGTCGCCCTGCCACAAAAACACGCCCGCGAAGTCGGCGGTGCCGTGCGTGGAGACCAAATCGGCGAGCGCGCGGGCGTCGTAGGCGAGCAGCACGACCGGCGTGTCGACGCCTTCGTCCTTCAGACGGCGCGCAAGCGTCACGGCGTTCATGTCGCCGACGTGCGACGAGGTGATGATGAGCTGATAGCGGCCGCCCGCGAGGGCCCGCGCCATCGCCTCGGCGCCGGTCGAGACGCGCGTGAGGTTCGGAGATCGGAAGTTCAGCTCGAGAAACTCGCGGAGGACGAGCTCGGCAAGCTGCCCGTCCTCGGTGAGCGTGAACGAATCATACAGGCTGGAGACCAGCAGAATGTCCTGGACACGGAACCGCGCCAGATCGACGAAGCTCTGAAGCCGACCGCTGTCGCGCATTAGGAGTACTTGGTGTAGCTATCAGCTGTCAGCTATCAGCTGTCAGCTGTCAGCTGTCAGCTAATGCATGCTGCTGAGAGCCGAAGGCTGAGAGCGTGTGAAAAAATGCGACGTTTTACCGCAGAGCACGCAGAGTTCGCCGAGAATCCTTACAGGCGGTTTCATAACCTCGTTTCGCGGGTCCTGTCCGCGAACAGCCCCACCCGGTGCTCGCCCCAAGAGCGCTTGTCACGGGAGTGGGCTCCGCGCCGGGCGGGGCGGCCCCGTTCGCGGCCACCCGCGAGTAGGTTATGAAACCGGCTGTAGAATTTCTTCTCCGCGGTCTCTGCGCTCTCGGCGGTTAGCGGTTTCTTCACAGGCTCTGAGAGCTGAAAGCTGAGAGCTGACAGCTGAAAGCTACACGAGACCTTGGTCCATCATCGAGTCGGCGACTTTCAGGAAGCCGGCGATGTTCGCGCCGTGGACGTAGTTGCCCCGCGCGCCGAACGCGTCCGCGGTCTCCCAGCACGCCCGATGGATCGCCTTCATGATCCGGTGCAGGCGCTCGTCGACTTCCTCGCGCGTCCAGCTCATCCGCATGCTGTTCTGCGCCATTTCCAGACCCGACGTGGCGACGCCGCCGGCATTGGCGGCCTTCGCCGGCCCGAACAGAATCTTGGCGTCGATGAACTGGCGCACGCCGTCGAGCACCGTCGGCATGTTGGCGCCTTCCGAGACGACGTAGACGCCGTTGCGGATCAGATGCTGCGCGTCCACGGCGTTGATCTCGTTCTGCGTCGCGCAGGGAAAGGCGCACTGGGCCTTGTGGTTCCACAAGGGGTTGACGTCGGCCGTCGCGTCGACGGGCGTATACACGACATCCTCGAACCGATCGGCGTATTCCTTGATGCGGCCGCGCCTGACGTTCTTCAGCTCGAGGACGAACGACAGCTTCTCTGGCGTGATCCCCGCCTCGTCGTAGACGTAGCCGTTCGAGTCCGACAGCGTGATCGGCTTGGCGCCCATCTGCAGGAGTTTCTCCACGGTGTGCTGCGCCACGTTGCCGCTGCCCGACACCAGACACACCTTGCCCTCGAGCGTCTCGTGGCGCGTCGCGAGCATCTCGGACGCGAAGTAGACGGCGCCGAAGCCGGTGGCCTCCGTTCTGATCAGCGAGCCGCCCCAGTTGAGGCCCTTGCCGGTAAGGACGCCGGTGAACTCGTTCCGTAGTCTCTTGTATTGGCCGAAGAGGAAGCCGATCTCGCGCCCGCCGACGCCGATGTCGCCGGCCGGCACGTCGGTGTCGGATCCGATGTGGCGGAACAATTCGGTCATGAAGCTCTGACAGAAGCGCATCACTTCGTGATCGCTCTTGCCTTTGGGATCGAAGTCCGATCCGCCCTTGCCGCCGCCCATCGGCAGCGTCGTCAGCGAGTTCTTCAGGACCTGCTCGAACGCCAGGAACTTGAGAATGCTCAGATTCACCGACGGATGGAACCGCAATCCGCCCTTGTACGGACCGATCGCGCTGTTCATCTGGATGCGATACCCGCGATTGATCTGGTACTGTCCGCGATCGTCCTGCCAGGGGACGCGGAACATCACGACTCGCTCGGGTTCGACCATTCGCTCGATGATCCGCGCGCTGCGGTACTCGGGGCGCCGCTCGAGCACGAGGTCGAGCGACTCGACGACCTCCTGCACGGCCTGGTGGAACTCGACCTCGCCGGGGTTCTTGGCCCTGACGTCGGCCATCAGGCCGGCGACGAAACCCGACCCCTTGACATCGGCAACAGGCATGAGAAAGCTTCTCCGATCCGCAGCGGCAGTGGCAGCGGCAGGACTAAAGTCCCGCGCCACGAGCGTCAAAGTCCCGCGCCACGAGCGCGAAGCCCTGCGCCACGAGCGTCAAAGTCCCGCGCTACGAGCGTTACACGTCCGCGCTACGACAAATGCAGGACTAAGGTCCAGCGCCACTTTTTACCGCAGAGCACGCAGAGTTCGCCGAGAATCCCAAGAATTTTCTTCTCTGCGGTCTCGGTGGTCTTGGCGGTTAACGGTTTCTTCACAGGCTCTTCAGTTCAAACCTGCCGTCAACTGGTCACGCGAAAACTGACGAGATCTCTGGCCTCGCCGGCCGGGCTCGAGGCGGTGATTTCGAGCTGGTACTCGCCGGCGGCCAGACCGGCCAGCGGCAGATCGATCTGGTTCCGCCCGTCAGGCGCGGCCACCGGCTGAACCGGGACATCGCGCATCGCCTTTCCCAGCCGGCTCAAGAGCTTCGCGGAGACCCGAGGCCGCTCGGCGCCCGGCGCGTACGCCGGAAACCGGATGATCAATTGCTCGGCGCGGCTGAACTCGCGCGACGCGACCGGGACAGCGTCCGGGTCGGCGGCCAGCGCGCGCACGTCGCGCGCCGTCCGCGCGCGCAATACCTCGGGCGTGCCGACGACGACCGGTGCGCGAAGATCGCGAACGGCGATCTCGCGGACGTCTGAATCGACCACGCGTCCGGCCGCATCCTCGATGGACATCCGCAGCCGGAGTCGTCCTGGAGCGACCTCGAAGACGGCCCGCGCCGATCGGCCCTCGCGGGGGACAATGTCTACCGGGTCTATCGGGCCGGCCGGCACGACCGGGCCCTCGAAGACCGTCACGTTATCCGCGCCGAGCGCCGTCAGCACGACCCGCGCCGGGGAACGCGTCGTGCGATCGCCCGGCACGCGCGCGGCCGGTTCCCAGACGAAGGTCACGCGCGTCTTGCCGCCGGCGCCGCGCGCGAGGCCGAACCAGGGGCTGACGAGCGGACTGATCCGGCGCGCGGGCGCGATCGACACCACCGGCGCGGGATCGTGCGCGTGCGCCAGGATATTCGCGCGCATCAGTTCGCCACGAGTCGGGGCCCAATACCCTTTGCGCGCGCGCACTCGCACATCCGGCCGCTTGACCTGCACCTGGACGTCGTGGAACTGCCCGTCCTCGCTCCGCGCCGAGTGATAGGTGACGAGGTAGTACGCGCTCGCGTCGCCGACGATCCGGCGCATCGCATTGTCGAGATCGGCCGCGTTGACGATCGCCTCTCCATCGGTCTCGTTCGCCAGCGCCCGCAGCGTCTCTTGCGGATTGCCGGCGATGGTGCCGCCGTCATCGCCGCCCGCCGGCGATCTCCGCGGGTCGACGACGTAGATCGAGACGTTGGATCGGTTCGCCGCGCGCACGACCGACTCGAACGTCGGCAGCGGCTCCAGTCCACGCCGGCGTTCCGCGCGCGGCAGCCCCTCGCTGACGAGCACGATCGTCTTGCGCGCGTCGCCGAGGCTCCCCAGGTGGATCGCCAGCGCGCTCAGCGCGGACATCGTCAACTGCGCGCGCGCGGCTTCAATCGATCCTGGCGTGGTGGCGAGATAGTTCCGCTCGAACGCGGTGCGTGGCTCGTAGGCGCCCTTGCGGCCGTCGAACGCGTCGATCGCCTGATGAACCTCGTCCCGATCGCGCGTGAGCCGGATGGCGAGCAGCGAGTCGAGCGGCTTCATCACGGTCACGAGATCGCGCGGGCCGAGATCCCGGTCCACGAACCGGGTCAGCGTCTCGCGAACGCGCTCGGTGGTCGCGCCGCCGCCCACGTGATAGTCGTCGAGAAAGATTGCGACCAGGCGGGTGTTGCCGCTTGCGGCTTCCGCGTGCTCGTCGCGCTCGGAGCGGATCGGCGGCGGCTGGGTGCCGCCGGCCGCCCTGTCGACCTTGACGAACCGTACCTCGTCGATCGACTGCGGCTCGCCGTCTTCACGCAGCTCGAAATCAGTGGCGCTCAGGTTGTCGAGCGCGCGGCCGCGGGCATCGGCCACGATGACGTCGATGCGCACGACCCCTGCGGCCGGCGCGACGTTTCGTCGCGCCTCAACCTCGCCCTGAGCCTGTCGTCCCTCGACCTTGCTCGGGACGACCCCGAGCATGTCGAAGGGTCGAAGGGCCGAGGCCGGCACCGACACGGCGAGAGCGAGGCCGACGACTGCCGGCAGCACCCGCATGACGTCAGCCGGTCACGCGGAAGCCGACGAGCTCCTTCGCGTCGCCGCCCCCGCCCGCCGCGGTGACCTCGACGAGATACTCGCCGGGCGCCATGCCCGCCAGCGACAGCTCGATTTGCGCCTCGCCCGAGGGCGAGGTGGACGGGGCGACCGGCAGATCCGACATCGGCTGGCCCGTACGGTTCAGCAAGCGCGCGGTCAGCACCGGCACCGCCGTCCCGGCGCCGTAGGCCGGGACGCGAATCAGCAGCCGATCGGTGCGGCTGAATTCACGGATCGCGATCGGCACGGCGTCGGCATCGCTTTTGAGCTGCTGAAATTCTCGTACGGTGCGCGCCCGGAACAATTCCGGCGTGCCGAGCGTGGTTTGCGGCGACGTGAGATCCGGAACGGTGATTTCCCGCATCTCTGAATCCAGCACTTGCGACGCCGCGCCTTCGACCGACACGCGCAACTGCATCTTTCCCGGCTTCGCCTCGAAGCTGACGCGCGCCGGCCGCGGCGCGGCGGCCCCCGCGCCGGTGGTGGTGGCGGAGGTCGCCGGCACGGTGGACGCCAACACGATGTCCGGCACGCGGCCGCGGAAATACGGCGAATCGTCCGCGCCGACCGCCATCAGCGAGACGCGCGCCGGCTGCTCGCTGCGCGCCGTTTCACGCTCGCCCGGCGCCTTGGGCGTCGGCTCCCACACGAAGGTGACCTTCGTCTTCCCGTTCTCGCCACGCGTGGTGCCGATCCAGGTTCTGATCACACGGACGCGTGCCGGCGTATTCACCGCCGCCAGCGCCGCCCGCACCGCCGGCGCCGCACCAGGCTTGGCCGGAGCCTTCGCGCGCGCGGTGGTCTCCGCGTCGAGCGCCCAGTAGCCTTTGCGCGCCCGCACCTGCAGGCCCTGCCGCTTGACGCGCACCTTGATTTCGTGAAACTTCCCGTCCGACGGCGCCTGCGTGGAATTGTAGCCGAGCAGGTAGTAGGCGCTCGTATCGCGGAGAATCTGCTTCATGCCGGCCACCAGATCGTTGCGATTGACGATGGCGCGGCCGTCGGTGTTTTCCGACAGAGTGCGCAGCGTGTCCATCGTCGAGCCGAGGTACTGGCGGTCGGTCTGCACGTTGATGCCTTCGTCGATGTCGAACTCGTTGACCGCGAGGCCGCGCGGATCGACGGCGTAGATCGCCACGTTGTTGCGGTTCGCCGTGTCGTAGATGTCGCGCAGCTCGGTCTGCATGTCCGCGCCCGCCAACAACGAGGCGCGGTCTTCGTTGGGATCGTTGAGGCCGGCCTGCGGATCGAATCGTTGCGGATTGCCGCTGCCGGGTATCGACGCGATCTGATCCCGCATCTGCGGCGGCAGCATGTTGCTGAACCCTTCGCTGACGAGGATCAGCGACTTGCGGCCCTCCTTGAGCGAGCCCAGGTGCGTAATCAGCCCCTTGATGGCCGACATCGACACCTGATTCCTGATCATCTCGACGATTTCGGTCGGGTAGTGCGCGTACCTCTCCTCGAAGGCGTTCCTTGGCTCGTAGTCGAACTTGCGACCCAGGAACTGCTGCACGCCCTGGATGACGGCCGCGTGGTTGCGCGTCATGCGCAGCGATTCGAGCGGATCCAGCGGATGCATCAGGCCGATCATGTCCGAGGGCCCGAGCTGGGTGTCGATGAAGGTCGCCAGCGGAGCGTGCACGACCATGCTGGCTCCGCGCCGCACGTGATAGTCGTCCAGAAAGATCGCGAACAACCGCACATCGTCGCGGCCGGCTTCGGACTCTTCGTCGTAGTCGGTCCGGATCGGTCGGGGCGGGCCGTCAGCGGTCGGCGTGGCGCCGCCGTCCAACTTGACCAACTTGAACGTCTCGATCGTCTGCGGCTTGCCGTCCTCGACCACCTCGAAATCGCCCTGCCGCAGGTCCGACACCACGTTCCCGTTCCGATCCGTGATGATGACATCGACGCGGACGAAGTTGATGCCGGTCCGAAACACCGGCTGTTGAGTCTGAGGGGCAGGTGGCGGCTGCTGGTCGGCTTGTGCCGGCTGCTGGTTTGCCTGGGCCGGCTGCCCGCCCTGGCGTGCCGCGATGGAAGGCGCCTGGGCGAGGCCGAGGAGCGCGACCAGCAGGACACCCGCGCCGGCGACGGTCCGGAAGGAACTGGTCATCTGTCTATTCTAGACGCAATAGGCCGGGCTGAACGCAAGAGGTCCGGCTAAAGCCGGACGCCACGTACAGATTTCGTGGCGCCCGCCAGTACGTGGCGTCCGCCTTTAGGCGGACCGTGACTGCCGTGGCGCAGCGTACGTAGTGTCCGCCTTTAGGCGGACCGTGACTATCGTGGCGCAGGACTTTAGTCCTGCCGTCAGTCGTAGCGCAGGACTTTAGCCCTGCGACCTTGCAGGATGCTAACATCCCCGCCGTGGCGACCCAGGACACGGAGCTGTCGCACCCCGCCTTGACGATGTTGTCGGAGGACGAACGGCTGTTCCGCGACAGCGTGTACGAATTTGCGGACCGCGAGGTTCGGCCGCTCGTCCGCGAGATGGACGAGCACGCGAAGATTCCCAAGCCCCTCGTCGACAAGCTGTTCGCCCTCGGCGTCATGGGCATCGAGATTCCCGAAAGCCTCGGCGGCGGCGGCGCCAGCTTCTTTCACGCCGCGCTGGCCGTCGAGGCGCTGTCGCGCGTCGATCCGTCCATCGCCGTGCTGGTCGACGTGCAGAACACGCTCGTGATCAATGCGCTGCTGCGCTGGGGCACCGACGACCTCACGCGGCGCCATCTCCCGAGGCTGGCCACGAGCGCCATCGGCGCGTATGCGTTGTCGGAGGCCGGCTCGGGCAGCGACGCGTTCGCCCTGGCGACCCGCGCGACCGAGCGCGGCGAGGAGTGGGCGCTCACCGGCCGCAAGCTGTGGATCACCAACGCGAACGAAGCCGATCTCTTCATCATCTTTGCGACCGTCAATCCAGATGCCGGCTACCGCGGCATCACCGCGTTTCTCGTCGAGCGGGGCACCGCCGGGTTCACCGTGGGCAAGAAAGAGGACAAGCTCGGGATTCGCGCCAGCAGCACGTGCGAGCTGCTGCTCGAGGACTGCCGCGTCCCGCGCGCGAACGTGCTCGGCGAGACCGGCAAAGGCTACAAGGTGGCGATTGAAACGCTGAACGAAGGCCGCATCGGCATCGGCGCACAGATGATCGGCCTCGCCCAGGGCGCGCTCGATCACAGCATCAAGTACACCAGAGAGCGGAAGCAGTTCGGCAAGGCGATCGCCGACTTCCAGGCCGTGCAGCATCAGATCGCGCGTGCCGCGACCGAGCTCGAGGCGGCGCGCTTGATGGTGTACAACGCGGCGCGGTTGCGCGACGCGCGGCAGCCGTTTCTGACCGAAGCGGCGATGTGCAAGATCTTCGCGTCCGAGGTCGCCGAGCGCGTCACTTCGCTCGCCGTCAATCTCTACGGCGGCTACGGGTTCGTGAAGGACTATCCGGTCGAAAAGCTGTTCCGCGACGCGAAGATCGGGCAGATCTACGAGGGCACGTCGAACCTGCAGCTACAGACGATTGCCAAGCAGATACTGAAATAGCGCCTGCGGCCCGAGCGAGGCGCCGGAGGGAAGCGCGGCTAAGCCGCGCCGCCGAGTGAGAGCGAGCGGGGGTGGGGCCCCGCGAGCATAAGAAGATGCATAGCTCCTATCTCCGCGACATCGTGCGCACCTACCGCAACTACAAGGCGCTCGGCGAGGGCGCCATGGCGCAGGTGTCGGACGCCGATCTCCACACGCTCGTCGATCCCGACGCCAACAGCATCGCGATCATCGTCAAGCACCTTGCGGGAAATCTGCGATCGCGTTTTGCCGCCTTCCTCACGAGCGACGGCGAGAAGCCGGATCGCAACCGCGACGGCGAGTTCGAAATAGAGGTGCCTTTGTCGCGCGCGGACATCCTTCGCTGGTGGGAATCGGGATGGACGACCGCGCTGGCCGCCATCGAGGCGCTCGCACCCGAGGACCTCGAGCGCACGGTCCACATCCGCGGCGAAGCGTTCCAGGTCGTGGAAGCGCTGAACCGGTCGGCGACTCACGCCGCGTACCATGTCGGACAGATCGTGCTGCTCGCGAAACACTTCGCCGGCCCGACGTGGAAGTCGCTCAGCATTCCGAAGGGCCAGTCCGCGGCGTATTCGAAGGGCGCGTTCAAGCAGGGAATCATACCGAGGTGAGATTTGGTAATTGGGTAATCTGGTGATCTGGTAATTGATCGGACTCGCGTTGTTCGATTCCGATTACCAGATTGCGAGATTATCCAATTACCAAATTCATACGAGACGGTACGTGGCGTCCGGCTTCAGCCGGACTGACCCAACGGTCCGCCTAAAGGCGGACACTACGTACGAGACTCATCGGCCAACACACTGGCGGCGATAATCATGCGCTGGGCCTCGGACGTACCCTGATAAATTTCCGTCGCCCGCACGTCGCGGAACAGGCGCTCGACGAGGGACCCGCGCCGGTAGCCGGCCGACGCGAGAATCTGCATCGCCTTGTCGGCCGCTTTGTGCGCCGCCTCCGACGCCGCGAGCTTGGCCATCGACGCCTCGACCGCACTCTCCTCTTGGCGATCCTTGGCGGCCGCCGCCTTCCACGTCAGCAGCCGCGCCGCGTCGAGCTCGGTCGCCATGTCGGCGATCATCCACTGGATGGCCTGGTAGTTGGCGATCGGCCGGCCGAACTGCTCGCGCCGTCTGGCGTGCGCGATCGCCTCGTCGAGCGCCGCCTGCCCGATGCCGAGCGCCTGGGCGGCGATGGCCACGCGGCCGCCCTGCAGCGCCCACATCGCGAGACGAAATCCCTGATCGATCTCGCCGAGCACGTGATCGTCGCCGACGTGCAGATCGAGATCGAGATCCATGCAGCCGAGGCCTCGTACGCCGAGCGAATCGGCGCGCGAGGTGGGCGTGATGCCGGCCGCGTCCATCGGCACGAGGAACGCCGTCACGCCCTGGCCGCGGCGCTCCGGGCGCGTCGACGCGAACACAATCACGACAGAAGCGGCCTCCGCATTCGCCACCCACACTTTGCGCCCGGTGATGCGGTAGCCGTCGCCCGATCTGACCGCCGCGGTTTTTTGATTTGCCGCGTCGGTGCCGGCATCCGGCTCCGACAGCGCGAACGCGCCGATCGCCTCTCCGCTCGTAAGCCGCCGCAGCCATCGATCGCGCTGTCGAGGACTCCCGGCGTGTGCGACGAGCTCGGCGACGAGCGAGTTGGTGACCGACAGCGAGACGGCCACCGTGGCGCTGGCTCTTGCGATCGCCTCGACGGCGAGCGCGTAGCTGACATAGTCGCGGCCGGCGCCGCCCCATGCGCTGGAAATCGTGATGCCGAGGAGCCCTCGCGCGGCGGCGGCGCGCATCACGTCGGCGGGGAACTCACCCGACTCGTCGATCGCAGCCGCGCGCGGGGCAACAACCTCGCGCGCGAACTGCTCGATCGATTCCTTGAACGCCAGCTGTTCCGGCGTGAGCTCGAAAATCATGATAAAAGGCACGTTTCATCACGAAG
>JAHFUJ010000107.1:10338-13947 GCA_023265105.1 Acidobacteriota bacterium
GCACGTTTCATCACGAAGCCACGATGTCACGAAGAAGGATAAACGGCTTGCTTCGTGTCTTCGCGACTTCGTGATGATTTCATGTCTCTGCGAGCTCTGCGGCTTCTGCGTTAAACGTCGTTTCTCGCGAGCCGCTCGAAGATCGGCCGCAGGCGTTTGATCGTGTCGCCGAGCTCTTCGGGCAGCACGCGCACGTTGCCGACGACCGACATGAAGTTGGTGTCGCCGGTCCAGCGTGGCACGAGATGAATATGCAGGTGATCGACGATGCCGGCGCCCGCCGGGCGGCCGAGGTTGACGCCGATGTTGATGCCCTGCGGCTGATACGCTTCGCCCAGGGCCATCTCGGCGTGTCGCGTGAGGCGCATCAGCTCGGTCAACTCGTCGACCGTCGCGGCGGCGAGTGTACCGACGTGCCGGTTCGGCACGACCATCAAATGTCCGTTGTTGTACGGATACAGATTCAGGATGACGTAGCAGAGGCCCC
This sequence comes from Acidobacteriota bacterium, assembly GCA_023265105.1. Taxonomy (GTDB): domain Bacteria; phylum Acidobacteriota; class Vicinamibacteria; order Vicinamibacterales; family CAVVIG01; genus JAHFUJ01. Next base: position 10,826 of record JAHFUJ010000107.1, read on the forward strand.
CGCGGAAGAGGATCAGATCGTCGCCTGAGGATTGCGCGGGCGGTGGGGTGCGGGCGTCGCAAAAGATGCACCCGTCCGCGTGACCGGTGCCCGTCACGTATGGCAGTCTCCAGGGAGACCAGAGGCGATCCATTTTCGATCTAATGATCGTCGATTTTCAATTTACCGATCAATCGGCAGATAGATCGACAATCACGAAATCGACAATCGAAAATCTCTTAGATCGCGACCGCATCGGGCGGCGCGGGCGCACCGGACGGCGTGTCGGGTTCGCGATTGATGAGCTCCTTCAGTTCTTTGCCCGGCTTGAAGTAGGGCACCTTCTTCGGCGGCACGTCGACCTTGTCGCCGGTCTTCGGGTTGCGGCCCTTGCGCGGCTCGCGCTTCCGCAGCCGGAAGCTGCCGAACCCGCGCAGCTCGATCTTCTCGCCGCGATGCAGCGCGTCGATAATGCTCTTGAACACCGTGTCGACGATGACCTCGGAGTGCTTCTTGGTGAGATCGGACACCCGCGAGACTTCCTCGACGAGCTCCGCCTTGGTCATGCTGCCGCCAGTCATTGGTGTGACTCCCGTCGGGATTGGGGATTCGGGATTGGGGATTGGGGATTCGAAAGACCACAAATCCCAAATCCCAAATCCCGAATCCCATCACCGATTTCTGAAGTGATCCCCCAGCGTCGCCGCCCCGTCGCCCGCGCTCTCCTGATACGTTTCCCAATCGGCCCGGAACTCGTCCGACTTGAGCGCGCGAATCGAGAGCCCGATCTTGCGTTCGCCCGGCGCGAGCTTGATGATCTTCATCGGGTAGTTCTCGCCCACCTTCAGCTCGATCTTTTCATCCTTGCCGGCGTGACGGGAATCGTCGAACTCCGAGACGTGTATGAGTCCTTCGATCCCTTCATCGAGCTCGACGAACGCGCCGAAGTTCGTCATCCGCACCACCTTCCCCTCGATCGTGTCGCCCACGTGATGGCGCGAGAAGAAGTCGTCCCAGATGTCGGTGGCCAGCTGCTTGAGCCCGAGCGACAACCGCTGATTCTCGGCGTCGATGTTGAGCACCATCGCCTCGACGACGTCGCCCTTCTTGAGCACTTCGGACGGATGCTTGATGCGCTTGCTCCACGACATGTCGGAGATGTGAATCAGGCCGTCGATCTCCTCCTCGACTTCGACGAACGCGCCGAACTCGGTCAGATTGCGCACCTTGCCGGTGATCTTGGACCCCACCGGATACTTGCCGGCGAGGTCGTGCCACGGGTTGGACTCGACCTGTTTGAGCCCGAGCGAGATGCGCCGCGCCGTCGGATCGACGCCGAGCACCATGCCCTCGACCGCGTCGCCCACGTTCAGGATCTTCGACGGATGCTTGACGCGCTTGCTCCACGACATCTCGCTGACGTGAATCAGCCCCTCGACGCCCGCTTCGAGCTCCACGAAGGCCCCGTAGTCGGTCAGGCTGACCACCTTGCCCGACACGCGCGCGCCGGCCGGATAGCGCTCCGTCACGTTCGCCCACGGGTCGGTGATGAGCTGCTTGTGGCCCAGCGAGACGCGCTCGGTCCCCGCATCGTACTTGAGCACGATCACGTCGATCTCGTCATTGACTTTGAAGAGCTCCGACGGGTGACCGACGCGGCCCCACGACATGTCCGTGATGTGCAGCAGGCCGTCGATGCCGCCGAGATCGATGAACGCCCCGTAGTCGGTGATGTTCTTGACGATGCCCTTCAGCACTTTGCCCTCGGCCAGCGTCTCGAGCGTGTGCTTCTTCTTCTCGGCGTTCTCCTCTTCGAGGAGCGCCTTGCGCGACAGCACGATGTTGCCGCGCTTCTTGTTGACCTTGATGACGCGCATGCGGAGCTCCTGCCCGCGCAGCGCGTCAAGATTCCGTACGGGACGCACGTCGATCTGCGATCCGGGCAGGAACGCGCGCACGCCGATGTCGACGGCCAGCCCGCCCTTGATGCGCTCGATGACGCGGCCGATGACGACCTTGCGCTCGGCATAGGCCTTCTCGACCTCGTCCCAAATCTTCATCTTCTCGGCTTTTTCGCGCGAGAGGACGACGTAGCCTTCGCGATCCTCGGTGCGCTCGAGCAGCACGTCGACGATGTCGCCCTGCTGCACGGTGATTTCGCCGCTCTCGTCGAGGAACTCGGCGACGGCGATGATCCCTTCGGACTTGTAGCCCACGTCGATGATCACTTCCGACGCGGTCACTTTGAGCACCGTGCCCTTGACGACCTCGCCTTCCGCGATGTTCCGGAAGCTGCTATCGTAGACGTCCAGCAGCCGGGCGTACTCTTCGGGATTGGTCTGGTCATCGTCTTCGCGCGGCCACGTCACGATGCCACCGCTTACCGCATTGCCGCTCCGGGTCAGACCGGGAGTCTTCTCGCCTTCTACGTTCGCCATGCCTTGCGCGTCCTCCTCTGGTGGATCAGTGGCCGGCGTTGAACGGGGGGCCGGCGCACACGTCGTTCTAGACAGTCGGTCTTTGATTTGCGATAAGCAACAGAGGATACGACACTTATCGCCATAGTGTCAAGCCTCGAAAGGATTGCAGATGGCTAAACGCAAGCCCGCGCGGCGTGCGAGAGCAGGAAGAAAAGGCCGCAAAGGTGCGGCGTCCCGCCGTTCGGTCAAACGCCCGACCGGCAAGGCGAGATCGGGCCGCCTTTCGACGCGGCCCAGGGCGGCCCTCAGCGTGTCGAAGGGCCGGAGGGCAGGAGCCCGAAAAAAGCCCGCACCGAAGAAGACGGCCGCTCGGAGAGCGGCTCCCGCGCGAGCTACGGCGCCGCGGCTCGACCGCCCGCGACGCAGGTTGGAAGAAACGGTTCCAACGCCGCCCTCGTCGCTGAACATGCGCCGGCAAGGTTCGGCCGTCCGAACGGGACGGGCGGAGCTCGCGGAGAGCCTGCGCGAACACGGCGCCATGACGCCGGCCATCACCGGTGGCGACATCGACGCTGATTGGGAAAACGCGTACTTCAGCGGCGACGAAGCGCCGGGCGGCGACAACCCGACGCCCGATCAGGACATCGTCGACGACATCGGCAAGGCGCTCGGCGTGAAGTACGAGGACAACGAGGAGTTGAAGGGCAGCGACAAAGTCGTCGA
>JAHFUJ010000108.1:0-6305 GCA_023265105.1 Acidobacteriota bacterium
TGGTGCCGACGCTCCTGCCGCGCGAGCACCTGCCGAACGCCATCAGCTTGAACGCCATCATGTTTCAGACCGCGTCGGTCGCCGGACCGTCGCTCGGCGGCCTGATCATCGCCGCCGCCAACGTCGGCTGGGCCTATGCGGCAAACGCGCTGTCGTTTGGCTTCGTGATTGTCGCGCTGCTGATGATGCGGAATGTGCCAGACCGCATGCCGGCGCCGGCGGGCTCGCGAGACGATGTGTCGCTCCACGCCGCGCTCGAAGGATTGAGGTTTGTGTTCCGCTCGCCGCTCATTCGGTCGACGATGCTGCTCGATTTCTTCGCCACCTTCTTCTCCTCGGCCACGGCTCTGCTGCCGATCTTCGCGCAGGACATCCTGCAGGTCGGGGCCCGAGGCTACGGCTGGCTGTTTGCGGCACCGGCGGCGGGCGCCGTCGTGGCAAGCGCCTTCATGGTGCCGCTGACCGATCGCATCAAACGTCGGGGACCGACACTGCTTTGGGCCATCGGCGGTTACGGCCTCGCGACGGTCGTCTTCGGCCTCTCGCGATCGTTCTGGCTGACGTTCGCGTGTCTCGCGCTCACCGGGGCGACCGACACCGTCAGCATGGTCATCAGGAACATCATCCGCCAGCTCGAGACGCCCGATCGGCTGCGCGGCCGCATGACCGGCGTCAACATGGTGTTCTTCATTGGCGGGCCCCAACTCGGCGAGTTCGAAGCGGGCGCGGTTGCAAACTGGCTTGGCGCGACCTTCTCCGTCGTCAGCGGCGGTGTCGGCTGCCTTCTGGCGACCGCGTGGGTGGTCGCGACGACGCCCGCGCTGCGCCGCTATCGCGCGTCCACACCGATGCCGGTGGTCGAGCCGGTGGCGGGCAAGGCCGTCAATGCGGTCGGGGAAGCGGTCGATACCGCCAACCGGTAAGGTCGTGGTCGGCCTGATCGCCGACACTCACGGTCTCATCAGACCGGCAGTGGCGCGCGTCTTCGCGGGAGTCGATCTGATCATCCACGCCGGCGACGTCGGCGGGCGCGCGGTGCTCGACGCGCTGTCGAGGATCGCGCCGGTCGAAGCCGTTTATGGGAACGTTGACGATCCGCAGGATCCCGCATTGGCACGTGAGCGCGTCCTGACGCTCGGCGGCGTGACGGTGCACGTGAGTCACGGGCACGAGCTGGAGCGCCTGACGCCGGAGCGGCTCCTCGTGCGCTACTCCAGCGACGTCCTCATCTTCGGGCACACCCATCGCGCACTGATCGTCCGCGATGTTGACCTCGCGTCCACGGCCCGCCTGGCCGTGAATCCGGGCGCGGCGGGGCCGCGTCGGTTCGATCTCGCGCCGAGCGTGGCGCGACTCACGATTGTGAACGGATGCCCGGACGTCGAGATTATCTCTCTTGCGTGAACTCGACCGTGATCGCGGGGTCGAGGTTGAACTTCTCGGGCTAATGATTTTCTGTGTCTCAGTGTCTTCTCTGTGGCCCATTCTCAGTGCCTCGCAGCCCGTGGAACGACTTCTGCCACGGGCTGCTACGGCCGGATGATCCGCAGGCCGCTTGGCGTCGGCGGCGCCGTCTGCGGAGGGAGCATTTTCAGGATCGCGCCGAGCGAGTAGCTGACGAGATACAACTCGCCGTCGGCATCGATGCCGAACGCGCTGATGCTGCCAAGCTGCGCGCGACCGCCCAGCTCCGCCGTGTGCTCGATGACGTTCGACACGCGGGCTCCCGCCGATGAGGAATCGGGCACGAGCGCGAGAGACCACACGCGCCCCTGGACGTAGTCGGCGAAGAAGTACCGCCCCTGATATGTCGATCCGAGCAGACGGCCGCGATAGACATATCCTCCCGTGATCGACTGACCGACCGCGTGATTGTATTCATGGATCGGCTCGATGAGCGGGAGGAATGCGGGAGAGAGCGACGTCACGTTGTCGTGCGCCCCCTCGCGATTGCGCCAGCCATAATTCTGTCCGCCGCGGCCGCGCCGCTCGTAATCGACCTCCTCCCATTGGTCCTGGCCCACGTCGCCGATCACGAGAGCGCCCGTGCCGCCGCGGGCAGGGTCGTCGAAACTGTACCGCCATGGATTCCGGAGGCCGAAGCTCCAGATCTCAGGACGCGCCGCCACGAGTCCGCCGGCGACGAACGGGTTGTCGGGCGGCACTTGATAGCCGGACGGATGGCTGTCGGGCACGTTCACATCGATGCGCAGCATCTTGCCGAGCAGCTCCGAGGGATTCTGCGCGCGATTGGCCGGATCGTTCATCGATCCGCCGTCACCGAGGCCGATGTACAGGAAGCCGTCGGGACCGAAGACGAGATTGCCGCCGTTATGATTCGCAAACGGCTGCGCGATGAACGACGGGCCGCTCGCTCCGCCCCAGCGCAGATCGAACCGCGAGCTCGCGTCGGCGACCAGCGGATTGCTCGATCTCCGGAACCGCGCGACAACGGTGTTGCCGGCGATGTTGGTGAAGTTGACGTAGAGCCGGCTGCTTGTCGAATAATCGGGCGCGAACGCCAGGCCGAGCAGGCCCCGCTCTCCGCCTGAGAGCACGGCGCGTGTCAGATCGAGAAAGTCCGTCTGGAGCACCGTGCCGCTGCGCACGACGCGAATCCGTCCGCCCTGCTCGAGGACCAGCTGGACCGTGCGGTCCGTGGGGTCTTGCACGAACGCGAGAGGGGAGGTGAAGCCCGACGCATAACCAGACGCCCTGAGTTGTGCCTCCGCCTCGCCGGCAATTCCACACACGAGCAACCCGACGATCGCCACCGAGGAGAACGTCTGCACGCGCGTATCCTAACCTACCGGTGGAGCGCCTGCGGCCCGCGCGAGGATAGCGAGTCTTCGAGCGCCGCAGCGCGAGCGAGCGGGGGTGGGGCCCCGCGAGCAGTGGAAAGTGGCTCGTGACTGGTGGCTCGTGACTGGCGCACTTGCGCTATCATCGCGAGACGTATGGTTCTCCGTCGGCTTCTGCTGACGCTCGCCGGCTGCGTGGCGCTCGTTGCCTGCGGCGAAAGTTCGCCACCGACGCCTGGGTCTTCGCCCGCCGATGAGCGAATCACCGGCGGCGAACGTTTGGGCTGGGATCAGCAGGCGGCCGACGCGGGAGCGCTCGCGTCGTTTCATTACGCAATGTACGTCGACAACGCGCGATCGGAGCTGGCCGACGCCTCCTGCGCGCCGACGTCGTCAGCCGCAGGGTTTGCGTGCAGCGCGCGGCTGCCGGCGATGTCCTCTGGCGCCCACACGCTCGAGCTCGCCGCGTTCATCGTCGACGGCGGGGTGCTCGAAAGTGCCAGGTCGTCGCCGCTCCACGTCATCGTCTCAGCCGCAACCGCGACGGCAGCCGCGGGGGCCAGCCAACGCGCGAACACGTGGCAGACGGGAACCGTTTTCACGACCACCGATCGTGTGCGTCTGCGCGTCGATCTCGTGGCCGATGGGTTGGCCGAGCCGACCGATGTCGCCTTTGCACCCGACGGCCGTCTTTTCGTTGCCGAGCGCGCGGGACGGGTGCGCGTCATCCGCGACCAACGGCTCCTGGCAGAGCCCGCACTGGTGCTCGACGACGTCGCGACGGCGGGTGAGGGCGGGTTGCTTGGGCTTGCCTTCGATCCGCGCCCGCTCAAGGAGGTCCAGTCGCGGTTCGTCTACGCGCTCGACACCACATCGTCACAATCGGGCGGCCGTGTCTTTCGCCTCGCGCGCTTCCGCGAGACGAACGACACGCTGGCGGATCGGGTGATTCTCCTCGACGACATCCCGGCCTCGCCGCGGCGCGCGGCTGGGTCGCTGCGATTCGGTCCGGACGGGAAGTTGTACATCGCGTTCGACGATGGCGGGGATCCGCAACGTGCCGGCGACATGGCGGCGTTCAACGGAAAGATTCTTCGCATGAACCCGGACGGCAGCACACCCGACGACCAGGCCGGGGCGACGCCGGTGTACTCGTACGCGTATCGATCGCCGCGCGGTCTTGACTGGCAACCCGGCACAGGGACGTTGTGGATCGCCGACGACGACTTGCAGGACTCGACTCGACTGAGCGCCGTTGATGCCGGCCGAGGTCGCTCAAGACGCGGCACGGTTCGCGTGACGTACGTGCTGCCCCGCCCGACCGGTGCGTCGGCGGTCGCGTTTTATCGTGGGCCCCTGATTCCGGCCTTTCGGGACAATCTGCTCGTCTCGGCGGACGAAGGGCATATTCTTCGCATTCGCTTCGACCCGCAGGAGCCGGCGCGCATCGTGACGACCGAGCGGCTGATCGAGGATCTCGTGGGAAGCGTGCGGATCGTGACCGCCGCGCCCGACGGCACGATCTATTTTTGCACCGCCAACGCGCTCGCCAAGCTGGTTCCGGCACCCTAGTACTCGTAGCGCAGGACTTTAGCCCTGCACCCACTCGTAGCGCAGGACTTTAGCCCTGCCCCACCTGCACGGTATGATCGGCGGATGCCGACGTTCAGGTCCGCCGAAGCTCCAGCCACGCCGCAGCTGCGCGATCGCGCCGACATTTCCGATCGCTTCAAATGGAACCTCAAACACATTTTCGAGGACTGGACGAGCTGGAAAGCGGCGTACGACGATCTCGATGCGAAAATCGATGCGTACTCGGCGCTTCAGGGGACCCTCGCGCAGGGGCCCGAGGCGCTGCTGCACGCGCTCGCGCTGTCCGATGCGATCGGCCAGCTCACGTATAAGGTCTGGTACTTTGCGTCACTCTGGTACGACCAGGATCAACGTGACAATCAGATCAACGCAAAGCGTCAACAGGTGCAGATCCTGTTCGCCAAGTTGAACCAGGCGAGCGCCTGGTTCAATCCGGAGCTGCTGCGCATCCCGCTTCCAACAGTCCAGCAATGGATGGCGGACCACTGCGATCTCGCGGTGTATCGGTTCGCCCTCGAGGATCTCTATCGTCAGCAGGAGCACGTGCTCGACGACAAAGGCGAGCATCTGTTGTCGCTCGCGAGCCGCTTCTCGTCGACGCCGAACGACGCCTACGCGGCGCTGTCGACGGCCGACATCAAGTATCCGGCCGTCCGGCTCTCGACCGGCGCCGACGTGACGCTGACCTACGGCCAGTACCGCGCCATCCTCGCCACGAATCGCAACCAGCCGGATCGCCGACTGGCGTATTGCGAGCTGCACAAACTGTACGAAACGAACGCCAACACGTACGCGTCGCTGTACGACGCCGTGCTTCAGCGCGATTGGTTTCACGCGCGATCCCGCGGATATACGTCGGCGCTCGAGGCGGCGTTGCACGGCAACAACATTCCAACCGCGGTCGTCGAGAACCTCATCGAGACGACGAAGGCCGGCACCGAGCCGCTGCGCCGGTACCACCGGCTGCGCAAGCGCGTGCTCGGACTCGACACCTACCACGCGTACGACACCACGCTTCCGCTGGTCGACTTCGATCGGAAATACCCGTACGACGATGTGCTCCAGTGGCTGCCGGCGTCGGTGACGCCGCTGGGCGCCGCGTACCAGCAAGCGGTTGGCGAGGTGCTGTCGGGTGAGTGGATCGACGTGTACGAAAATCCGGGAAAGCGAAGCGGGGCGTACTCGGCGCCCGTCTACGGCGTGCATCCCTACATGCTGCTCAATTACAACGACACGCTCGACGCCGTCTTCACGCTGGCGCACGAGATGGGGCATTCGATGCACACGCGCCTCTCGCATGCGCACCAGCCGTTCGTCTATGCCGGCTACACGATTTTCGTGGCCGAGGTGCCGTCGACGCTGAGCGAAGCGCTGTTCCTCGATTACATGCTGGCGCGCGCCACCGACGAGCGCGAGCGGATCGTGTTGCTGCAGCACGCGATCGACGGCATCGTTGCGACCTTCTACACGCAGGTGCTGTTTGCGGACTACGAGCTGCAGACGCACCGGCTGGTCGAAGAAGGGCGGCCCGTGACCGCCGACGGCCTCGGCGAGATCTACCTCGACCTGCTCAAGGCGTATCACGGCGACGCGTTCGACTACGACGATCTCACTCGCGTGACGTGGGCGCGGATCCCGCACTTCTACAGCACGCCGTACTACGTGTATCAGTACGCGACGTGCTTCGCGTCCACCGCACAGTTGATGAAACAGTTGACCAGCGGATCGGATGCCGATCGGGCGGCGGCCATCGACCGGTACCTGACCCTCCTGAAGTCGGGCGGCAACGATCATCCAATGACGCTGCTGCAGAAGGCAGGCGTCGATCTCAGCAAACCCGAAACGGTCCGTGCCGTCGTCGATCAGCTGGACACGCTCGTGACGCGCTTGGAAGGGGAAATCGGTGCGATC
>JAHFUJ010000108.1:6405-13912 GCA_023265105.1 Acidobacteriota bacterium
TCATCCAATGACGCTGCTGCAGAAGGCAGGCGTCGATCTCAGCAAACCCGAAACGGTCCGTGCCGTCGTCGATCAGCTGGACACGCTCGTGACGCGCTTGGAAGGGGAAATCGGTGCGATCTCGACGTAGGAATTTAGGGATTTGAGGATGTAAGGATTTGAGGATGTAAGGATTTAAGACCGGCCGCTGCGCCGATCGCGCCCGGCCCGCCGGTCGCCCCCCTTGCGGCGTTCGATCCCGCCGGGCGGCCCGAGGTCCACGCGGCGTCGATCGGCGTGCCCGCGTCGATCTGCTGGGCTGCGGCGATCGCGCTCGGCCGCCACGACGACGGCCGCCTTGGCCGCGTCGGCGGCCTCGCGCTGCAGGCGGGTCGCGCGGCGGGTCGGCTCGAGCACATCGAGCAGTCCTTCGTAGACCGCCTTGGTCCGCGCGTCGGTGGCGCCGGCCGCCATCCGCTCGCGCAGATGCGCCGCGGCGGCTTGGATGTTAGTGCGCTGCCAGGGCATAACCGTCACTGTACGCCTTTCAATCGTAAATCGGCAATCAATCTACGATCGACGATCGACGATTTACAATCTGCACATTCGAGCGACAGGGCAATCGTAGATCGGCAATCGTAGATCGGCAATCATAGATCGCCGATGATTCACATCCTGGCCCTGCTGGGGGTTCTGAGCATCTCGTTCTCGGCGATTCTCGTGCGCCTCGCGTCGGTGTCTCCCGTCACTGCCACGTTTTATCGCGCCGTTTACGCCGTCCCCGTCCTCGCTGCGGCGTGGGCGATCCGGCACGCCCGCGATAGGCGGAGCCGCGCGGAGCGGTGGCTCGCCCTCGCGAGCGGATTCATCCTCGCGCTCGACCTCAACGTGTGGCACGCATCAATCGCGCTCATCGGCGCCGGCCTCGGCACGGTGATCGCGAACGTGCAGGTGGTGTTCGTCGCCCTCGCCGCGTGGATCTTGTACGACGAGCGCCCGACGTCTCGCACCGTCGCCATTACGGCCGCCGTGCTGCTGGGCGTCGCGCTGACGTCGGGGTTGGCGCGGCACGACGCGTACGGATCGAGCCCCGCCGCCGGCGCCGGGCTGGGCGTCGTCGCGGGCGTATGCTATGCGGCGTTTCTGCTGGTGTTCCGCGCGGCCAACCAATCGCTGGCGCCGACATCAGGGCCGCTGCTCGACGCGACGATTGGGACGGCAGTCGGAGCACTGCTGTGCGCGCCGCTCGATCCGCACTTCCAGATCGCGCCGACGTGGCCGGCGCACCTGTGGCTGGTGCTGCTCGCGTTGATGTCGCAGGTCGTCGGGTGGTTGCTGATCGCGACGGCGCTCCCGCGGCTGCCGGCGGTCGAAACATCAATCATGCTGCTTGTTCAACCAGTGTTTACGGTTGTCTGGGGCCTGCTGGTGTTCGCGGAGCGGCTGTCGGCGATCCAGTGGACGGGGTCGGTCCTTGTGCTGGGCGGCGTGGCGACGCTCTCGGCGGGACGAGCCGCGATCACCACGAGGATGACGAGCGGCGAGCGGTGAGTTTCACGTCTTCAGGTGGTGCCCGGCCTCGATTTCGGCCGCGGCGCGGCGGCCGCTTTCGACCGCGCCGTTCATGTAGCCTTGCCACCGCACGCTCGTGTGCTCGCCGGCGAAGAACAGGCGGCCGAACGGCCGCGCGAGCCATTGGCGCAGCGCCGGATCGAATGACGGATCGAAATACGCGTACCCGCCCCGCGCCCAGGGATCGGACTCCCAGACCACCTGCCGCGAGGCCATGAGCGCCGCGCCGCGCGACCCGAGCCAGTCGAGCGCCGCGATAAGACCCTGGACGCCGTCCTTGGTGACGATGGCCTGCGTGCCGTCGCTGGCGCTTCCGCCGGCGTGCAGTGCGAGAATGCCGGCGCGGCCGCGTTGCTCCTCGTTGCCTTCCCACAACGCGCCGAGCGGCAGCGGCGTGCCGAAGGCCCGCGGCCGGCCCTGCACGCGCCAGAAGCGCCGCGAAAATTGCAGCAGCGTTTTCGTCGCGCGGCCGTACTTGAGGCGCGCGATCGCCTCGTGCTGTTGGGCGGGCAACGCGGGCGTGATCGGGACGCGCCGGAGCAAGGTGGCCGGAAGCGCGAGCACGAGGTAGTCGCCGTCGATCTGCGACAGCGCCCGCGCCTGTTTGACGCTGGCGCGCACGCCGCGTCCCCGGTGCGACACGGCGACGAGCTCCGTGTTGAGCCGCAGCCGATCGCCGAGCCGCTCGGCCAGCGCCAACGTCAGCCGATCGTTGCCACCTTCGATGCGGTACATCTCGCCCCACACCGGCGGGTCGCTCACCGCGAACTGATCGACCAGCGCGATGAGCGACAGCTCGTCGGGATCGGCCAGAAAGAAACCGCGCAGCCCCGTGGCCGTGGCCCGCAGTTCCTTGTCCGCCTGTTGCTCGTCCAGCCACTGCGCCACCGACCGGCGCGCGAGGTCGGCGGTAATCGGCGAGTCCCAGCGCTGGTCGGCCATGCGATAGCGCCGCGCGAGACCGCTGAGATGCTCGGACAGGCGATCCCATCCCCGCGCCGCCTGGCGGCCGACAATCCGCACGCGACCCGACGCGTCGGGCCGCGCGTACCCCCAGCCGCCGCGCAGAATCCGCGACAGCTTCAGCCCGAGCCGCGCCGCCAGCGCGCGAATCTCGTCCTGCGCGCCGTCGATGGTGTCGCCGCCGGCTTCGGCGTGCTGCCCCTCGGCGAAGCCTTCGCGGATCGTCCACACGCGTCCGCCGACGCGGTCGCGCGCGTCGAGAATCGTCACCTCGGCGCCCATCGCCTTCAGGTCGTACGCCGCCGAGAGGCCCGCCAGGCCGGCGCCGGCGACAATCACCGACACACCGCGAAGGGCGCCGCTGGCAGTGGTATCAGACATGGGGAGGCATCGACGCCTCCGATCTTAGCTCACCGCCGGCAAGAACTTGGAGTCTGGGGCGAGAGATGGCGGGACACGTTCACATCTGTTCGACCGCGTAGCCCTTCGCCTTGAGCATCGCGAGCAGGCCGTCGGGGCCGATCAAGTGGGCGGCGCCGACGACGACGAAGGCGCGGCCGCGGCGGGTGAAGAGCGCTTCGAGCTTCGGCAGCCAATTGCGATTGCGCTCGACGAGCAGCCGCTGATACATCTGCGGATCCTCTTTGAGATCCTGCAGCACGATGCGCTCGACGGCCGGTGCGTCGCCGGCTTTCCAGGCGTCGGCGAGCTTGGTGGCGTTGGCCTTCTCGGTGTCGGCGCCCTTGAGCGACTCCGCCAGCAGGCGGTCCTGCTGATCCATCGACATCTCGTCGAACCGCGAGATCTGGTAGTCGACCGTCTCGAGTCCCTGCACCGCCTTGCCGTCGGTTTGGGCGCGGTCGTAGAAGTGCTTGTCGAGGCCCAGGTCGGGATCGAAGCCGGCCTTCTGCCATTCAAGGCCGAGCAGCATCAACGCGAGCGCCCAGGGCTTGAAGCTCTTGAGCGCCTCGATTGGCAGGCCAAGATCGCCGACGCGCGCGCTGACGAGCGCGAAGGTAGCCGGCGACACGACCGTGTCGAGCGACTGGGTGGACGGCAGCATCCCGCGCGACAACATCTGCATCTGCGAGTTGACCGACAGCATTTCGCCGAGGTCGGCTTCCTCGACGAGCAGGTCGGAGTCCTTGAAGGCGGAATCGAGCGCGGGGTTGAGCGGGTAATAGTCCTTCGTCAGCATGTGGACCGAACCGACGAGATAGACCGCGCCTTGTTTGCCGGTGGCCTTCCAGATGAAGTTGCGGGTCGCCGCGTCGGTGTGGCCGAGCGTGGCCACGTACACTGCGACGCAGACGACGACGAGCAGTTGACGGGTTCGGCGCATCATGTCACCACGGTCATTTTTACTTTGCGGTGGGGCCCCACGTTCTTCACGGCGCCTGGGGCCCCACCCCCAGGCGCTCTCGCTCGCGCGTTTTCTACCGTTCGCGGGGCCCCACCCCCGCTCACGCGCGTCTCGCGCATGCGCGCTCGACGCGGGCTCAAGGCTGTCGCGCTCGCTCGGGCCGCGGGCGCTCGCCGCTCGGCCTTGCTATCGGTGCCTATCCGCTTAGTCAGCAGTGTTGTCTCCGGCCCGCCAAACGCCCAATCCCCAATCCCAAATCCCCAATCCCTAGATTTGCACGACCTTGCCTGGATTCATCCGGTTGTCGGGATCCAGCGCGCGTTTAATCGTCCGCATGACGTCGAGCGCCGGGCCGTGCTCGGCTTCGAGAAACTTCATCTTCCCGGAACCGACCCCGTGCTCGCCGGTGCACGTCCCCCCCATGGCGAGCGCTCGCATGACGAGGCGCTCGTTCAATCGCCGCGCCTCGTCGAGCTCCGCCTCGCTGTCAGGATTCAGCAGGCAATTGAGGTGAAAGTTCCCGTCGCCGGCGTGACCGACGAGCGCGATCGGAAACGATGCGCTTCGGTTGTCGTTCGCCGTTTCCACGATGCACTCGGCGAGGCGAGAGATGGGCACGCACACGTCGGTCACCATGGCGCGAGATCCCGGGCGAAGCGCCAGGTCCGCGTACAGCGAATCGTGCCGCGCCTGCCACAATTTCTCGCGTTCCTCGAGGCGCGTCGCCCACTCGAAGCCGCGCCCGCCGCGCTCGGCGGCGAGCGCTTGCACCGTTTCGGCCTGATCGGCGACGTGCCGGTCGCTGTCGCTGTGGAACTCGAAGAACAGCGTCGGCGCCACCGCGTAGTTCGTCTTCGAGTACCGGTTGACGGCGTCCATCTGCGTCTCGTCCAGCAGCTCGATCCGGGCGACCGGGACGCCGAGCTGAATGGTCGCGATGACCGTCTCGACCGCGCCGCGCATCGACTCGAACGCGCACACCGCCGCCGACACCGCCTCGGGCCGAGGATGGAGGCGCACGATGATCTCGGTGATGACGCCGAGCGTCCCCTCCGATCCCACGAACAGACGCGTCAGATCGTAGCCGGCCGACGACTTGCGCGCGCGCGTCCCGGTCGTGATGACGCGGCCATCGGCAAGCACGACGGTCAATCCGAGCACGTTCTCGCGCATCGTGCCGTACCGCACCGCCGTCGTGCCCGAGGCGCGCGTCGCGGCCATGCCGCCAATGGTGCAGTCGGCGCCCGGATCGACCGTGAAGGTCAACCCCGTGTCGCGAAGCGCTTTCTGGAGTTGCAGCCGCGTGACGCCGGCCTCGACCGTCGCATCGAGATCCTCGGCGCTGACGCGGAGGATCCTGTTCATCTCGCGCAGATCGATCGTCATACCGCCCTTGATCGCGTGGACGTGCCCTTCGAGCGACGTGCCGGCGCCAAACGGGACCACCGGGACCTGATATCTCGCGCTGAGCTTCAGAATCTCGGCGACCTCTTCGGTGGTGCGCGGGAAGCAGACGACGTCAGGCGCGGCGGGCGCGTGGTAGGACTCGCCGCGGCTGTGGTGGTCGCGGACCGCGGCCGCATCCGTCGCGCGCGAGCCGAGCAACTGCTTGAGCTCCCGAACGGCGTCAGTTGTCGCCGTGCCAGACGATCCGACCATCTCACTCAGTGTAAGGCTCCGGAGCTATCATGAACAACATGCCCCCAATTTCCCGCCGGCACTTTCTGAATTCCGCCGCGGCCGCCGGCCTTGGCCTTGCGGTCGGGCCTGGGGCCGCCTCGCCGCGCGCGCGGATCGCCAGCCGTGCGGCGCTCGGGTTTCCCGACCCGGCCCGCCATTGGCGCGGCGAGTCGTCGGTCGCCGCGGCGATGCGCGCGGGAGTGGGTCCGGCAAACGACGGACGCTACGTACTGAATGCGGGAGCAGGTCCGGCTAAGGCCGGACGCCACGTACTGAATGCGGCGGAAGCCGGACGCCACGTACAACAAAGTGGCGATCCAAAAGCATACGGGCGAACGCTCGCCGAACGGTTCCCGGACCTTCGGCGGCACTTCGTGTTCGAATACTACCCGTGGTACGCGGCGTCGCCGTGGCGCCACTGGAACGAAGCCGATCGGCGGCCGCCCATCGACATCGCCTCGAACTACATGCCGCGGCTCGGCCCGTACGACTCGCGATCGACGGCGACCATGGAACAGCACGCGAAGTGGATCAACGCGGCGGGCGCGGGCGCCATCAACGTCAGCTGGTGGGGACCTGGTAGCGACATCGATCGGCTGGTGCCGGCCCTGATGGACGTGATGGCGGCCTACGACATCCACGTCACGTTTCACCTCGAACCCTACCGTGACAATCACGCGTTCACCTACGCGCGCGACATCCAGTACCTCATCACCGAGTACGGCGACCGGCGGCGGTGGGACTGTTTTCTGCTGTTGCAACACGCCGACGGCACGATCGGCCCGGTGTTCAAGTCGTTCCGCACCATCTTGCCGCCGCACGTCACCGATTGCCACGGCGTTCGCAGCGACGTCCCCGACTACGCGCCCGCCGCGGCGTGGCGTGAACAGACCGATCGCGTGCGCGAGACGTTCGCCGGCGATTTCGATCGCCTGACGCTGTTGGCCGACTCGCTCGACGTGGCGGGGACCAAGGTCGGCGGATTTGACGGGATCGCGATCTACGACAACTTCGTCGAGCCGAACTCGTGGGCCGGACACGCGGTGGACTGTGTGGCGCCTGACCTCGTGTTCTCGTTCAACATCAATTCGGGCTACGACGGCATCGTGGAGCGGCACGTCGATCCCGCGTCGTGTTACGAGCCGCCGGAATTTATGCCGGGCCGGGCACGTTACGATTGGTCGAACGCCGCCGATCGAGATCAGGCTCTGCACGCGAGCGACGCGCGCATCGTCGAATCATTCCGGTCGACGGTCGCGCTGCAAACCGATCCGCGGCTGACCAA
The DNA here is from genome assembly GCA_023265105.1 of Acidobacteriota bacterium. GTDB lineage: Bacteria > Acidobacteriota > Vicinamibacteria > Vicinamibacterales > CAVVIG01 > JAHFUJ01. The sequence goes on from JAHFUJ010000108.1 coordinate 13,248, forward strand.
CGCCGGCCGCGGCTTTTTCCTGACCTACATCAACTCGTTCAACGAGTGGCACGAGGGGGACGAGTTCGAGCCGATGAAGGACCGCGCCGATCTCAGCGCCGCCGAGCTGGCGATCGGATATCACAACCCGTACAACGGCGCGTACCGGCTGGCCACGCTCTCGGCATTGATTGGAGAGGTTCTCAACAGCTAACAGCTAACACCGCAGGGTGCTGGGAACTAACGCGGTAGGGTGCTGGGAACTGACGCTGTAGGGTGCTGGGAACTGACGCGGTAGGGTGCTGGGAACTGACGCGGTAGGGTGCTCGGAGCTGACGCGGTAGGGTGCTGGGAACTGACGCAGTAGGGTGCTCGGAACTGACGCGGTAGGGTGCTTGGAACTGACGCGGTAGGTGCTTGGAACTGACGCTGCAGGGTGCTCGGAACTGACGCCGTAGGGTGCTTGGAACTGACGCCGTAGGGTGCTTGTGTGCTAGGGAAGCTGCACCCGAAGACCGACCGAAAACCGGAACAGCTGCGGCGCAGCTTCGCTAGTGCGGGCGGGACCGCTGGATCGCATCGAGCCGCGAATCAATACCATCGAGTCGCTGATCAACGCGATCGAGCCGTTGATCGATGCCATCGAGCCGTTGATCGATGCCATCGAGTCGCCGATCGATGCCATC
>JAHFUJ010000414.1 GCA_023265105.1 Acidobacteriota bacterium
AGCGGAGGAACCGATGCCAGCCATTGAAGTTCAACGACAGATGCTGCCGCTGCTCGACAGCCCGAATCAGGGGGCGCGTTTCTACAACCCTGAGTTGCCGTCGACCGAGCCGTTCGTTCCGGGCCACCGCACCTGCGCCGGCTGCGGGCCGTCCATCCAATACCGGATGACGAGCAAAGCGTCGGGCGACAACACGATCCTGGTCGGACCGACCGGCTGCATGTATGTCGCCAACAGCTCGTACTTGTGCACGCCCTACAATGTGCCCTGGGCGCACACGCAGATCGGCAGCGCGGGCAGCTTCACCGCCGGAGTCGCGGCGGCCTACGAAGCGATGATCCGCAAGGGGAAGTGGAAGGGCGCCTTTCCGAACATCATCTGCGAGGCGGGCGACGGCAGCGCGTCCGACATCGGCCTCGCCTCGATTTCTGGCGCGCTCTATCGGGATCACGACTGCCTGATCATCTGCTACGACAACGAGCAGTACGCGAACACCGGCATCCAGGCCAGCTCGCGCACCCCCTACGGCGGCATGACGACCTTCTCGCCTCCCGGCCCGATGGTGCCGGAGGCGAAGAAGCTGTTCCCCAAGGACCTCGCCCGCATGATGGCGGCCGGGCATCCCCACTGCTACGTGGCGACCGCGAGCGTGGGCTACCCCATCGACCTGATGAACAAGGTGCGCAAAGGCCTCAACCGCAAAGGCGCCGCGTATCTGATGATCTACACTCCCTGCCAGAAGGGCTTCGTGTACGAGACCCCGCGCTCGATCGATCTCGGCCGGCTCGTGGTCGAGTGCGGGCTCTATCCGATCTGGGAGTGGAACCCCGAAACGCGCGAGTACGATTACAGCTTCCGCCCGCAGAGCATGCGGCCGGTGTCGGAATATCTGAAGCTGCAGGGGCGCTTCGGCCACCTCCACTCCGAGCACATCGCGATACTGCAGAGGTTCGCCAACGAGCAATGGAGCATGATGGGCGTCGAGCTGCCGCAGGCCTTGATCCAGGCGGCCGACGCAAGAAACCTGGTGAGTATGGCGTCCGCGGAAGCGGCTGCTGCGGTCGCACAGACGGTCTAAAGGTTCTCGAGGTTCTCGGGGTTCTCGGGGTTCTCGGGGTTCGAACCTCACGAACCTTTCGAACCTTGCGAACCTCGAGAACCTTGAGAACCTTGAGAACCTTGAGAACCTGAGGGAGCCAATGAGCGAAGTTCCTGCACAAGAAAGCTATATCGTCAACGAAGGCAAGAAGCGCGGGTCGACGCGCGACGTGCGGCCCGAGGCGGCGCATGACCGCTATTACACCGTGCTGCGCGTGCACGCGGGCGACGCCATCCTCACCGACAACTGGCACACCAATGAAGTGCTGGGCCACACGCGCGGCAATTTCGAGGGATACACCTTCGAGATGCGTACGCTCGAAGCATGGGGCGCGATGATCGAGAGCGACCACCGCGCCTATTACACGGCCGGCGGCCGGGTGTGGGTGTTGGATCTGGAGCCGTCCACGGGCAAGAAAAAGCGGCTGCCGGTCGCTGCACCATAACGACGGATCATCACGAAGGCGCGAAGAAACACGAAATCACGAAGATCTCTTGTGCAAGACAAACTTCGTGGCTCTTCGTGCTCTTCGTGGCTTCGTGACGAATGGCCTTGGTTGACATGCCCCCGCGACGCATTCTGCTCATCGACGATACGCCGGAGATCGCCGAGCTGCTGACCTTCTCGCTGCGCGACCGCGGCTACGAGGTGGCCGCGACCGGCTACGACAGCGCCGTCAACGAGCTGATCGCCGAACAACGCGCCGACGCGATCGTGCTCGACTGTTCCGCCTTCGAGATGAGCGAGTCGCTCTTCGATACCGTCCGCGAGCACCCGGATCACGCCGAGCTGCCGGTCATCATCATCAGCGATACACCCGAAGCGGCTGACGCGAGCCTCCGTGCCCGGCAGGCGCAACGGGTCTTTCTTATCCCGAAACCGTTCACCGGGGCGCAGGTCGCAAGGGCGCTCGATGAGCTGCTCCGCGGCGAGTCATGAAAAAGGCGCTACCACGGAGGACACTGGAAGGAACGAAGGACACGGAAACATCTAGTTCTAGTTGGCCGTGACCTCCGTTGACGGGGTTCGCCTCCGCGACCTCCGTGGTGGAGCTTTTTTCATATGCCGCTGTGGAGCATGGACGACTGGCAATACGTCGAGCGCCAGGTCGTCACCGACCCCAAGGGACGGCGGTGGTCGGTCGCCCTGATGGACGTCCTCGGACAGGCCGGCGATCCGGAGATGCCAAGCGAGTGGGTCGAACTTCAATACGGTTCCGGCCGGTATTTCACGCTTATCTACTCGGCCAGTGGCGCGCTGCAGTGGGAGCGCGGCCACCCGTCGCTGCCGGAGGCGGCGAGCGCGTACGAACGGCTGTTGGCTGCCGTCGCCGACGGCCGTCTCGATCCAGCACAACCGGTGTTCCGGCAGGACCTGGACGATTGACCTGGCGCCCTCCTTGGCTTCGTCGCGATGGGTCTGCTAAACTGCGATTTCTCCGAAGTACAGCACTTTTCCAGGCAGCGCGTCCATATCCGAAAGGGTCCTTGTCATGAACCAGCCTGATGTGATTATTGGCATCGGTGGAGCGGCGGGAGATGGTGTCGCTTCAGCCGGCAATACGCTCGCGGTGTCCGTGGCCCGTCAGGGCCAGGGCGTTTTCGCGTACAACAGCTATCAGTCGGTGATTCGCGGCGGCCATTCCTGGTTGCGCCTCCGCGTATCCGCCAAGAAGCCGTTGAACCACGGCGATCAGGTGGACGCCGTCATCGCGCTGAACCAGGACACTCTGGACCGCCATCTGCAGGAGTTGAAGGCTGGCGGCCTGCTGCTTTACAACGCCGCCAAGCTCAAGCCGCGGTACGAGCCCCCCAAAGGCGTGCAGCTCTGTCCACTGCCAGTGCCCGAGTTGACTCCCGCCTACGAAAAGCTGCCGGTCATGCAAAACACCGTGGCCGTTGGGGCCGTGATTCATCTGATGGGGCTGGATTTCGCCGGCCTGGAGTCGGTGCTCGAGTCGACGTTCGCCAAGAAGCCGCAGGTCGTCAAGATGAACGTGGAAGCGGCAAAGGCCGGCTACGACTACGCGGCCGCCCATTTCCAACCGCTCTCCAAGCAGCTTCAGAAAACCAGCCAGAAATGGGCCCTGATGACGGGCAACGAACTGATCGCCATGGGCGCGGCCTTCGCCGGCTGCAAGTTCTACTGCGCGTATCCGATGAGCCCCGCGACGCATATCCTGGAATGGTTTGCCGGTCACGGCAAGGAGCTTGGCATCTGCGTCCGCCAGGTCGAGGACGAGATTTCTGTGGCTAACATGTCCATCGGGGCCGGCCATATGGGAGTACGGAGCATGT
>JAHFUJ010000109.1 GCA_023265105.1 Acidobacteriota bacterium
CGTCGACGATGCGGAGGCTTTGCTCGTAGTGGTTGAAACCGCCGGGCATGAGTTGATCGATGATCCGCTCGCCGGCGTGACCGAACGGCGTGTGCCCAAGGTCGTGGCCGAGCGCAATCGCTTCGGTCAGCTCCTCGTGCAGCCGAAGCACTTTGGCGATGGTCCGCGCAATCTGCGACACCTCGAGCGTGTGCGTCAGGCGCGTGCGGTAGTGATCGCCGGTCGGCGCGAAAAAGACCTGCGTCTTGTGCTTCAACCGGCGGAACGCTTTGCAGTGAATGATGCGGTCGCGATCGCGCTGGAACGCCGGCCGCACGTCGTCTTCCTGCTCCGGGCGCAGGCGCCCGCGCGACGCGGCGCTTTTGGCGGCCTGCGGCGCCAGCATCTCACGCTCGCGCGCTTCAAGTTGCTCGCGGATGGTCACGGGTGTCTGGCAGGTCTGAAGACCTGCGCTACTTCCTGTAAGAAGCTCGTCCCGTGCGCGAGCCGCCCAACGCCGAACAGCTCGGCGAGCGTCTGACCGACGTCGGCAAACGTCGATCGCGTGCCGAGGTCGGCGCCGCCACGCACCTGCTTGCCGGCCACCAGCAGCGGGACGTACTCCCGCGAGTGATCCGTACTCGCCGTCGTCGGATCGTTGCCGTGATCGGCCGTGATGATCAACACATCGCCGTCTCGAAGCCGAGGGAAAACCGTCGAGAGCCGCGCGTCAAACCGTTCCAGGTTTCGCGCGTAGCCTTCGACGTCGTTGCGATGCCCGTACTGGGTGTCGAAGTCGACCAGGTTCACGAAGAGCAGACCGCTCGCGAGCTGCCCCATCTCGCGCTCGACGCAGTCCATCCCCTCGTCGTCGCTGGCGGTGTGGATCGCGCGTGTGATGCCTCGGCCGGCAAACAGATCGTCGATCTTGCCGACGGCGACAACCGGCAACCGCGCGGACGTGACCCGGTCGAGCAGCGTTTCGCCGGCGGGCGGCAGCGCGTAATCGCGGCGATTCGCCGTCCGTGTGAAATGTCCGGGCGCCCCGACAAACGGCCGAGCGATCACCCGGCCGACGCCGAGCCCTTCTGCGACGAGCTCGTACGCGATCTCACACGCCCGATAGAGCTCGGGCACCGGCACGACGCCTTCGTGCGCCGCGATCTGGAAGACGCTGTCGGCCGAGGTGTACACGATGAGCGAGCCGGTGCGCAGCTGTTCGGGGCCGAGCTCGTCGAGAATCTCGGTGCCCGACGCCGCCTTGTTCCCCAGCACGCCGCGTCCGGCCCGGCGCGAAAACTCGCCGATGATCTCCGGCGAAAACCCGTGCGGGAAGACTGGAAACGGGCGATCGAGCACGATGCCCATCAGCTCCCAGTGACCGGTCACGGAATCCTTGCCAGGCGACGCTTCCGCCATGCGTCCGACGGCAGCGGCGGGCGCGCCGCTCGTCACGCCGCCGCCGAGCGCCGCGATCCGGTCGAGCCCCAGGTTGCGAAGCGTCGGCACGGCAAGCGCGACGCGGCGCGCGATGTTTCCGATGGTGTTGCTGCCCGCGTCTCCGTACAACGGCGCGTCGGGCAGCTCTCCAATCCCGACGCTATCGAGCACAATGACGATGGCTCTTGTGAAAGGCGTGGTCACGCCGCGTTACTGATGCGAGACGTCGTGCTGAAGCCGTTGGTCGACCAGACGGTTCACGGCCGCGATGGCCGCCGGCAACTCACCGGGACCGTCGAACCAGAGTAGATTAGGCTCTTTACGGAACCAGATCAACTGCCGGCGCGCGTACCGGCGGTTCTCCTGTGCGATTAACGCGCGCGTCGACGCCTCGTCGCGGACACCATGCAGGTGCTCGAGCGCCTGCCGGTACACCAGCCCGCCAAACGGCCGCGCGTCTTCGGGAATCCCACGCGCGAGCAGCACGCGGATCTCGTCGAGCAGCCCGCGAGCGAACTGCTCGTCCACGCGGCGCGTGACGCGCTCGGATGTCTGCGCGGCGGGCAATCGCAGCGCGATTCCAAGAACGTCGACGTCGGCGATCGGCGAAGTTGTCTCCGCAAAGTGCGCCGTCAGCGGCCGGCCGGTCAGAACAAAGACTTCGAGCGCGCGGACCATGCGCTTCACGTCGCGCGGCTGGATGCGCGCGGCCGACTCGGGATCGACGCGCCGCAGCATGCGGTGCAGCGACGCGACGCCGCGGCGCTCGGCGACCCTCTCGAGGCGGCGCCTGAGGGCCGCGTCGCGACCAGGTCCAGGAAACAGGCCGCGCGTCAGCGCCCGAAAATAGAATCCGGTCCCGCCAACAATCATCGGCAGATGGCCGCGGGCACGGATGTCGCGAATGGCCGCCGCCGCGTCGCGCGCGTAGTCGGCCGCCGTGTACTCCTCGGTGGGTTCGGCGATATCGATCAGATGATGCGGAATGCCGCGCCGCCCGGCCATCGGCAGCTTGTCGGTGCCGATGTCGAAGCCGCGATACACCGCGGTCGAATCGCAATTGATGATTTCGCCGGCGTGCCGCGCGGCCACGGCGAGCGCCAGCGCGCTCTTGCCGGTCGCCGTGGGCCCGAGGATCGCGACGACCAGGGGTCTCGTCACCGCAATCGAATGAACACGTAAACGATGAACACCAGGAGCAGGATCAGGAGGCCGAGCTGCTGGGACCGGGTCAATTCTAAATTTCCTACGGCGGCGTTTCGTTGTAGAAGAACGTGACCGTGAAGAACGCCCGTTCCGACGGATACTCGGGCGGCAGCGGCTGCGTCGGGTTGGACGACGCCAGCGCGCCGAACGCCGCGTTGTTGAACGAATCGATCGGACACGGACCAATGACCATCAGATCGGTAATCGCTCCGTCTTTGTGCACGTTGAACGTGATGACGACGTGGCCCTTCATCGACATCGCCGCGTAAGGAATAAACCAGTTGCGCTTCACTTGCGCGATGAACCGCCGGATCCACGGGCCGAACTCGACGCCCTTGGTGTCGAACTGAATCTCGGGCCCGAACTGCCCGCCGCCCTGCGAGTTGTCGAACTGCTCGCGCTGGACGTAGCGCTGCAGGTTCTGGAGCGCGTCGCCGAGCGAGCCGGCACGGGCGTTCGCGCCTGGCGGGGGTGTTTGCAGTTTCGCCGTCGGCGACTGCAGCGCGGATTTTGACTCTGGAAGCGGATCGGCGGGCTGCCTGTTCTGCGCCTCCTGGCCGGTATCGGGCGTGGGCGCCGGCCCTCGCTGCACCTCTCGCTGCATCTGCTCGACGCGCTCCGGGCTGTTGCCGCGCGAGAACGGCAACGGGTTCGCCGGCTTCACCTGCTCCGGCGATCGCCTGAAGCGATCCTGATCGGAGGCTTCCGCCCGCGGCGGCGGCTTCGGTGCGGGAGGATCGAGGCGCGGTTGGACGAAGACGAACCGCGTCGCTTGCTGCTCCTGCTGCTGCAGCAACAACGCCCGCGCGCGGGCGGCGTCCGCATCGTAGGGAAACAGCCGCGGCGCCAGGAGGAGGAACACGAGCATCGCGAGGTGGACAATGATCGACAGCAGCACCCCTTCGCGCCAAGAGATGGCCCGGCCTACCGGCGTGATGTCCGGTCGATAATCTTCGAAGTCGAAGTACATCAGGAAGTTAAATGATTATATCGCCGCCGCGAGCCACGAGCCACCAGCCACTAGCCACTAGCACTAGCCACGCCGGGCCGTATACAGAAAGACGATCCCCATCGTGAGTGGGATGGCGGAAACGTCGATAAATCCGCTCTGTCGCAGAATTTTCACGAATTCACCGGGAGAGGCGAACGCGCCCACCGACGCAGGCAGGTAGCCGTAGGCGGCGTCATGGCGCGACACGAGCCGGCCAATCCGCGGCAGCAGATGATTGAAGTACCACAGATACGCCCCGCGGACGCCCGGCATCGTCGGGATGGAGAACTCGAGCACGGCAAGACGTCCGCCCCGCTTCAACACGCGGGAGATCTCGTCGCACGCGGCGTTGATGTTCTCGACGTTTCTGATGCCGAAGGCGATCGTGACCGCGTCGACCGACGCGCCGGCCGCGGGAATGCGGGTGGCGTCGCCGCGCACCAGGGTTACCGTGTCCGCGAGCCGCCGGCGCCACAGCTTGTCGCGAGCCACGCGCAACATGGCAGCAGCGAAATCGACGCCGACGACCCGCGCCGCGGCGGGTCGCGCCGTGCGCGCCGCGATGGCGAGATCGCCTGTTCCGGTGCACAGGTCGAGGACGCGCTCGCGCCCGGTGAGCGCCAGCGACCGAATCGCCCGGCGCCGCCAGCGGCGATCGATGCCGGCGCTCAGAAGGTGATTGAGGAAGTCGTACTTGGTGGCAATCGCATCAAACATGCTCGCGATGCGATTCGGACTCTTGTCTGGCCACGGAGGCACCGAGGACACGGAGCTATGCAGGGTATCACAGGCATTCTTAGTTGCGGGCGAAGCGCACGAAGACCTACGAAGAGGATCTGGCCACAGAGTCACAAAGGCACGGAGGCGCGATGGAGTCGACTCCCCATCGCGCTCTGACTCCGCGTCCTCAGCGACCTCCGCGTTGATTGTCTTTTGGGAGAAGGTTTTTTCCGTGGCTCCGTGACTCCGTGGCCAAACCGTTTGTCGTGACGCGCGTTGTGCCTCTCTGTGGCTCAGTGGCTATTCGACTCTGCCGGTCCACGGCGGGTAGAGATTCTGTTCGAAGCCGAGCGCACTCAGAATCTTGCCCGCCATGAAATCGGCGAGGTCGTCGAGCGTTGTCGGCTGCTGGTAGAACGCGGGCATCGCCGGCAGGATCATCGCGCCTGCTTGCGCGCACAGTACCATGTTGCGGAGCTGCGGCAGGCTCATCGGCGTTTCGCGGGGGACGATGACCAGACGCCGCTGTTCTTTGAGCATGACGTCGGCCGCGCGCTCGATGAGGTTGCGCGAGAGTCCGTGCGCCACCCCCGCCAGCGTCTTCATCGAGCAGGGCACGATCGCCATGCCCGCGCAGCCATGACTGCCGCTCGCGATCGTCGCGCCAAGATCGCGATTGCTGTGAAGGGTGATCGAGCCCGCGTCGACACCGGTCCCGTACTTGGACGAGAGGTACGGCATCAGGCGCTCGACCGCCGCGTCTTCGCCCAGCTCGTCGCGCAGGAGCCGGCGTCCATAATCTGAGACGACCAGCTCGACGTGTACGCCGCACGAGAGCAGCGCGGCCAGCGTGCGCGTCGCGTACAGGGCGCCGCTCGCGCCGGTAATCGCCACGGCCAGCGATCGGCGCGGCTCAGCCGCCATAGATGGACGCCGCCAGCACGAGCAGATAGAAGATGCCCACGTAGCCGTTCATGTCGAACGCGCGTTTGACCTGCGACAAATCGTCGGGTCGCACGAGCGATTGTTCGTAGCCCAGCAACACGGCGACGGCCCCGACACCGGCTTGGTAAAAGCGCGGGAGCGGCGTCACCCACGACAAGGCGAACAGGCACACGACCGCGACGACATGCATCGCGCGCGACATCGTGAGCGACCGCGGCACGCCGAAGCGCACCGGAATCGAGTGGAGGCCGTGTATCCGATCGAACGCCAGATCCTGGCACGCGTACAGAATGTCGAAGCCGCCCACCCATGTGCCGATCGCGAGCCCGAGGAGCCACGGCTCCCACCCGCCACGGCCGCCGGCGGCGAACCAGCCGCCCACGGGCGCTACCGCCATCGCCAGGCCCAGGAACATCTGCGTCCACGTCGTGTAGCGTTTGGCGAGCGAGTACCAAAACACGATCGCCAGCGCCACCGGCGACAAGACCAGGCACAGCGGGCCGAGGCGCCACGCCGCGTAGATGAAGACGATCGACGCAATGATGACGAACCGGATCGCTTCGCGCGCGCTCATTGCACCGCGCGGCAGCTCTCGTGTTGCGGTTCTCGGGTTCAGGGCGTCGAGACGAGCATCGGCGAGGCGGTTGAAGCCCATCGCCGCGCTGCGCGCCGCGATCATGGCAAGAACGATCCAACCGATCGCACGCCACGTGAGGGTCCCCTGGCGCGCGGCGAGCAACGCGCCGGCGATCGCAAACGGGAGGGCGAACACCGAGTGGCTGAACCGGACGAATGAGGCGTAAATGCGAAGACGGGCGAACAGCATCACGGCGAACCTAGAACCCAGAACGTTGAACCGAACCCAGAACCTCGAACCCAGAACTTACTCGATCCACCGGATCTGTTCCGGCCGGATCCCGCCGACCAGATATTCTTCCACATCGCCGGTGCCCGGCGGGACGTAGACGGCCAGCAGCCGCGCGCGTTTTCCCGGCTCGATCGTCCCGTACTCGGCGTCGAAGGCGAGGGCCCGCGCGCCCTGGCGCGTCGCGCTGTCGAGCAGCGCCGAGGCCGGCACGCTCGGTGCCAGCGCCCGCAGTGTGGCCAGCTCGCTGAAGACGTTGAGGTCCGGGGCGCTGGCCAGGCTGTCGGTCCCTACCGCGACGCGAACGCCCGACTTGTAGAAATCGTCGATCGGCGGCGCCCCCGCGCCGGTGTGGCCGTTGCTTCGCGGACAGGTGACGAGCGTCGTGCCGCGCGCGGCCAGCCGCGCCAGATCGGCGGGGGTCATCTGCACGCCGTGCACGGCGAGCACGCGCGCGTCGAGGAAGCCGCTCTGATCCAGGTACTCGACCGGGCTGACCTCCGGCGCGATCCAGTCCGGATCCCAGACGCCCAGCTCCTCGAGCAGCTCGCGCCACGGCCCGCCGGCGCTCTGAATGAACTCGACCTCTTCGACCGATTCCGCGAGATGGACGCTGCAGGGCGAGAACGGATCGCGGTCGACCGTCTGACGGATCGCGCGAAACACGAGCGGCGCCACGGAGTACGGCGCGTGCGCCGCCAGACTGGCGCGGACGCGATCGCTCGGCGCCAGCGCCTCGATCTCCTGCTGCGCGTGCTCGACGAACCCGGTCGGGTCGTCGGTGTTGAACCGGATCAATTCATAAAACACGACCGCCGCGAGCGGACTGCGTGCGAGCGGCGCAAAGGTCGCCAGTGTGTTGCTGATGTCGCCGACCACCGCCGTGCCGCACGCGATCGCTTCGGCGAGCGCGCGATCGACGGCTTCCAGAATCTCAGGGGCGTACGGATCGGGCTGCTGCCGCCGCGCGGCCATCACGCCGCGGACCCATTTGACGAACGCGGTCGAGGGTGGCACCTCGTCGCGCAGGTACGAGAGCTCGAGATGCGTGTGCGCGTTGACCAGGCCCGGCATCACCACGACGTCTCCCAACTCGACGTCGCGCGCCCCGTCGATGGAAGAGGGGCGATGGCCGAGCGCCACGATGCGGCCGCGGTCCACGAGCACCCAGCCGTCGCTCCTCGGCGGTTCGCTGATGGGCAGCACCCAGGACGCGTGGTAGCGGATCATCGTCATCGAATGGCAGGATGGCAGAATGGCAGGATTTTCAGGACGGCAGGATTTCACCAGCCCGCATTTTTTTGCCGGCCCCGCTGCGCGCGGGATACAAGCGCAGCTCGGCAGGCGTGGAATGGTCGCCGTCGGCGCGCGCGGTCGCAAGCTCCAGCATCCGCGGCACCTCGCGCTCGCGGAACATCGGATCCCCAAGAATCCGGTACTGCATGTCGCGGCGCTTGGCGAGAAAACCCGCGTCTTCTATGTTCCGGACGATTTCGACTTCGTCCATGCAGTAGCTGGCGCCGGCGGCGCGAACGACGTTCTCTTCGATCATCACGCTGCCCATGTCGTTGGCGCCGTAGGCGAGGCTCAACTGCCCCACCTTCCCGCCTTGTGTCACCCAGGACGCTTGCACGTTGTCGAAGTTGTCGAGGACGATGCGCGCGACCGCCAGCGTGCGCAGGTACTCGATGCCGGTTGCTTCGTGGCCGGCCAATTCGGTGTGGTCCGGCTGATAGCTCCACGTGATGAACGCCGTGAACCCACCTGTCTCGTCCTGCAGCGCGCGCAGCCGCAGCAGATGCTCCAGCCGTTCTTCATCGGTCTCGACGGTGCCATACATCATCGTGGCCGTCGTGCGCAGCCCCGCGCGATGGGCGTCGCGCATGACGCCGAGCCACTCATTGGCAGTCGCCTTGCCGTCACAGTGAAGAAGCGCGCGGACGCGATCGACGAGGATCTCGGCTCCGCCGCCAGGAATGCTGTCCAGACCGGCGGCAATCAGACGATCGATCACGGCGGGGACCGGCAGCTGCGACAGCCGAGACAGGTGAATGACTTCCGGCGGCGACAGGGCGTGTAGCTTGAAACTCGGATAACGTTCCTTGATCGCGCGGAACAGATCCTCGTACCACGTCAGCGGGAGATCGGGATTGTGCCCCCCTTGCAACAACAATTGGACGCCACCGACCGCGATCGTCTCGTCGATCTTGCGGAACAGCTCGTCGAACCCGAGGACGTACCCTTCGGGCGATCCCACGGGCCGATAGAAGGCGCAGAAGTTGCACTTCGCGACGCAGACGTTCGTGTAGTTGACGTTGCGGTCGATGATGTAGGTGACGACTGGGTCGGGATGCTTGCGCGCGCGGACGATATCGGCCAGTTGCCCGAGGAGTGCGGTCGGCGCTCGGCGATACAGATCGAGCGCGTCGGCGGCATTCAGCCGCTCCGCGGCTCGCACCCTGTCCGCGATTCGGTCGATGGTCATCAATAAAATCGCAGATCGCCCGCGCTCGGCACGGCCCCGATTTCCGCCGCGTACCGGTAGAACAGCTCCAACCCGGCGCGTTCCTCGGCGCCGAGATCGTACTTCGTATTATCCCGCAGGTAGCGCGCGCCAATCGCCTGGCGCTCGGGTGCGTCGCCGAAGTATTCGCGCGCAATTTCGTCGGACCGGCCGACGCCAGCGTCCCGCGCCCGCTGGAGCGCGTCGACGTCGCCCGGCGTCAGCGCACCGGCGCGACCGGCCCAGAACGCGTACACGAATGGCAGGCCGGTCATCCTGGTCCACGCTTCGCCCAGGTCGATTTTCTCGACCGCTCCACCGAGGTCCGGCTCAAGCCGGACGCCACGTACGACGGGAACGCTACGCGCGGGGGGAACGTCACGTGCCGGGGGGACGCCATGCGGGGTGTCGTACGTAGTGTCCGCCTTTAGGCGGACCGCCGGGGTGTCGTACGTAGCGTCCGCCTTCAGGCGGACCGTCGGAGGGTCGTACGTAGTGTCCGCCTTCAGGCGGACCGTCGTGTGATCCAACAACAACGCATTGTCACCGATCAGCAGCGCCGCGTCGCAATGCGCCAGCATCGCCGTCACATCGGGACCCCTTGGCTCGATCGCGGGACGAATCTTGAACAGCCGCGCGCACAGGACGCCGACGAGCGCGATCGACGTCCGCGAGCTCGTGTCCATCGCGATCGAGCGCACGTCGGAGATCGGCCTCGTCGTGTACAGCGCAACCGATGCGATCGCCCCGCGAGACGCGATCGCCACGTCCGGAACGATCCGGTAGTGGCCGGCGCCGGCCGGCCCGCGCAAGTATTCGATCGACGGAATCAGGCCGACGTCAATCCCGCCCTCGTGCAACAGCGCCGCGCACGTCGACGGCACGTCGAATCGAACCGTGAAGCGCGGCGAGCGTTCGAGACCGTAGACGAGCGGCCGCGCGTTGAGGTAGCCCACGGCACCGAGACGAACGGGTGTCATCGGACGAGCGGCTCGAAGCGTCCGTTGCGTTCCACCGGTTCCTGGCCGGCCGCACGGATGTTGCGCCGGATCTCCTCCAGCGGCGCGCGCCGCCGCCCTTCGGTCGTCTCGTCTTCGGCCGACACGCCGTCCACATCGTCGGCGCCGACCGTCAGCGCGACTTGCGCGAGCTTCGGCCCGTAGCGAGCCCAGTCCACCTGAATCGAGGGGACGTTCTCGACGATCAACCGCGCCAGCGCGACCCGTTTCACATCGTCGTACCCAGTGGTGGGAAGGGCGGAATTCAGTACGCGCGGCAACGGCGCGAACGCGCGCACCACGGCGACACGGCGCTGTAGATCGGCCACCTCTTTCAGCAGCGACGGGACCTCGGCCGACGGCAACTGGTGGATGGTGAGACGCGCGAGGGCGAGGCCCGAGATGTTGACTTCCTCGATCGAGCCACGCGGATCCCGCAATTGATCGAACGGCGCCTCGGCGACCAGATCGAGTCCCGCCGCGCGCAGCTCCTCGAGAATGGAGCGCAGCGTCGCGCTTTCGCGCGCCGCCAGTTGTTCGAGATCGGCCAGCGAGAAGGCGGAGACGGGGACGCCGCGCGCGCCAGCGGCGACTTCCCTCACGCGTTCGACGGCTGCAGAGCGACTCGACGGAGTGCCGACGATGCGGAGTTCGCCGGCCGCCGGAGACCAGGCCAGCGCCGCGCCAGGGGTGGACGCAACATCGGCGACACGCACGAACGTCGTGCGAGTGCCGTGACGCTGGCGGCGCGCCTCGTCGGCGAGCATCCCGAGGTCGATGATGTTGGTGGGGGCCGCAATGTTCATGAGATCTACGATTTGGTTATCTACGATATCTACGATCTACGATTGCCGATAGTTGCCGATCGACGATTTGATCGTAGATTGTAAATTGTAGATCGTAGATCGTAGATCGGAAGGCTTCAGCTAAGACACCTTGGGTCCGAAGACCAGGCCGATTCCGACTGCGATCACGAGCGCGAGCACCCAGCCAAGCACGCAGACGGCAATCGCGCGCGCGGTGCTCGTATAATCCAGCGCCTGCCGGACCGCGACAATCATCGCGGCAAGCATCCACACCGCGGTGACGGCAAACACGGGAATGGTGACTCCGGGCAGGACGCCGAACACACGGAGGATGCCGGGCGCCGACGCAAAGCCGATCGTTCGGAGCAGCTCGCCGACGTCGGCGCTGGTCTGCGGCTCCGGCAGCAGCCGCACCCCTATTTCGTACGTGAGAAGCGCCCAGGCCGCCCATGCGAGCAGCGCGACGATGCTGATGAACGCGATGTTGGAGGGGCTGGTGCCGCCCAACCCGCGCGCCCCGACGCCGGCCGCGACGCTCGACAGCAGGACGACGGCGCACGCCTGGGCCGTCGCGCCGCGGTCGGCTTCGACTTCCTCGTAGATGGCGGCGTCGAGCGCCGCCGCGCCGATGAGTCGCTGGGTGTACGTGTTGGTCCCGGCTGTGGTGGCCATATGCGAATCTCATGCAAGGGGCTTGCTACCGTCCGTCGCATGGATTTGGGCCTGTTTTTGATGGTCTACCGGCCGTCGTCGTGCCCGATCGACTCAGGCCTCCGGAAAGCCGCCGCCAGCCGGCCCATAATCCTAGTCCTTCTCTTTGGCTTTTGAGAAGAAACCCGGCAGAGCTTTTAAGTCAGTGCCTTCGACGCCATTATTTCCCTCAACAAACGCGCGGAAAATGTGTGGCCAGTTTTTATTGTTCCCGATGATGCCTTCTTTTACTGAACCAACTGAAATCCAAGCACCACACCTTCGATTGGGTGAAATCTCGATAGAGAATGCTCCGCATAATGAAACGTCTTCCTGTGTTCCAGATCCATCACTTTCGCCACAATCATTTACTTCCCACGTGATTTCATTTTTGCCGATGAAACTTTTCAACCAACGTTCGAGTGATTGCTTCGGTAACGTAATATCCAATTGAGAAACGGTGATTTGTTTCGTATAAGCAATAACTTTGGCTTCATCATAGTCTGCGTTTAGAGAAGAAACGGAAATGGGGAACAGAATTGCCGAGACCAGAAACAACCGCATGAATTCTCCTTTGCCAGCCAGCTGACGTCGCAGCGCGAAAAAGCTCCTCATTCGGGGTGCCGAACTGCGCAAGGTCACGCAGGCGAAGGGTCGGCTAAAAGCCGGACGCCACGTACGGGGCAGCTTGGACCAGACCTCCGCGGCGCGGATCATCGCACAACGCGCCGCGGCCCCAGTTGCTGTTATCGCAACAGGCGCTTACACAGGCGCCCGGTACCAGTAGTCCTTGAGTACATGGGTAAATCGGTTGTCGCCGCTCGCAACAAAGACAGCAAGAGACAAGCCCTCGGTCCCGGCCCAGCTAACGCCCAGGGCGTAAACATTCCCTCGCTGAAGGAGAAAGACGAGTTGAAAATCCTCCGGGGAGAGTACCCCGCCATCGTCGACACGCCACAGGTCTTTTCCTTCTCCCCGGAACGTTGCCTGGTAATCTGCAAAGATGGTCCGGCCGCCATCGATCAAGACCACGCTGGCAAGGGCATCGTTGTCCTGACGGGCGAACTCGGCCAGGACGAGGCGTCTGTCTGCCGGCAGACGTGCGATTGGCCAGCAGTTGACGACGCGCCGGCTGCGCGCCGAGGCGATCCGGCTCTGGACGTCCGGACCACATTCACCGGAACTGGCCAGAGGCTCCGCCGGGAGCACGGTCGCCGATGACAGCAACGGGGCACTTGCGAGGAAACAGCTCGCGCCTTCATCGATCTTGCCTTGAAGGACTGTGAACACGTTTCCAGCCAACTTGTCGAAGTTGTAGGCTGTCTGCCTCCCATTGTTGTCTTCGCGCTCGATCTGCCGCCTCTCGAACTGCACGGGAAAGCGGCGACCGTCACTGCACAACGCGGCATGCAGCATGTCGGGTTGCGGCAGGGTTGAGGCAGCGAGCAGACGTGTGCCGCTGAGATCCGGGAACGCGAAGGCTCCATGCTGCGCTGTCGCGCTCGGCAGATCCTGACGCGGTAATCCGCCAGCAAGAAGAACGAAGAGCCACACGGCACCGAACGACGGCGTCCTCATTCCTTCACCGCCCGGAAAGACGCAATGAGATCCGCGAGTTCATCGCGCGTTGGAACTCGCATCTCCAAGGTCCGGTGAATGGGAATCGTTCCATTCGGATCTTCAAGCAGTCGAAGCACCTCCGAAGCGCCGACCTCTTGGTATCGATACGTGCGTCCCCGCACTCGCACATGTCGCTCCTGTAGCCTCACGTCAGCTGGCGCCACCGGCACGCCTCGTTCCATTTTCACGATCGAATCGCGCTCGTGCGTCGTGATCACGACGCACGCTTCGTCTCGCTTCTCTTGAGCGAGTTCGTCCAGACGCTTCGACGTCAGCAGCAGCGGGACGGCGCAATCTTCGCAGCCGTCTGGTCGTGGCACCAGAAACAGATAGTAGGCGTGGCTATACGTACGAGTCTCTAACGGGGGTTGACCGCCGGGTGCTCCGACGAGCAGGGAGGACGCAGCCGCGACCACGACCAGAGCCCCCACGACAGTTCTCATTGCGCCCACCGTTCTCCTACGTCTGCCCGCCTACTTGTCGCCACCGAGGATGATGGGCAGGCCCGTCTTCGAGTTGCCGATCACGACGACCTTCGTGTTGGCGCTGGCCGCGAGCTTCTCGGTGGCCTCGATGCCTTTCCACTCGAGCAATTGCGAGCTGATGCCCTGCGCGACGATCCGCTGAAAGTCGGCGACGCCCTGCGCCTCGATGCGTTTCCGCTCCGCCTCCTGCTGCTCCTTCTGAAGGACGAACTTCATCTGCTCGGCCTCCTGCTCGCGCCGCAGCTTCTCTTGAATGGCGTTGGCCACCACGGGAGGCAGGCCGATCTTTCTTAACAGCACCTGCTGGACGATGATCCCGCGGTCGCCGGCGATCCGCCTGAACAACGCGAAGATCTCTCCCGCGATCTTTTCGCGCTCCGCGGAGTACAGCGCCTTGGCTTCGTAGGAGGCGGTGATCTCCCGAATCGCCGACCGGAACTGCGGCTCGACGATGGTGCCCACGTAATCGCTCCCGACCGTCCGGTAGATCTCGGCGGCCTTGACGGGATCGAGCTGGAACAGCAGCGACGTCTCGAGGCTCAGGATCAGCCCTTCCTGTGAGGGAACTTCCGCGACCTCCTTGATCTCTTGCGTTTGGATCGACATCTTCACGACGCTGGTCAGCGGGACGACCAG
>JAHFUJ010000110.1:0-6855 GCA_023265105.1 Acidobacteriota bacterium
GGCAACCTGGTCGGCGCGCCCGTGGAAAAGCCGTAAGGCATGAAGCCCGAAGACTACTCGCGACGAGAGCAGGAGCTGGCGGGCTGGCCGGTGACGATCGAGACCTACAAGCTGGGCGAGATGTATCACTGCACGATCGCGAACGTGGATCCCGGTGCGCGGTTCGCGGGCGCCGATGGCGCGAGCCGTGAAGAAGCGGAGCGGCTGGCGATCGAAAAAGCGACGCGCTATCTTGCACAGACGCGGCGGTTTTCGAGCGAACCCCCGTAAGGCAACCGCTGCAGCAGGCGACCGTGAGCCGTAGTTGTCGGGTGCGGCGGAGGTCGATAGGTCGCAGCCCGATCGCGATCCCACTAAAACGACGCGGCGGCCACCTCCGCGCCCGGCCAAGCCTGGCCGGGCGCGCCCATGACAGTGACCGATGACGCCGCCGCGCCGTTTTTCCGGGCTGCCGACCGTGACCGAAGACGCACCCGGCAACTGCGGCTTTCTCGGCGTCCGTGCAGTGCTGAAGGGGGTGTCTGACCCGATGCAATAGCTCGATGTCCTGGAGAGTTGTTCATCCCCGTGTCCTCTGTGTCTCCGTGGCTATGTAGAGTCGCAGCGCCGCGTCCCGTTCCTCGCGCGGGATGAGAGGAAACGTGCCGAGCACGTGTTCGAACTCGGCGGTGCTGAGCTGATAGAGCTCGGCCGCTCGCGCATGTAAGCGGGCGAGGGCGGCCGAATCCGACCGCCGCCCGAGCAGACGCGCGAGCGCGGCTATCTCGCGGAAGGCGCGCGGCGCGTCCTCTCGCCGGGGGATCGGCAGCCCTTCGATCGTCGTCGTCGTGACGTGCGTCGTCACGCGCCGCCGGACCAGGTAGTTGACGACGAGGCTGTTGAAGAGGCCGCACAAGAAAAGCTGAGACCGTAGCGGCAGCGGCGTGCGCAGGCAGAACACCGTGTGCGTCGACACGCACGCCGCCGGGAGGATCGCGGCGATGAGCGTCAGGCGGTTGGTCGCGCCGGCCACGTCGCGGTACCCAAGCCGCGGACGCTCGTATCGTGGCGGATTCAGGAGCCGCCGGGCGTCTCGTGTGGCGACCGCGTGCCGCGCCGATTCGAGATCCACACGGAATGGCTCGATCTGCTTGCCCTCCACAATCGGCAGACCCTCGCCCGCCGGCCGGAAATGTTCGCGATCGTCGGTCGCGTTGAGCTCGCGGCCGAACCGGGCCGACCAGCCGCGCTCGCTGCCAAGCGGCGGAAACAGTGCGGCCGCCCGCTCGACGATCGCGAGATCCAGCGGCGTGCGGAGATCGGGGATCGCTAGATCGTCGCCTGACAGCCGGCGGATTAGTGCCGGCGTCAATCGAACGGGAAACCACGGCGCGGTGTGGGCCGGCTCCTCGCCGACCGTTTCGAGCGCGGCTGGATCGTGCTCGCCCAGCCGGCACGCGATCGTGCGGGTCGGCGCCCCGGCCGACGCCGTGACGAGCAAGAAGCGGACGCTGCGATGGATCGGAAAGACGCCCTGCTGATTGTCGAAGCCGACGATCGCGTCGACATCGCAGCTTGCGAGCAGCCGTTGGCGAAGCGCCGCGCTGCCGTGGTCGGTCGCGAGGCCGGACGGCAGCACGAGCCCGATGCGGCCGCCGTGGCCGGCGAGCGCGATGGACCGCTCGAGGAACAGCTGATAACGATTCGCGTGTCCCCCCGATTGCGCCGTGTAGATGCCGGTGTCGCGCGTGAATCGCAGCACAGGCGCGATATCGCCTCGCGACTGCGATCGCGACTGCGCCGGTCCGGCGTCCGCGCGAACCATGTCCCACGGCGGATTGCCAATCACTGCGTCGAACCCGGCGCCTGGACGGCGGGTGCCGTCGGCATCGAAGAAGACTTCCGGAAACTCGAGCTCCCAATGAAAGAAACGCCGTGTGGCCGCGATGTTGCCGGCCTCGCCGATGTAGCGGTCGGCGGTTGCGTCAGGTAACGCCCCGCGCCCAGTGAGGATCGCATCAGAAAGCGCGCCGAATGCCGACGACGGGGCCGCGTGACCCTTTGCTGCGAACCAGCACGCGCACCATAAATCCGCTACGCGTTTCCATTTTGAAAGTGCGGTGTGCCGCCGATTCAACATCGCAAGCGCCTGTTCTTTGGCTCGCACCTGATCGAGCGTGTCGTTGGGGATCGACTCGAGCGAGAAGCGCACGGGCAGCGCGTGCTTCAGCGCGTCGCGAACACCGGCCTCGTCGAAGAGCGGGAGGAAGGGCCGATCGCCGGCGCCATGGCGCGGCCGAAGGGTGGGCGCCTGCCGGAGGGTGGCGACCCACGCGCCCAGGAGGCTGTCGCCCACCTGCAGATGATGATCGAGAAAGGTGAGCGGCCGGTCGGCGGCGAGGGTCGCGAGCCACAGCGAAAGCCGGGCGAGCTGCACGGCCATCGGGTTCAGGTCGACGCCGTACAGGCAGCGCTCCGCAATGGTCCTGCGGATGGCCGCGCGCTCGGGCGCGCCGATGTCGCTCGGATGGCATCCGCCGCTTCGGACGAGCGCCGCCTCGTACGCATCCGCGAGATAACGGCACGCCGCGACAAGAAACGCACCGCTGCCCATTGCGGGATCGACGACGCGAAGGTGAAGGATTCGATCGGGTGAGGCGTCGCGGACGAGCGGCCCCAGCGTGCGTCGAATCAGGTACTCGGCGATTGGTTGTGGCGTGTAGAACGTGCCGGTCGCTTTTCGAACACCCGATCCAGGTTCGAGCGCGACAACCACGCCGCGAAAGCGTCCGTGTGTTCGCGGCGCTCGAAGGACGCGGTCGATCCGCGGCTCGTAGTCCAGCAGCGTCTCGTAGACGGCGCCCAACTGCTCCACGCCAAGATCGCGGTACGCGATCGGCTCGCGTCCGGCGTGGTCCGGCGACGGACGTGTCGCCAGCGCCAGCACGGCGCGTCCGGCCGCGTCATCGTCCAGGTCGCGACGCTCGGCAAGCGGCGTGCGAGCAGGCGCGAACAGCCGGCCGTTGAACGGCGTCACGCGGAGGTCACCAGCGCGGCAGCCGGCGTGCGCGAGCCGTGCGATGGCTTGAAGCGTGTCCCATAAACCTGCCGCTCCGCGCGGGCCGCGGGCGCCAGCCGAGGCGGTGGCGGCCTGCTCTGCGACTGCGCGCAATGCGCCCAGGCTGTAACTGTCGCGGTACACCGGATGCCAGACCGGCACGAGGCCTCGTGCTTCGGCGAACAGCAGGAAGAGAATTCGATAGACGATCGTCAACGCCTGCTCGAACGAATCGGGCAACGATGTGGTGGCGCGCGTGTTTGCGCCGATCAGCGCGCCGAGGACGTCGGCCGACGCCGACAGCACGCCGTCCCTCAGCGAGCGACACACACCCGACGCGTGACGCTCCGAGGCCTGGACCATCGCGCGAAACGCCGCCGGCAGGCTGCGCATCACCGGCCAGAACGTCGCGGACGTGCGCTCGTCGTCCGCCGCGAGGTCGAGATCGAATTCAAGATAGCGCCTCGCATATGGACGTGTCGCATCGACGATGCGGAGGTGGGTACCGTTGAAGAGCAGGGCCCACGCTGCGCATCGTCGCATCGCCTGTGTGACGGCCACTCGCCACAGCGGGTCGAGCCGCTCGCCCCACGCCGCGACGATCAGCGCGACATTGTGCAAATTGGAGCCCGGAACGACGTGGGGCCCCGGCGCCCTGAAGATGGTCGCGGCAACCACTGAATCCACTGCCGCGATGTCGGTCGGCGGTTCGAAGCCGGCGAGATCGACTAGTGGAGCGGCGGCAATTTCCAGAAGGGCGCGCAGGCTCGAGGCCGGTCCGAGCGACGCACACTGGCGCCGCAGGGACGACAGCCGACGATGTGCCGCGGCGTCGCCGGCGATCCGGTCGCCATCCAACGCACCACGCGCCGACAGGTGCGTCTCGAGGAACACTTCAGAAAGGAGATGGCCGCCCAGCCCCGGTACCATCGGTCAAGGCACGAGGACGAGCAGTAGTTTGGCTGGTTGCGCCGAAATCGCCGCGGCGCGTTCGGCGGCGCCGATGCGTTCCGCCGCTTCGTGCTCCGCTTCGCTCCGGGCGGCGAGCGCGGCGATCCGCGCGTGGTCGGCCCGACGGTCGAACAACCCAGGCTGAAGTGCGGCCGGAGTCTCGCCGGCGAGGGCAGCGGCGATGGCACGCTCTCGTTCGAGCCGGGTCGCGACGAACGCTCGGTTGATCCGCAGCGCGTCCTCATGCCACGCCTCCGAAGCGGCATCGACGAGCGTCGTCACGTCGTCTCCAGTCGATTGCAGCACGCCGGCAATCCAAGAGCGGTCGCGACGCCGCAACGGCAGATGCTTCAGCGACACGGCAATCGCAACGACACGCGACTCGATGCTGCGACCGTATGGATCGTCGAGAGTCGCTCGAAGCAGCAGCAAGAGTCGCGATCCGACCTTGGCGCGTGTCGATCGATTGCGAGTAACGGCGACCCACGGACCTTCGGTTTCGATCACAGCGCCGGCCTCGTCGTCTTGTGCGGTGTGGACCGCGCGCGCCGCTGCCAACCGGACGGATTCCGCCGCGGCCTCGCGTTCGAGCCCGACCGCGAGCGGTCCGGCCCCGATCGGCGTCCCGTCGTTGGAATCGGGGCGTTCCTCGGGGTCTTCTTGGCCTGGCAGGCATCCACTGTGGTCGTGGCGCGGCTCTTGGGGGTCTTCTTGACGTCGTTGGGATTCAGTGCGGTCGTGGCGCGGGTCTTTAGACCTGCCCTCTTCAGCGCTGTCGATGACGAGACGAGCGATTGCCCGTTCAACGTCACCGAGTGGATCGGGCGAGCCGATGTCCTCCTGCGCACGAGCAATGCGCGCTCGCAGCCGATCCAGAATTCGCGCTTCGCCGGTCCCTCGCGCGATCAGGTGGAATGCGTGCACTGTCCGCTGCTGGCCGATGCGATCGACCCGGCCGATGCGCTGCTCCAGCCGCATCGGGTTCCAGGGCAGCTCCAGATTGATCACCGTGCGACACGAGTGGTGCAGGTTGAGCCCTTCGCCCGCGGCATCCGTCGCGAGGAGGACGCTTCGGCGCCCGCTCGTGAAGTCGTCGAGCGCCTCGGCACGTTCCTCACGCGTCAAGCCACCGTGCAACAGCGCCACCGGACGGGCGAGCACCTCCTTGAGATGAACGAGCGTGTCTCGATACTCCGTAAAGACGATGGCCGGCTCGCCAACGCGGTTGAGGATTCTGACGAGCGCGGACATTTTCGTTTCGCGGACGCTGGCCGCGCGCGCGGCCGCGGCCAGCGCGCCGAGCAGTTCGCGTTCGCGCGCGACATCGCCGAGCGCCAATGCGTCCGACCACTCCGGCGGGGCATCGATCGGATTGAGCTCGCCGCGCGGATCGCCCAGTGGCAGCGCGATCTGACCCAGGTGGCCTTCCTCCGTCGATGCAAGGGCCGAGAGGCGCCGGGCGACCGACTGCGCCAGCGAATACGCGCTCGAGAGCGCGCGCTTGTGAAGCACGGACAAGGCCAGCCAGACGTCGCGATTTCCCTCGGCGCGCTCGCGGCCGACGGCCCGTGTGAACGCGGCGAGGAGCGCGTGCATGCGCACTTCGGCGCCGCTTGGGCCGACGGCCAGCCGGTGGACTTTGCGCCCGGCACCAAGCTGCACGGCCTGGCGCGTTCGACGGAACACAAGAAGACGATCGCCGTGGGAGCCGATGTTGCCCAGCGACACGAACGCGCGGCGGTCGCCGCTATGAGGTGTGGCCGTAAGGAGCAGCACATAAGCGGCACGGGCCGCGAGCGCCGCGACCGCCGAATGCCGCTCGCTGTCACCCGCCATCCCGTGCGCTTCGTCGACGACGATCACGTCCCACCGGCAGGACATGACGGCGCGCAGCACCTCGGGCCGCTTCACGTAATCGATCGACGCAATCGCCATTGGCGAGGTCGACCACGGATTCACCCCCACCGGCAGGGTCGCGACATCGCGGCGCACGGCGCGGAAGTCGACAACGGTCGCGCGGAGATCGAAGCGCTCCGCGAGTTCGCTCGCCCATTGATCGCGCAGACCCGCGGGCGTGAGGATGAGTACTCGTTCGGCGGCGCCGCGCGCGAGGAGTTCCGCGACGACGAGCGCGGCCTGAATCGTTTTCCCTAACCCGACAGCGTCCGCCAGGAGGAGGCGCGATCCGAGGCCGCGCACCAGGGCCATCGCCGGCTCGAGCTGGTGCGGCAGGAGATCCATCCGCGCCTGGAGCGGCGAGCGCAACGCGCCGGGCGGCGTGTGATGGGCGAGGAGCGCGCGGCAGGCGCGGCGCCAGCGGCCGGGGCGCACGAACCGGAGCTTGGTGGGCCTATTGAGCGGCTCGATGAGGTCGAACGGCGCAATGACACGTCGTTCGGCGCCGGCGTTCGGCGCCCCCGCCCCCGACAGCGTCACGAGCTGGCAGTGGTCGTAGACGCGAACGTCAGCGACGCGCCAGCGATGCCGGCGGACGCGCACGAGATCGCCGACACGTACGTCGCCCCCATGTCCGTTGCTCCCAGGAACGTACCGTCCGGCTTGAACCGGACCATCGTGGCGTACGTGGGCCGACGCTACGTTGCGTCCGGCTTCAGCCGGACCCTCCACCGGACCGTTTGTTGGCAGAATTTGCATCACGCGTCGGCCGCTCGCGTGCAGTTCCTGCCACGCGCGTCGGCGCGCGGCACGGAAAATCAGGGAATTCCATCAAGCGAGCGGACGCGGGTGAGTGCGTTGGCAACGGGAGTGCCAGCGGCAGATGGTCCGTGCCGCCGAGGCCACGACGGTCCGCCTGAAGACGCCGGACGTTACGTACGACGGTCCGCCTGAAGGCGGACACTACGTAC
>JAHFUJ010000110.1:6955-13881 GCA_023265105.1 Acidobacteriota bacterium
ACGGTCCGCCTGAAGGCGGACACTACGTACGAACCAGTTATTGTGAGGTGAGAATCGCGTTGAAGAGCAGCCGGAACGTCGCGTGAGACTGCGCGCGATGCTGCGCGGGGAACCCCAGCAGCACGACGCGGCCGGTGCCGACGCCGACCTGCACCACTGCGGGCCGGCTGGCGATGAGCTGCTCGCCTTCGAGCCAGCCACTCAAGAGGAGGTCTTTGTCGGCGTAGCGCGCAACCGTCTGCACGGTGTCTGGCGCGCGACGGACCGAGTCACCGCCGTGACCGTCGCTCGACGAACGTGGCGCGAGGATCTCGTACGCCGAGCTGGAGGCGAAGAAACCGGCGGTGTGGGCGCTCATGCCGTACGACAGTGGATGCGACGGGTCGAGCTCGACGCGCAGAATCGATCCGGGGCAGAAGAACTTGTCGCTTCCGGCCTCCTTCGCGATGTCGCGCAGCGGCAGACTGAATCCGGCGATCGCGAAGCTACCCGACTGATCGAGGCAGATGAGCGTCCCGCCTGCTTCGACGAAAGACTTGAGCTGCTCGACACCCTCGGTGCCGAGCCCGCCGGTGTACTCCGCCGGCACGACGCCGGCCTGATGACCCGACGTCAGGAGCTCGGCCGACGAGCTCGGGAGGATGATCGCGTCGTACTTCGCGCGCAGGTTCCCCGCGCGCACGTCGCTGTCGCTGATGTTCTTGAACGGGAACTCGTAGCGCTCGAGCAGCCACCGCGTCCACCCTTCGTCGCTGTTCTCGACCCACGGCCTGTAAAGTGCCACGCGCGCGCGGCCAATCGCGCGCGCCGATGCCGGCGGTTTGCCCTTCACGCCGCCGGCGCGCAGGCCGAGCTCGGCGGCGATCTTCTCGACAACCGGCTGCGCGGTTTTCGAGTACGGCACCACGAGCGAACCCGGAGCGTACTTGTACCCGTCGGCCTCAAGATCGCTGGTAAGCCACGACGTGCGCAGGCCGGCGGCCAGCAACCGATTTGCCGCGATGGCGCCGCCGTTGCCGCGCGCGTCAACCAGGTAGTAGCTGGGTGCGCGGTCGCTCCACACTCTGGCCGGCGCGATGGCCGCCGTCGTCAACCGCGACATCGCCGGCGGTTCGAACGTGCGCTCGATCGTCCGCACGTCGATCCCCATCTGCGCCGGCAACGTCCAGCCGGCGGCATCGTACGGCCGCTCCGGTGGCCCACCGGGCGTCTCCCGGCGCGCCGGGTAATCCTGCCGCTCGAGCAGCGTCTTCACGTACGCGCGATACGGCTGCGCCAGCAGGATGATGTCGGTGCCCGCGGGGTACGGATTGCCGTCCGCGCGGAACGGCTCGAGCGCGCGATGAATCTCGATGCTGCCCTGCAGCAACAGCTCCTCGAGCTTGGCCGCCGCGTACGGATCGTGCTGGTCGGAGGGAATGATGAACGCAAACGGCCCGCCCCGGCGGCCGTCCTCGACGGCGCGGCGCCCCATGTCGTAGAAGCCCTGCACGATTTGCTCGCGGTAGGCGGCCACGGCATACAGCAATCCGTGCGCGGCACTCAGGTCGTAGTCGACGATGTCGCGAAGCCGCCACGAGCCGCCGGGCCAGGGCTCCGGGAAATTGATCTGCGTCTTGTACTCGAGCAATCCCTTTTGCCCGCCGCGGAGATCGCGACCGGCGACCTCGATCGGTGTGGCGACCTTCACGCTGGCGCCTTCCGTCAAGAGGCACACCGTGTTGTGCCCGAGCGGCGCGGAGTCTTCGTACCCCGGCCAGTAGTAATCGTACAGGCCGTTCGACAGGACGCCGGTGCGGTGATCGCGCTGAAGCTCGAGCGTCATCGCGCCGCCGAGGAACGCGGATTCGCGCCAGATGAGCGGGTCGTAGTTCGGATCGACCGGATCCTGGTTGGGGGGCGCGAAGAAGCGCGGTCCGTCGCTGTCCATCTGATGCATGGTGAGGAACACTTGCGGATGCCACTCGGTGTAGAAGAACCGCGCGAGGTTGCGGTTCTCCGGCATGTTCATCATGAACGCGTCGCGATTGATGTCGTGGCCGAGGTACTTGTGATCGAGCCACGGCATCGGGCCGCCTTCAAACGGCGTGCCCTTCCCCTTGTTGTACCAATCGACGACAAGGCGATGGCCGTCGGGATTGAGCATCGGAATCAGGATCAAGACGACGTTCTGCAGGACGCCGGTCGTGGCGCGGTCGGTCGATGTCGCCAGCGAGTACAGCAGCTCGTTGGCGGCCTGGGTGGCGCCGACCTCGGACGCGTGGATGCTGCATCCGATCGCGAGCACGGCTTTGTGCGTCGCGGCGACGCGGTAGGCGTCGTCGGGCGAGAGGGCGCGCGGATCGGCGAGCCGCTGGTTGTCGGCGCGGATCTGTTCGAGGTTCCTGATGTTTTCCGGAGCGCTCACGATCGCCGCGATCGTGCGGCGCCCTTCGGTGGTCGGCCCGATGTCGACGATCTTCACGCGATCGGAGCGGGCGGCCACGAGCTCGAAGTACTTTTCAATCTCTTCAGCCGATGCGAGGCGACCGTCCGCGCCCATGCGGAAGCCGAAGTGCGATTCGGGCGTGGGAACCTGCGCCGCCCCTTGTTGCGCGGCACTCGGACGCGCAGGCATCGTGATGCAAAGAAGGAGCGCCGTGACGCAGAGGAGAAGAACGTGCGCACGTTGAACCGACACTCGTGGGAGAACGACCCGCATGACGACTCCGATAATTGGGAGCCGTCATCATAACAGAGCCGCGGTCAGGCCGGCGGGCGCGCGTCCGGTTCGTCTCTGCCGTGAGTGATTTCGTCCAGCTTCGCAAGCAGCGCCGCGAACCCGCACTGCTCGGGATCGAAGAACCCCCACTCGTCCTGAATCGGCTTCGGTTTCTTCGTTCGCCGCCTCGGCTTCCGCACGGCTGTTTCACCCTGGGCCGCACCGAAAGAGGGAAGTGGCGGAGTCGCCGCCACGGCTTGAGCGGGCGCCGGCGCCCGCACCTCATCAGGCGTCTTCGACACAACGACTGGCGGCGACTGCAAACGCTCGGCGCGGAGGCGTTCGATGTCGTGCCGGAGCGATTCGATCAGCTCGACCCATGGGGGACGATCGGGCAACCCTTCGACGGGCGGTGCCTTCGGCAGCTCGGGCGCGGCGTCGGCTTCGGCGGCAACCACCGCGAGCGGCGGATCGACACCTTCGACACTCGGTTCGTTGGCCGCGGCGACGACCGGTTCGTCGATGACTCGTTCGGAGGCGGGTACTGCGACGACTGCCTCATAACCTTCCGGTCCCTCCAAGGCGGCCGGGAGGAGGTCGAACACTTCCATGGCCGGCTCCTTTGGCGCCGAAGCGATTGCATCGGTCTCTCCCGATCCGTCGTCGAAGAGGTCCTTCAGCGCGGATTGGTTGAAGAGGTCGAGCGGTTGCCGCGAGAGATCGGAGAGATCGATGACGTCTTCGGAGCTTGCCGAGATTTCGGTTGCGACCTCGAATGCCGGCGCCCCGTTTTCGTCAACCGGCACCACGACCGATGGCTGCTCGATCGGAACCGGTGCGATGACAACTGAGGCGTCGTCGCCGGCCAGCGATGCGATTGCCCACTCGACCTCGAGCGCCGGCGTTTCGACCGCCGGTTCGACATCGACAGCGAGCGTTTCGATGGCCAGCTCGATGTCGATAGCCGGCGTTTCGCTGGCCAGCTCGATGTCGATAGCCGGTGTTGCGATGGCCGCTTCGACCTCGACGGCTGGCGTTTCGCTGGCCAGTTCGATGTCGATAGCCGGTGTTGCGACGGCCGGTTCGACGTCGACCGCGAGCGTTTCGATGGCCGCTTCGACCTCGACGGCCGGCGTTTCGCTGGCCGGCTCGACGTCGACAGCGAGCGTGGCGCTGGTCGGTTCGACCTCGACGGCCAGCATTCCGATCGGCGGTCCGACGTCGACAGCCAGCGTTCCGATCGGAGGTTCGACCTCGATGGGTTCAGCGGGTGCCGGTTGCACCGCATCGTGGGCGGGCTCTTCGACATCAGGGGGTAGATTCCACGCCGCCTCCAGCGCCGCGCGCTCGGCGGCCGCCTCTTTAAGGTACGCCGTCATTTGCTCAGCGAAGACTGCCGGATCGCAGCCGTCGGGGGCGGCCGACTTGGCGCGGCTTCGCCGCCACTTCGCCAGCACGCCTCCTTGGCTAAGGCCTTTCGTCGTGCTCGCGAGCACCGGGGTCGTGAGCGTACGTACGTGCGCGGCCGCGGCGATGACGCGCAGGGCGGCAGCCAGCGCCGCATCGTCTTGCGGCGACAGGAGCGCTGGGACGAGGACGAGATCGGGCACCCGGTTGCCGATCGCATCGAGCGCGCCTTCTGTCGTATCGGCCAGTACCAGCTGCGCGCCGACACGCTGCCGGATCACGCCCGTCAGCTGGGCGGCCTGCCGCCGATCCGGTTCGATGGCGAGAATGAGCGACATTCTACGTTCGCAGCATGAACATGACGAGCACGGTCGCCGCGAGCACGAAGATCAAGAGCGGCGCGTGCTCGATGCTCTGATCGCGCGCGACCTCGACGAAAACGCTCGTGAGATCGCGCACGCGTTCACCCACGTTGGCCAATTCCGCCGCTGGCCGCGCCGAAAAGCGCAGTGAAATCTGTTCGCGGACGCGACTGTCTAGGGCGGTCAGCGCCAGCAGCAGGATGGCCAACGCTCCCGCCGACACCAGCGCGTCTCCGAACGCTCGTCGCATGTCGCGACTCCTTCCACGAGACACTCGGACTCGGTCTATCTGGCAATTGTCGATCCGCCTTGACGCGCGTGGCGGCGGCAAACGCCTTTATGCGGCAGCAGATGCCTTCAAATGCCTTTATGTTGATCCATCGTCACTTTCCGCGAGATCGCAGAAGTCTCGCGGTGCGCGTGTTCCGTTTCGTCACTGACCGTTTCACACGAAATTCGCCGGCGCCGTTACGAATGTGCCGACCCATGCACGTCGAGACAGCTCGACCTTCAGCGCATGAACGCCGGCACCACCACTGGCGCTAAACGGATCCACGTATGCCGGTTTGGGCGTCGATCGCGCAGGCCGCGCACCGGACGTGGCACGGCGGTTGCGAATTCACTCTGCGTCGCGCGGTCGTGCACGCAAGCGTGACCGCATTTCGCACACACGGCATTGCGCGTCATTTGAGGACGCGCCGGAGGAACGTCATGGATCTCATCACCCGTCTGCGGGGGCTCGCGCGCAACGACGAAGGGCAGGACTTGCTCGAGTATGCGTTGCTCGTCGCCCTCATCGCGCTCGTGGCTGTAGGCGCGGTCACGTTCGCTGGCGTCCAGGTGAACACGATCTTCACCAGCATCGCCAACGCGCTGGCCGCCGCGCTCTAGTTGCGTGGGCTCCTTCAGAGCCGGCTCCGGGATCGCGCCTGCGGCTCATGACGAACCGCGGGCGCGAGTATCGGCCTCGATGATTCGACGGAAAGTGAGGATCGGCATGAGCGCTGTCGTCGCCGTCGTGACCCGGCTCGTCGTCGGTGACGATGGGCAGGATCTGATGGAGTACGGACTTCTCATCGTGTTGATCGCCATTGTCGCGCTCGCGGCCGTCACGACGCTCGGCAACACGATCAACACGGTGTTATGGCAACCCATTGCCAACAACTTCTGACGCCATCGTCGTCGCGGCGGTTGCCGGGGGCGGCGGCGCGAGCGCCGCGGTCGACCTGTGGACGCGCCGCGTGCCGAATCCGTTGACACTCGGAATCGCCGCGCTCGGCGTCACGCTGGCGGCGACCGACGTGAGCGGCGTCAGCGTGACCGGCTCGTGTGCGGGGTTCGCGCTGGGCCTGCTGCTGATGCTCCCGGGCCACCTGATTGGCGCGACCGGCGCTGGCGACGTCAAGCTGTTCGCGGCGGTCGGCACACTACTCGGCCCGACGCGCACTGGGATGGCGTTTCTCTACACCGCGATCGCCGGCGGCGTCCTCGCCGTGGTGATTGCCGTCCAGCGCCGGCGGCTGCGCGAGACGATGGAGCGGGCAGCCACGCTCGTTCGAACCGGAGGGGCCAATGTCACTGACATCGAAAACGCTTCGGTCGACAACCGATTCGCCTACGCGCCGGCCATTGCCATCGGAGCACTCGCCGCGGCGCTTGGGTTCTGATATGACGCGACGATTCTGGGGTGAGCGCGGCACGGCCATCGTCGAAACCGCCCTCACGCTGCCGCTGTTGTTGCTCGTGTCAGTCGGCATTTTTGAGTTCGGGCGCGCCTATCAGACGTGGCAGGTGTTGACCAACGCGGCGCGCGAAGGCGCGCGCGTCGCCGTCTTGCCGAACGTCGCGGCCGGCGCTCCCCAGGCGCGCGCGCTCGCCTACATGCAGTCGGGCCAACTGTCGAACGCCGCGGGAGCGACCATCGCGGTCGACACGGCCGTTCCGATCTCCCTCGGCGCGGCGGGAACCGCGACAGGATCGCGCGTGACGGTGAGCTACCCGTTCCAGTTCATCGTGCTGCAACCGGTGGCGCGCCTCATCGTGGCCGGCTCGATGACAGGAGCGCCGATCGTGTTGACGGCGTCCGCGGAAATGCGGAACGAAACGCAGTTCTAGCGCCTGCGGCCGTGCCTGGCCGAGGACATAGGACTCCGAGGCGAGGCATCAGCGTTCGTTCGCGGTGGGCGTGCCCGCCTTCGCCAAGGCTACGGCGGGTCCGCCGTAGCTCGGGAGCATAGCGTGCGAGCGGAGGCTGGAGGGCCCCGCCGCCAGTGAAAGATTAGGAGACCACCCATGGCTCGCATGCGCGTATTCCTTGTGCTCCTTCTGGCCATCACGGCCGGCGGCGCATTCGCGTTTGGCACGTACAACTACGTGCAGACATTGCCGGTGCGCACCACCACGATTCCGACGCGCCCCGTCGTCGTCGCTGCCGCCGATCTCGAGATCGGCGCCGA
>JAHFUJ010000415.1 GCA_023265105.1 Acidobacteriota bacterium
GGGAAGTTTACAAGGCGCGTGACGCGCGTCTGGGCCGAGATGTCGCCATCAAGGTGCTCCCCGCCGCGTTCTCCGCCGACCCTGAGCGCCTGGATCGCTTCGAACAGGAAGCGCGTGCGGCCGCCGCGCTCAATCACCCGAACATCCTCGTCGTGTACGACATCGGCCAGCACAACAGCTCGCCGTACATCGTCTCGGAGCTGCTCGAGGGTGAGACGCTGCGACAGGGGCTGAGCAGTGGGCCGCTGCCGGTACGCAAAGCCGTCGAGTATGCGGTGCAGATCACGCACGGCCTCGCAGCCGCGCACGAGAAGGGGATTACACATCGCGATCTGAAGCCGGAGAATGTGTTCGTCACCACCGATGGCCGGGTGAAGATCCTCGACTTTGGCTTGGCGAAACTGACGCAGGCGCAACCGACGCTCGACGCGGTCAGCGCGCTGCCGACCGCCCCGCCCAACACGCTGCCCGGCATGGTGCTGGGCACGGTCGGGTACATGTCGCCCGAGCAGGTGCGCGGCCTGCAAGCCGACTCTCGCTCTGACATTTTCGCGCTGGGCGCGATTCTCTACGAGATGCTGTCCGGCCGGCGCGCGTTCCACGGCGAGACGACGATGGACGCGCTGACGGCGATCGTGAAGGAAGATCCGCCCGATTTGCCCACGGCCGATCACCGCATTCCCCTCGCGCTCGAGCGTATTGTCCATCGGTGTCTAGAGAAGAACCCGGCCGCGCGGTTTCAATCCACGAGAGACCTCGCATTCGCGTTGGAGGGGCTGACGTCCCACTCCGACAGCACCACAACCATCTCATCGTTTCCATCGCGAAGGTCCCGCGAGCGTACTGCGTGGCTCGTTGCGGCAGTTTCGATCGTCGCCGCCATCGTGGCGAGCGTGGCCATGTGGGTGTTCAGGTCCAGGTCGCCGCAGCGTAATTCAGCCATCGTTCGTTTAACGGTCACGCTGCCCGCAGGCGACCGGTACGCGAATTTGGAGCTTCCGACGCTGGCCTTGTCGTCAGATGGTACGCAGCTCGCTTACGCTGGGATTCGAGAGCGGAACCAGCAGCTCTTTGTCAGGCGTCTTGACAGTTTGGAATCGAAACCGATCAGCGGCACCGAAGGTGCGCTCGAACCGTTCTTTTCTCCAGACGGTCAGTGGGTCGGCTTTTTTGCGCAGGGCAAGCTGAAGAAGGTGTCCGTGACCACTGGCGCCGTGCAGGTCCTGTGCGATTCCCAGCTTGGACGTGGTGCAAGCTGGGGGCTCGACGACACCATTTATTTCGCGCCTTCGGGCATTTCAGGCCTGTGGAAGGTTCCGGCATCCGGAGGGACGCCGACCGAGGTCACCAAACTCAATGGCAACAAAGCAGAAGTGAGCCACCGCTGGCCGCAAGTCCTCCCAGGCGGCAAAGCCGTGCTGTTCACGGTCTGGACCGGTGCAGGACGAGACGAGCGGCAAATTCAAGTGCAGGTACTGGGAACGGGCGAGCGGCACGTTCTCTTGCAGGGAGGAGACATTGGACGCTATGTCGCCACAGGTCACCTGGTGTATGCCCGCGCCGACGCGTTGATTGCGGTGCCCATGGACTTGGCTCGCTTCGACCTAGCAAGCACAGCGCCAGTGCCGCTCGGCGAGTACGTACGGGTGGGAGGTGAGGGAGCCCACTACGCTGTTTCCGATTCCGGAGAGCTTGTTTATCTGGCTGGCAGCCCTCAACGCTACGAGCGCCGGTTGGTTTGGGTCGATCGCAAAGGAACTGTCGAGCGCCTCCCTCTTCCGGCACGTGCGTACTTGAATTTGTCGATCTCTCCGGACGGTCACCAGGCCGCTGTTGAGATCGATGGAGGCACAAGAGGTGTTTGGGTCGTCGACATGACTCGGGCCACGTTGACCCCTCTCACGACTCCGGGAAGCAGTCAGGTACCGATTTGGACGCCGGACGGCAAGCGCATCGTCTATCGAGGAACACGCATGGGATTTCGGAATTTGTTTTGGAAAGCACTCGATGGGACGACCAGAAGAGCGGCTGACTTCGAAGGAAAACGTCAATCAATCGCCGGGATCCTTCTCGCAGGATGGAAAATGGCTCGCGTTTAACGACGAGGGCAGCATCTGGGTGGCCCGAACGGACGACGACCGGAAGCCACAGAATATCTGGCTCGGCCCGTCATCCAAGCCACGTTTCTCACCCGACGGTCGCTGGCTGGCGTACGGGTCCAGTGAATCC
The DNA here is from genome assembly GCA_023265105.1 of Acidobacteriota bacterium. GTDB lineage: Bacteria > Acidobacteriota > Vicinamibacteria > Vicinamibacterales > CAVVIG01 > JAHFUJ01. The sequence continues at coordinate 2,230 of JAHFUJ010000415.1, forward strand.
GGTAGGAGTGAGATCTACGTGCAGCCATTCCCAGGACCGGGCGGGAAACGTGTGATGTCAACTGAAGGCGGAACTGATCCCGTCTGGTCGCGAGACGGCCGGGAGCTCTTTTACTTGAACGACAACAAGATGATGGTGGTGGACGTTGCCAGCGGACCTACTTTAAGCGACCTTAAACCTGGGTTGCCTCGGTTCCTTTTCGAGGGGCGCTACTTTGTCGGTGGGATTCCTTCGTCCTACGACGTGTCGCTCGACGGCCAGCGTTTCCTCAGAATTCAGCCGGTCGAACCCGAGCAGCCCGCGACCCAGATCGATGTCGTGATGAACTGGTTCGAAGAGTTGAAGGCGCGCGTGCCCCGTTAATTCACATGCTAGACTGTGCTCATGCTTGATTGGAATCAATGTGTGGCGGTCGAGCGGGTACCGGAACGCGTGAGCGGGGCATGGGTGTTCAAGGGTACGCGAGTGCCGGTGCGGGCGCTCTTCGAGAATCTCGAAGAAGGCGCCACCGTGGGCGATTTTCTCCAATGGTTCCCAGGCGTGACGCGCGAGCAGGCAATGGCGGTCCTGGCTCATGCGGAGCAAAGCCTCGCGGTAGCGTGATCCCATCACAGGCTGCCGGATGCGCATCCTGTTCGACCAGGGTACCCCTTCACCGCTGCGCCAATCGCTGGCCGCGCATTCTGTAGAGACCGCCTACGAACGCGGCTGGTCGGGTTTGAACAACGGGGAGCTGCTCACGGCCGCGGAAGCTGCCGGATTCCACCTGTTTGTTACCACGGATCAGAATCTGCGCTCACAGCAGAACCTGGCGGGGCGACGTCTCGCGATCCTCGTGCTGCCGACGACCCGTTGGCCTCGAATCAAACAACATGCGGCGGAAATCGTCGCGGTCGTGAATGCGATTCAACCGGGTGAATATCGAGAGCTGGTCTGGGTCGAACAATAGCGTCGCTGTATAATTCACATTGGTTCCTCTCATATGTCGCTCGCTTCCGGTACTCGCCTCGGCCGCTACGAGACCCAAGCCGCTATCGGTGCCGGCGGGATGGGAAGCGCCTGCGGCCCGCGCGAGGCGCGAAGTCGCCGAGCGCGAGCGAGTGGGGGTGGGGCCCCACGAGCCGTGAAAAATGATAGGAGCTTCGCCCTGTGGCCTTGCTAAG
>JAHFUJ010000416.1 GCA_023265105.1 Acidobacteriota bacterium
CCGCGAGCGGGCCGAAAATGCCCAGCTACGCGATCAGGTGCGCCGGCTCCGAGAGGATCCGGCCGCGATCGAAGAAATCGCCCGCCGCGACCTTGGCCTCATCAAGCCGGGCGAGAAGGTTTTCATCATCAAGGACGTCGCGCCGGCTGCCGCCAAGCCGTGATAGCCCAGGACGGCAGCCGGTCGCCTCTAGAAGTCGAACTGGCCGCTCACCTTGAGCAAACGCCCGCCCATAATCTGGAGCGGTTGTAACCACTGCGTTCCGTACCGGGTGTTCATGTTCAGGACACTGCCCCTGTTGAACATGTTATAGACGTCAACGTTCGCCCGGATTTTGGCCCGCCCCATCGGGAAGACCCGGCTGAACCTGAGATCCACCTGTTGGAGCCGGTCCTCGTACAAGACACCGGACGGGATCAGGTCGGCCGTCGCCGTGGCCGTGGCGCCCGCCGCCAGGTTGCGTCCGAGCGACGGCACAAGCTGCGCGCTGGTGCGCACATAGCTCGACGTGATCGGGATGCCAGGGATGTTCTGGTACGTCGCGCTGATCTGGAAGCTCCAGGGCAGCGGATAGATGGCCAGGAACTTGACCTGCGTTCCCGCCGATAACGGCGGGCTGACATGACAGAACGCCTGCATGCGGGGGGTCGTCGCCACCCCGTTCTGGGCCAGCAACGACGGATCGCCGTTCTGATAGCAGTTGTCCGTGATGGTGCGTCCCACGCTCAGGCCCCCCGAGAATTGCCCGCCCTGTCCAAATCGTGTGTTGATGGTGACATCGACGCCGTTAAACACCTCGGTCTGGTTCCCGTAATTCGATGCTTGCGTCACCAGGCTGTCGATTTTGCCGAAGAGCGCCGGCGTCACGTCATACAACCCGCAGACCTGGTTCCCGCCGCCGCCGGGCAAGCGGCTATCCGCCGCCGCCGTGACGCAGTACGGATCGTAGTTGCTCGGCCCCGTCAACTGATTGTCCGTGACCAGGAAGCCGCCGTACCAGGTGCGGAAGTAGCCGACATTGAGCGCCACATTTCTTCGCAGCTCGTGCTGGACGGAGATGCCGCCCTGCCAGCTGTAGCCTTGCCGATTGAAGCCGGTCAGCGCGTCGGCCGCATAGCGCGTGTTGCTGCCTCTCAACTGCCCGAACGTGAGGTCGTTCCACGCCCCGCACTCGCCGTTGACGGCTGAGCTCCTCAGATCGCAGTCGGGAACGTAATTCCCGTTGATGTCATTCCACGTACGCGCCGTGCTAGCGGCCTGGTTGGTGGCGGGGTTACTCACGACGCCCGTCGTGTAGGGCGTATACCGCCCGAGCGACACTTTGAGCGCGGTCTTCCCGTTGCCAAACAGATCGTAGGCGGCTCCCAGCCGCGGGTTGAGATTCTTGAAATTCGGCACGTCCTGCACCGCCGCAAGATCGCGCGCCGGCACAAACGGGCCCGCCGGCATGTGCTGGTCCGGCGTGTGCCCGTTCACATTGTTGAACCGCACGCCCAGGTTCAGCGTGACCTTGCGAATGGTCCACTGATCCTGCGCGTAGAAGCCAAGATCCCTGACGCGCGCCAGCGCTTCAAAGGGCACCGCCCAAATCGTCACTGACTGGGGCACGGCACCCCGGAACGTGTAGCCGCGGGCGCCGTTGATTTGGTTGGGGTCGTTGGCCACGCCGGGGATCCCCTCGGCATACTCGTTCAGGTCGGCTCCGGCCTTGAAGGCATGGGACCCCGTGACGTAGGACAGCGCAAATCGCTGGTGATATTGCCGGTTGTGCTGGACTCTATAGCCCCCGGCGTGGGTGAGTCCGGTGGCGCGAGAGCCGTACCGGAAGTTCGTCGCCAGGTCCGTGACCGCGATCGTGTCTGCGCCCACGCCCTCTTCTCGTTTCGTGTTGTTGTTAAAGACATTCGCCGACGCGCCTGCCTCGAGCAGCAACTTGTTGGTGGCCGGATAGGTCCAGGTGGCGAGCGGCAGGTAGTTCACGTTGTACGTGTGTCGCCCGACAGCTTCGGGCGCCGCAATCGGCCCCGCCGCCGGCGGCTCCAAGATGGGGAAAAAACAGCTGCAGTTGGGTTGATTTTCGTAACTGCCCACGATCTTGTGCTTCGAGGCCACCTGCCACGTCAAGCGAAGACTGTAGTCGTGGTAGTAGTCGTTGGTGGCGGCGGGCCGGCTGAGATCGGGCTCGTAAAGCAGGATGCGCCATTGCGGGTCGGCACCCACCGGCGTGGTGACTTTGTTGAAGTAATTCCCCTGCTGGTACTGCTGGTTGGCGGCCTCGCGGTGACCAGCAAAGAACCAGAGCTTGTCGCGCGTGATCGGCCCGCCCCCGACGGCCGCCACGTCGTAGGACTTTCTCACCGACGGTGTAAAGTTGAGACCGCGCGCGCGCAGCGCGTCGTTCATGTTGGAACCCTGCAGGCTCGGGCCGGTCGCACCGGCAAAGAAGGTGCCGGAAAAGGTATTACCGCCATCCTTTGGAACGATGTTCATCTGCACGCCGCCGGTATTCCGCTCGGCCGACATGCCGCTTGTCTCGACCACGACTTCCTGGAAGCTGAGATTGTTGAAGACGAAGATCGCGCCCCCCTGCAGCCGCTGACTCATGCCGTCCTGAATGGGGGCGTTGTCGCCCGAGCGCCCGCCGTGCACCGCGAACTGCGCGCGCTCATCCAGGCCGCCGACGCTGTTGTTGGCGGCGTTGCCGAGCACGGCCCCCGGGATCAGAGTGCCATACTGGCTGATCCGTCCGGTGCTCGGGATGGCATCCAGCGTGGCGCGCGCGATCGTGGTCTGCTGCCGGTTGTTCTGCGTATCCACCACCGGCGCCTGCCCCGAGACCGTGACCGTCTCCTCGAGCGCGCCCACCTTCAACTCGGCATTGATGTTTGCCGTAAACGACGTCGTCAACTCGAGCCCTTCCCGCTTGACCGTGCTGAAGCCGGGCAAACTGAACGTGACGACGTAGGTGCCCGGCCGCAGATCCACGACCTTATACTGCCCCTGGGCGTCGGTGACGACGCTGCGGACCTTCTCAATCAGAGCGGGGCTGGCGGCCTCTACGGTCACGCCTGGCATAACCGCGCCCGACGTATCTTTCACCACGCCCGCGATGGTGGCGGTGTCCGAGAGCTGCGCCCACGCGGCGGCCGGCCGGAGCATCAGACCCAACAACAGGACGAGAGGCGCAACTCGCTGAAACTTCATCACTTCTCCTCCTTACAGGAACGCACCGGATGACGAGAGAATGCCGGAAGGGATATCACGCACGCTGGCGGGAGGTCAAGTCGTCAATTTTTCCAGGCGTCGATTCGGTTCCGGGGACGCCGGAACAGCTTGATCCACTCGCCGGCGCACGCCTTGTGGTACTCGATGCCCGCCTTCACCAGGGGC
>JAHFUJ010000111.1:0-10064 GCA_023265105.1 Acidobacteriota bacterium
GACCTCGCCCTTGCCGTGGGCGGCGCGCGCGGTTTCCTTTGCGCTCGTCATCAACTGAAAGAGCGTCGTCTTGCCGCTCGAGGCGACGCCAATGAGTGCTGCGCGAAGCATGGTGAAACCGTGCATCGTAGCGTACGTAAGCAGCGGCAGGTTTAAAGACCCGCGCCACGACAAGGGTCCGGCTGCCGCCTTCGCGCATTGCGCTCCGGCGAGCCTCGCCGGAGCGAAGCGGCGGCGGGAAGCCGGACGCCACGAACGTCGCTGACGCGGTACACGAGTCGTCCGTACGTAGTGTCCGGCTTCAGCCGGACCGCTGTACGTGGTGTGCGGCTTCAGCCGGACCAGATCGGTCGTACGCCCCAGAGGGCGATCAAGAGGCGAAAATTAGACGCAACTTACTGAACAGCTGGATTTTGCGGTTGACATCCCGCCGAGCGTCTCCTACTATCGTCGTGGACTTTTGTGGAAAAAAGTGGAGTCATAGAGCGGGTTTCGTGTGCTTAGGGGCAACTCGCCCGCGCGCATCGACGACAAGGGACGACTCAAGGTCCCCAATGCCTTTCGGTCCCTGCTTGAGGGCAAGTACGGCCGCGAATTGTTCCTGACGAGCCTCACCGGCGAGTATGTCCGCATTTATCCGATGCCGGTCTGGCTCGAGATCGAGCAGAAGCTCGGCGAGATGCCGTCGACGCATCCCTCACGGCTTCGCTTCCTCGATCGCGTGAACTACTTCGGACAAGCGGCCGAGCTCGACGCGCAGGGACGCGTGATCATCCCCCTCCGCCTGCGCGACGCCGCGACGATGGCAGGCGATGTCGATGTGGTGGGCCAATACAACTACCTCGACGTGTGGAACCACGATCGATTCCTCACCAAGCTGCAGCGCGAGCCGTACACCGACGATGACGCCCGCGCGCTTTCGGGGTTCGGGATTTGATGGACGGCCACATCCCCGTGCTCACCGCCGAGGTCTTGCGGCATCTGCGGCCCGAGCGCGGCGGCCTGTTTGTCGATTGCACGGTCGGCCTTGGCGGTCATTCCCGCGCGCTGCTCGCGGGAGGTGCGACGCGCGTCATCGGGCTGGATCGCGACGAGGATGCGCTGGCGCGCGCGCGCGAGGCGCTCGCCGTCTGGAGCGATCGGGTGGAGCTCGTGCACGCCGATTACCGCGCGATTGATGCCGTGCTCGACCGCCGAGCCATCTCGCTCGTCGACGGCGCACTGGCCGATCTCGGCGTGTCGTCGCTGCAGTTTGACGCACCCGGCCGCGGGTTCAGCTTCCAGCGCGACGAGCCGCTCGACATGCGCATGGACAGAAGCGGCGGCGAGACGGCGGCCGACCTCGTCGCCCGCTCGACCGAGCGCGAGATCGCTGACGCGATCTTCGCCTACGGCGAGGAGCGGTTCTCGCGTCGGATCGCGCGCGCGCTCGTCGAAGCGAGGCGCGATGCGCCCGTTGACACCACAGGGCGCCTCGCGTCGATCGTGCGACGCGCGATCCCAAGGCGCGGCCACGTGCGAATCGACCCGGCCACGCGGACGTTTCAGGCCTTCCGCATCTGGGTGAACCGCGAGCTCGAAGGCCTCGATCGATTTCTCGAAGCGGCCGCGCGGCGACTGCGCACCGGCGCCCGGCTGGTGGTGATCACATTTCATTCGCTCGAAGATCGGATCGTGAAGCACACGTTGCGTGCACTCGAACGAAATGGCGACGCGGCGGTCAAGGTGCTGACCAAAAAGCCGATCGTGCCGAGCGAGGACGAGGTGAATCGAAATCCGCGGGCACGCAGCGCCAAGTTGCGCGCCGCGGAACGCCTTGGGTAGCGCGCCATAGGATGATGATGGAACCCTTCGAATACGCGATTAAGAAAGACGTTCGCAACAACCCCATCGTCCGCGAAATCGACCAGGCGCGCCAGCGCGACCTCTGGAACTCGGTCGGCATCGCGGGCTTTCTGGTGCTCGTCCTCTTGTTCTCGGCCTGGCAGCACTTCGAACTGCTGCGGCACGGATACGAAATCGAGCAGATGGAGCGGGAGCGGGCGGCCCAAGAGGAGCTGATGCGCCAGCTGCGCCTCGAAGTCGAAACGTTGAAGTCACCCACACGCATCGAAATGCTGGCGACCGAGCGGTTGCACCTCGTCGCGCCGGGGCAAGACGAGGCCATCGTGATCGAACGAGTGCTGCCGGCCGATCCGCCGGCGAAATCGGTCGTCGCCCTGCGGCGATGACCAAGGACTGCGGGAGTGCGCGAGCCGACAACTGACTGGCGCGTCACCCTGAGACGACGCATTCTCGTCGCCGCGGGACTGCTCGGGGTCTGGGCGGCCGGCCTCGAGGGGCAGCTCGTCTATCTGCAGATCTTCCGGCACGCCGATCTCGTCGCCCGCGGAACACGGCAGCAGATGCGGACGATCGTCGCGCCGGCCAAGCGCGGCGACATCCTCGATCGGCGCGGCCGCATCCTCGCCACCAGCGTCGACGCTGATTCGATCTACGCCGTGCCCTCCGACATCAGCAACGCCACGGAGACGGCCGGCAGGCTCTGCGACGCGTTTGGCGACTGCACCGACAGAGAGCGGCAGGCGTTGACCGAGCGGCTCGGTCAGTCGCGCGCGTTCGCCTACGTGCGCCGGCAGGTCTCACCGGACCAGGCGCGACGCGTCGCCGCGCTGAATCTGGACGGCCTCGGCTTCATCAAAGAGAGCCGCCGCTTTTATCCCAACAAAGAGCTGGCGGCGAATCTTCTGGGATACGTCGGGATCGACAACGCCGGGTTGGGCGGCCTCGAGTTTGCGTACGACTCGCGGATTCGCGGCAAGCCGGGCACCGTCCTCATCCACACCGACGCGCGGCGCCACGCGTTCAGCCGCTTCGAGCGGCCACCGACCTCGGGGTCGACCGTCGAGCTGACCATCGACGAGTACCTGCAACACGTGGCCGAACGGGAGCTTCACGCGGGCGTCGTCGAAAACCGCGCGGAGGGGGGGAGCGCGATCATCGTCAACCCGCACACCGGCGAGATTCTCGCGATGGCGAACGAGCCGACGTTCAACCCAAACGCCTATCGCGATTCGCCCGAAATCGAACGCCGCAATCGGGCGGTGCAGGACCTCTACGAACCGGGCTCGACTTTCAAGATCGTCACCGCGTCAGCCGCGATCGAAGAAAAAGTGATGCCGATCGATACGCTCATCGACACGAATCCGGGCCAGATCGCCATCGGATCGCGGGTGGTTCGCGATATGAGGAACCACGGGGTGTTGTCGTTTAGCGACGTCATCGTTGAATCGAGCAACGTCGGCGCGATCAAGATCGGATTCCAGATCGGCACCGAGCGTCTGAGCCGGTACGTGCAGCGCTACGGGTTCGGACATCCGGTCTCGCCCGATTTCCCAGGTGAAAGCCCCGGCATCGTGTGGAGCCCGGCGAAGTGGACCGACAGCGCGTTGGCGTCGGTGTCGATGGGCTATCAGGTCGGCGTCACGCCGCTGCAGATGCTGACCGCCGTCAGCTCGGTGGCCAACGGGGGCGAGCTTGTCGAACCCCGCGCGATTCGCGCGGTGTATCACGACAATCGGCGCTACCGCGTTCAGCCGAGAATCGTGCGCCGGACGATCGAAGCGGACACGGCCGTCGTCCTCACCACGATCATGGAAGGTGTTGTCGAGCGGGGCACGGCCACGGCCGCGCAGATTCCCGGCTACACGATCGCCGGGAAGACCGGCACCGCCCGCAAGCTCGTCGAGGGCCGCTACTCGAAGTCCGACTACAACGCATCGTTTGTCGGCTTCCTGCCCTCTCGCAATCCCGCGGTCGCGATCATCGTCGTCATCGATTCGCCGCATGCCGGCGCCTACTTCGGTGGATCGGTCTCGGCGCCGATCTTCAAGCGGATCGCGGAATCGACGCTGCGCTACCTCGGCATCGGCCCGACGCTGAACCCGGCCCCGCCGGTCTTGGTCGCGCGCCATGACGAAACATCCGGCCTGCAGACGGCGTCACCGGCGGCGGCCGGTCCCCTCGTCAGTTTTGTCGCCGACGGCCCTGCCGGGATGGTGCCCGATCTCCGCGGGATGAGCGCGCGCGAAGCAGTGCGCACGCTGGTCAAGGTCGGCCTCACGGCGCGGATGTCGGGCGACGGTCTGGTCGTGTCGCAGGATCCGCCGGCGGGTACGCCGCTCGAAGCGGGCGGCGTGTGCCGAGTCACGCTCGATCGGTCGCTCTGGCGGCAGGTATCGGGCACGGCGCAACCATGACCTGGGCCGAACTTTACGGCGTACTGCGCGGGCACGGGTTGATGGATGCCGCGATCGGCGCGGAAAAAGCGGCGGCCGGGATCGTGACCGGCGTCGCCTACGACTCGCGCGCCGTGAAGCCGGGGTACGTCTTCGTCGCGCTTAAAGGCCTGCATGCGGACGGGGCGTCGTTCGCGCGACAGGCGATTGAGGGCGGCGCTCTTGCGATCGTTTCCGAACAACTGGCGCCACCGAACGTCCAGATTCCGTGGCTGATGGTCGAGGACGCGCGGCTCGCGCTGGCGCGGTTGGCCGCCGCGTTCTATCGCCACCCGAGCGCCGAGATGCGGGTCGTCGGCATCACCGGCACGAACGGCAAGACGACCACGGCGTATCTGATCGCGTCGATGTTCGAGGCGGCGGGCATTCCGTGCGGCGTGCTCGGCACGGTCGGATACCGGATTGGGGATGAGCTGCGCGAAGCCACGCGCACGACGCCGGAAGCGCCCGACGTGCAACGTCTGCTTCGGGAGATGGTCGACCGCGGGTGCGGCGCGTGCGCGATGGAAGTGTCGTCGCACGCCCTGTCGCTGCGACGCGTCGACGGCACGGCGTTCGCGGCGGCGGTGTTTACGAACCTCACGCGCGACCACCTCGATTTTCACGCGGACATGGAGGCGTATTTCCAGGCCAAGCGGCGGCTGTTCGACATGCTGCCGCGCGAGGCGCCGAGCCTCGTGAATCTCGACGATCCGCGGGGTGCCGCGCTGGCCGACGTCGCCGGTCGACCCGTGACCTACGCCATCAATCGTCCCGCCGACATCACGTCGGGTCCGCTGTCGTTTTCGCTCGGCGGCCTCACCTTCGACGTCCGCACGCCGCGCGGAACGGTGCATGTGCAGTCGAAGCTCGTCGGTCGCCCCAACGTCTACAACATTCTCGCGGCCGTGTCGGCAGCGATCGCCCTCGGCTTGCCGTTCGATGCGATCGAGCGGGGCGTGCAGGCGCTCGATCGCGTGCCGGGCCGGTTCGAAGTCGTGTCGGGTCCGAAAGACGAAGTCACCGTGGTCGTCGACTACGCGCATACCGACGACGCCTTGAGGAACCTGCTGGAGACGTCGCGCCCACTGGCGCGCGGCCGGCTCATCACGGTGTTTGGATGCGGAGGCGACCGCGATCGCACGAAGCGTCCGTTGATGGGCGCCGTCGCGGGCCGCCTCAGCGATCTCATCGTGATCACGTCGGACAACCCGCGCAGCGAGGACCCGAGCCGCATCATCGAGGAGATCCAGCGCGGCATCATCCCCGACGCGAAGCGCGTGGGCGGCCAGCGGTTGTTGTCCATCGTCGACCGTCGCGCGGCGATTGGCAAGGCGATCGAGCTCGCGCGGCCCGGCGATCTCGTGCTCATCGCCGGCAAGGGACACGAGAAGTACCAGGTGATCGGCGATCGCGTCCTGCCCTTCGACGATGTCGTCGTGGCGCGCGAGGCGCTGGTCCGTCGCCGGACCAATTCGGGCGTGGTGTAGGGCCGCGCCGTGCCGAGGACGTCAGCGATGCGGCTGGCCGCGGACTGGGTGGCCGCGGCCATGGCGGGGACGGTCGTGTTCGGGAACGGCACGCGGGAGTTCACCGGCGTGTCGATCGATACGCGGACGCTGGCGCCGGGCGAGCTCTTCATCGGCCTTCGGGGCGAGCGCTTCGACGGCGCGGATTTCGCGCAGGCCGCGATCGGAGCCGGCGCCGCGGGGCTCGTCGTGCCGCGGCCGCGCGGCCGCCTGCTGCCACGCGACACCGGCGTCGTCGTCATCGAGGTCGACGACACGACGGCGGCGCTTCAAGCGCTGGCGCATGCGGTGCGGATCGACTCGGGCACGAAGGTCGTGGCCATCACCGGCAGCGCCGGAAAGACCACGACGAAGGAAGTGACGGCGGAGTTCCTGGCGGCGCGGTATCGGGTGATTCGCAACCGCGGGAACCTCAACAACCACATCGGTCTGCCGCTGTCGCTCATGGCATTGACCGAGCGGCCGGAGATTGCGGTCGTCGAATTTGGCATGAACCACGCCGGGGAGATCAGCACGCTCGTCCACGTTGCCGAACCCGAAGTGCGCGTCTGGACCAACGTCGGCGAGGCTCACCTCGGCTTCTTCTCGTCGGTCGAGGCGATTGCCGACGCGAAGGCGGAGATTCTCGAGGGCGCCACGTCGGGCACCGTGCTCGTCGCCAATGCCGACGACCGGCGCATTGCGGCGAGGACGGCGTCCTTCGCGGGGCGGGTGGCGACCTTCGGGATCGAGAGGGACGCCGACGTGCGCGCGACGGCCCTCGTCGATCGCGGCATCGAAGGCGTCAGTGCCCGCGTGTCGACGCCGCGGGGCGACGTGGATCTCGCGACGCCCCTTCTCGGACGCGGGAATCTCGCCAACGTGCTGGCGGCGACCGCGGTGGCGATCGAGTTTGGTATCCCGCTCGACCAGGTGGCGGAACGTGCCGCGCGTCTGCGGCCCGCGCCTCGTCGCGGCGAGATCCTGCGGCTCGCGAAGGGCGTCGTCGTGATCGACGACAGCTACAACGCGAATCCGAGCGCGATGTGCCAGGCACTCGAGGTGCTCCGCACGGCGGAAGGTTCGTCGCGTCGCATCGCGGTCGTTGGCGAAATGCTCGAGCTGGGCGATCGGGCCGTCGCGCTGCACCAGGACGTGGGGGGAACGGTCGCGGCCTCGCGCGTCGACCTGTTGCTGACTTTCGGCGGCGCGCCCGCGAGGGCGCTGGCCGAGGCGGCCGTCGCGGCAGGAATGTCGCGCGAGCGCGTGCGGCACGTGGCGACGAGCGCGGAGGCAGCGGCCCTGGCGGCGGAGTGGACGAGACCGGGCGACCTCGTGCTCGTGAAGGGGTCGCGCGGCGTGCGGGGCGACGTGGTCGTGGAACGGTTGAAGGCGGAGTTCGCCTAATGCTGTATCAGTTGCTCTACCCGTTCCACACACAACTCTCCGTGCTGAACGTGACGCGGTACATCACGTTCCGCACCGCGGCGGCGAGTCTGTCCGCGCTCGCGATCAGCCTGGCGCTCGGCCCGTGGCTGGTCCGGAAGCTGGGGGAGTTTCAAATCGGCCAAGTGATCCGGCAGGAGGGGCCGACGTCGCACCGTCCCAAGGCGGGAACACCGACGATGGGCGGGCTGCTCATCCTGACGGCCGCCCTCGTGCCGACGCTGCTGTGGGCGGACCTGACGGACGTGTACGTATGGATTGCGATGGTGACGACGGCGGCGTTCGGCGGCGTCGGGTTTGCCGACGACTACTTGAAGATCGTGCGTCGATCGCATTACGGGCTGTGGCCGCGCTACAAGATGGGCTGCCAGATTCTGATCGCGACCGCCGTCGGCATCGTCCTGCTCGTGCTGGCGCAGCACGGCTTGTACAACACGCGGCTGATCTTCCCGTTCTTCAAGCGTCTGATTCCCGAGCTTGGCTGGTGGTATCTGCCATTCACCGTCTTCGTCCTCGTCGCGGCCTCGAACTCGGTGAACCTGACCGACGGCCTCGACGGGCTGGCCATCAGCACGTTTGCGATCGCGGCCGCCGCCTATACGGCGCTCGCGTACGTCACCGGTCACCGGGTGCTCGCGGAGTACCTGCTGCTCGTGCGCTTTCCACAATCGGCGGAGTTGACGGTGTTCTGCGGCGCCCTGGTCGGCGCGTCGCTCGGGTTCCTTTGGTACAACTCCTATCCCGCCGAAATTTTCATGGGCGACGTCGGATCGTTGGCGCTCGGGGCCGCGCTGGGCACGGTGGCCATTCTCATCAAGCAGGAACTGCTGCTCGGCATCGTGGGCGGTGTGTTCGTGCTCGAAGCGCTGTCGGTCATCATCCAGGTGGCGTCGTTCAAGTTGACCGGCCAGCGCGTGTTCAAGATGGCGCCGATCCATCATCACTTCGAGTTGATCGGCTGGAGCGAACCCAAGGTCATCGCGCGATTCGTCATCGTGGCGATCATTTTCGCGTTGCTCAGCTTGACGACGCTGAAGCTGCGCTGACGCGCGGGACTGGGATTGGGGATTAGGGATTTGGGATTAGTTTAGGGATTTGGGATTAGGGATTTGGGATTAGGGATTTGGGAAGCGCCTGCGGCCCGCGCGAGGAGAGCGAGTCTTCGAGCGCCGCAGCGCGAGCGAGCGGGGGTGGGGCCCCGCGAGCATAAGAGAAAGATGTTCAGCGTTGTTGGCAAACGCGTGACGGTCGCTGGTGCCGGACGCAGTGGCATCGCCGCCGCCGAGCTGCTGGCCCGCCGCGGTGCGCACGTGACGCTGTCGGAGACGCGCGTCGAGGTCGCGGCAGCGGAACCGCTTCGCGGACTTGGCGTGCAACTGGAGCTGGGAGGACACAAAACGGAGACGTTCGCCGGCGCCGATCTCGTCGTGCTGAGCCCGGGCGTGCCGCCCGAGCAGACCGTCGTGCGCGCCGCGCGCAGCGGCGGCGTGCCGGTGGTCGGCGAGCTGGAGCTGGCGTCGAGGTGGCTGCGCGGCCGCGTCATCGCGATTACCGGCACGAAAGGCAAGTCGACGACGACGGAGGTGACGGGCCGCATGCTGGAGGCGGCCGGATTCACGGTGACCGTCGGCGGCAACATCGGCGCGCCGCTCAGTGCCCAGGTGCCGGCGTCGACGCCGGAGACACTCCATGTGGTCGAGACCAGCAGCTTTCAGCTCGAGCAGATCGAGACGTTTCATCCCTGGATCGCGGTGATGCTGAATTTCTCACCCGACCATCTCGATCGCCATCCGAGCCTGGAGGCATACGGCGCGGCCAAGGCGCGGATCTTCGAGAACCAGGACGCCAGCGACTGGGCGGTCGTCAATGCCGACGATCCCGCGGTCCTCGAGCTCGCACGGCAAGGACGGGCCCGACGGCGATTGTTCGCGCGCCGCGAGCCGATTGCGGAAGGAACGGTCATCGAGGATCGCTGGATTGTCGATCGCCGGAAGGACGCGACCGGGCACCTCGTTCCGCTCGATGCCATTCATCTGCTCGGCCCCCATCTGGTGACCGATGTGATGGCGGCCGCCACTGTCGGCGCCATTGCCGGCGCGGCGCCGGCGGCGATGACCGCCGCGGTCGAGTCGTTTCACGGTCTCGAGCACACGATGGAACTCGTCGCCGAGATCGGCGGCGTGCGGTTTGTGAACGATTCGAAGGCCACCAACGTCGAGTCGGCGCTCCGCTCGATTGAGAGCTTCGAGGGCGCGCTGGTGCCAATCATCGGCGGACGGTTCAAGGGCGGCGATCTGCGGCTGTTGCGCGAGCCGCTCGCGTCGCGCGCGAAGGCGGTCGTCGCGATCGGCGAGGCCAAACCGCTGATTCGCGCCGCGCTGGCCGGGGCCGTCGACCTGCGCGAGGCGGCGTCGTTGGAGGAAGCGGTCGAGACCGCGTTCGCGCTGGCCAGGCCGTCAGGCGTCGTGCTGTTCGCGCCGGCGTGCGCGAGCTTCGACATGTTCAGCGATTACGCGGAGCGCGGAAGGAGGTTCAAGAGCGAGGTCGCGCGTCTGGCGCGCAGCCTGTGAAAAATGCCACGTTTGGACGCAGAGCACGCAGAGCATTCTCTTGAGGATTTCTCTCTGCGGCCTCTGCGTTTACCGTGATTTCTTCACCGGCACGTCAGACCTGCCGTTGTTGTGAGCGGTGAGCAGTCGTCAGTCGGTTCTCCGCGGTGAAGGATTGGCTGCTGGGAACGCAGGCTGCCCCGGCCTGCGAAGCTGGTGCCTTCATCCGAGGCCGACTGATGACTGTTGACCGCTCACGACGATCCTAGGTCCGGCTGAAGCCG
>JAHFUJ010000111.1:10164-13797 GCA_023265105.1 Acidobacteriota bacterium
CGCGGTGAAGGATTGGCTGCTGGGAACGCAGGCTGCCCCGGCCTGCGAAGCTGGTGCCTTCATCCGAGGCCGACTGATGACTGTTGACCGCTCACGACGATCCTAGGTCCGGCTGAAGCCGGACGCCACGAGAATTTGGGCGGACGCCACGGGAATTTGGCCGGACGCCACGGGAAAGGTCACAGGTGACCGTTTCGTGATCGGCCGGCCAGGGAGTGTTTCGGGCGAAGGTCGGCTTAGCTTTATAGGGGGTCATGGCTCGTAAGCTCAAGTCGGACAGGGTGCTGTTCCTCGCGACCATCCTTCTGGTCGGCCTCAGCATCGTGATGGTCTACAGCGCGTCGGCGGTGATGGCGCTCGAGCGTTATCAGCGCCCCTATTTGTTTCTCATCAAACAGGGGATGTGGGCGGCGCTCGGCGTGGCGGTGCTCGGCATCGTGATGCGCGTCGACTATCGCCATTACAAGGAGCCGGTGTTCATCTGGTCGGCGTTGGCGTTCGCGACGGTCGGACTCGTGGCCGTTCTCTTCAGCGCGCCGGTCAACGGCGCCAGGCGGTGGTTCGGTTTGGGAGGCATCGGCGTGCAGCCCTCGGAACTGGCGAAGCTGAGCGCGATCTTCTTCATCGCCGCGCTGCTCGAACGGCGCATGCACCGGATCGACGACGTCCGGTACTCCGTGTTGCCCATCGGCGTCGTGCTCATCGGTCTGATGGGGCTCATCCTGCTCGAGCCGGACTTCGGCACCTCGATGTCGCTTCTGTTGATTGCCGCGGCGATGATCTTTGGAGCGGGCTTGAACTATCGCTACATCCTTGGCGCGGCGCTCTGCGCATTGCCCGTCCTCTATGTCGCCGTGATGGGATCGGCCTACCGGCGCCGTCGCACGCTGGCGTTTCTCAATCCCTGGGACGACCCTCTCGGCGACGGCTTCCAGATCATTCAATCGCTCATTGCGGTTGGCACCGGCGGTGTGTGGGGCAAAGGGCTGATGAACGGCGTGCAGAAACTCTTCTATCTCCCCGAACCGCATACCGATTTCATCTACTCGGTCATTGCAGAGGAGCTGGGTTTGATTGGCGCCACGGCGGTCTTGCTGTGCTTCTGTCTGATCACGTGGCGCGGACTGCGCGTCGCGCTGCGCGCGCCCGACAGCTTCGGTGCGTTTCTCGCGCTCGGGCTGACGACGATGGTGGCGGTGCAGGCGTTTGTGAACGTCAGCGTGGTGCTCGGGCTGATGCCGACCAAGGGCATTCCGCTCCCCTTCGTCAGCGCCGGCGGGTCGTCGTTGCTGATCAATCTGCTCGGGATGGGGATTCTGCTCAACGTGTCGCAGCACGCATCGTCAGAGGCATGAGAGATCGAGATCACGGTCCGGCTGAGGGTCCGGCTGAAGCCGGACGCCACGTACGGGAAGAGATACGGGAAAAGGGGGTCGGGAGTCCTTTTCGTGATGACTGTGTCGCTCGATCGTGGCGGGACGAAAAGGACTCCCGACCCCTTACGTGTCATCGTCGCCGGTGGCGGGACCGGCGGCCACTTGTATCCCGGTATCGCCATCGCGCGGGAGCTCTTGGCGCGACGGCCGGACGCGCAGATCTCGTTTGCGGGCACCGCGCGCGGCATCGAAGCACGGGTCGTCCCGCGCGAGGGCTTTGCGCTCGATCTGATTCGCAGCGGCGGCCTCAAAGGCAAGTCGATCGTGGAGCGCGTGCGCGGCCTGGCCCTCGTTCCGCTCGGCATGGCCGATGCGTGGCGCATCGTATCGACGCGGCGGCCTCATCTGGCCGTCGGCGTCGGCGGGTACAGCTCGGGGCCGGTTGTGCTCGTGGCCGCGCTACGCGGAATCCCCGCGATGCTGCTCGAGCAAAACGCCGTGCCCGGGCTGACGAATCGGCTGCTCGCGCCGTTCGTGCGCGCGGCGGCGGTGACGTTCGGATCGACGCAGAAGTATTTCGGATCGAGGGCGTTTGTCAGCGGTAACCCGGTTCGGCCGGAATTTCTCGAGACGGTCGGACCCACCAAGGAGCCAGTTGCAGATACTCGAGCAGCGATCACGAGGGTTTTAGTTTTTGGCGGTTCTCAGGGCGCGCACGCGATCAACGTGGCCCTGGTGGAGGCAGCGGCGAAGCTGGCGGCTGGCGGTCCACATCTTCGTCTCACGCACCAGACGGGAGAACGAGATGTGGAGATGGTGCGCACCGCTTACCGCGAAGCGGGGCTGGCGGCAGACGTCGCGCCGTTCTTCGACGACATGGGACGGCAGCTCGGACAGGCGGACCTGACGGTCTGCCGTGCCGGCGCGACGACGGTCGCGGAGATCACGGCGGCGGGGAAGGCGGCGATTCTGATTCCGCTGCCGGGGGCGACCGACGATCACCAGCGCAAGAACGCCGAGGCGCTGGCCGCGGTCGGCGCCGCCGAGGTGCTGTTGCAGAAGGACATGACCGGGCACCTGCTGGCGCAACGGATTCTGGCACTCGCCAACGATCGCGATGCCCGGACGCGCATGGGTGCGGCGGCGCGCGCGATGGCGCGACCAGACGCCGCGCGCGTCATCGTCGATCGCGCGCTGGAGTTGGTGAACACGTGAACGTCGCTACGGAGACACAGAGGACACCGAGCCAAGACCTTTTCCCGGTGGCCGCTGACCGACTAAGGAGGTTTGCCAGTGACTCCGTGGCTATTTTTCTCTGGGTTTCCGTGGCAGCGCCTGCGGCCGCTGCCGAGCGCGAAGGCGCGAGGCAGCAGCGAGCGGCAGCCCTGAGCCAGAAGCGCCGGGGGTGGGGCCCCGGCGCCGTGAAAGATGTGGGGCCCCGCGAGCACCAAAGATTGCGGCAAACGTGTTAGGCAAGACGCGGCGCGTGCACTTCATCGGGATCGGCGGCATCGGCATGAGCGGGATTGCCGAGCTGCTCGCCAATCTTGGATACGTCGTCAGCGGATCGGATGAAAAGCGATCCGCCGTGACCGATCGCCTTGCGACGCTGGGCGTCCGCGTCGCCTACGGGCACGACGCGGGACAGGTCGGTGACGCCGACGTCGTCGTGGTTTCTGCGGCGGTTCGCCCGGCGAACCCCGAGGTTCGCGAGGCGATGCGCCGGCAGATTCCGGTGATTCCGCGGGCCGAGATGCTGGCGGAGCTGATGCGGCTCCGCTACAGCATCGCGGTCGCGGGCGCGCACGGCAAGACGACGACGACGTCGATGATCGCGGTTGTGCTCGAGCGGGCAGGGCTCGATCCGACGGTCGCCATCGGCGGCCGGCTGAGCGCCTTCGGCAGCAACGCGCGGCTGGGCCGCGGCGAGCTGATGGTGGCCGAGGCCGACGAGAGCGATCGGTCGTTCCTCAAACTGTTTCCGACCATTGCGGTGATGACGAACATCGACGACGAACACCTCGAGAACTACGGCGGCTTCGACGACCTGCAGCAGGCGTTCGTCGACTTTGCCAACAAGGTGCCGTTTTACGGCGCCGTGATCGCGTGCGCCGACGATCCGAATCTGACCGCCGTCCTTCCACGCATGACGCGACGCGTCATCACCTACGGTCTCTGTGCCGACGCCGACGTGACGGCCAACGACGTGGCGCTCGGTCCGCTTACCGCGCGGGCCACCGTGAAACGGCGCACACAC
>JAHFUJ010000417.1 GCA_023265105.1 Acidobacteriota bacterium
TCGTCGGCGCCCGTGTCCACGATCTTCGCGTTGGAGGACGCCTCGCCAAGGCCCATGTTGACGACGACCTTCTCGATCTTCGGCACGGCCATGACGTTTTTGTAGCCGAACTCCTTGGTGAGGGCCGGCACGACTTCCTTCTGATACTTCTCTTTCAACCGGCTCATTTGTCGACGACTCCCTCGCACTTCCGGCAGATGCGGACCTTGCGGCCGTCACCGAGGATCTTGCGGCCGACGCGGGTCTGCGCGCCACATTCGGGGCACACCAATTGCACGTTCGAGGCGTGAAGCGACGCCTCGCGCTCGACGATGCCGCCCTTGATGTTCTTGCCAGGGTTCGGCTTCGTGTGGCGCTTGATCATATTGACGCCCTCGATCACGAGCCGGTTCTTCTCGGGCAGCACCTTTAACACGCGGCCACGCTTGCCGCGGTCCTTGCCCGTGATGACGAGCACGTTGTCGTTCTTGCGAATCGGAGTAGCTAAACTCGACATAATCTCTTAGCTATCAGCTATCAGCTATCAGCTCTCGGCTATCAGTTCCTCTCAGCTGAAAGCTGAGAGCTGAAAGCTGAAAGCTTCTTTAGAGCACCTCCGGTGCCAGCGAGATGATCTTCATGAAGCGACGCTCGCGCAACTCGCGCGCCACCGGCCCGAACACGCGCGTGCCGATCGGCTCGCCCTGGTCGTTGATCAACACGGCGGCGTTCCGATCGAAGCGGATATAAGTGCCGTCGCGGCGGCGCTGTTCCTTCACGGTCCGCACGATGACGGCCTTGACGACCTGGCCCTTCTTCACGTTCGACTCGGGTGTCGCTTCCTTCACCGACGCGGTCACGATATCGCCGAGCCGGGCGTAGCGGCCCGTCGAGCCGCCGATCGGGTTGATGACCGCGATCTTGCGCGCGCCGGAATTGTCGGCGACGTCGAGGATCGACCGCATCTGAATCATCGCTGTATCTCCGAGGGCCGCCCGGTCTATACCTCAGCGGCCTGCCGCACCACCCGCTTGAGCGCCCACCGCTTCCGGCGGCTGAGCGGCCGCGTCTCGACGATCTCGACGGTGTCGCCGACCTTCGCCGCGTTCTCTTCGTCGTGGGCCATAAACTTCGACGTGCGGCGCTCGGTCTTTCCGTAGAGCCCGTGCCGTACTTGCCACTCGACGGCCACCACGATGCTCTTCTGCATCTTGTTGCTGACGACGACGCCGAGCTTTTCAGACTTCTGGCTCATGTGGATCTTTCAAGTGGTCAGAAGCCAGGAGTCAGAAGTCAGGAGTCAATACTTCCTGACCTGGCTCCTGACGACCAGCTGCTGAATGCCGGCTACTGAATGCTGACTACTGAATGCTGACTACTACTCCTTCGTCTTCCCCCGCAACACCGTCTTCACCCGCGCCAAATCGCGCCGCACCACTTTGATCTTGCCCGGCGCCTCGAGCTGCCCCATCGACTTCTGGATGCGCAGCCGGAACAGCTGGTCGGTCAGATCGCGCTCGCGGGTGCCGAGCTCGTCGGCGCCGAGGTCGCGCAGTTCCGCGGCCTTCATAACATCTTCTCCTGGGCAAAGCGTGTCGCGAACCTCGTGAGAATCGGCAGCTTGGCGGCCGCGAGCTTCAGCGCCAGGCGCGCGTCGGCTTCCGTCACGCCTTCCATTTCAAACAGCACGCGTCCGGGCCGAACGACCGCGACCCACTGTTCGGGCGCCCCTTTGCCCTTGCCCATGCGCGTTTCCTGAGGCTTCTTCGTGATCGGCTTGTCGGGAAACACGCGCACCCAGATCTTCCCGCCGCGCTTGATGAACCGCGTCATCGCGACGCGGGCGGCTTCGATCTGCCGGTCCGTCAGCCAGCACGGCTCGATCGCCTTCAGCCCATAGTCGCCGAACGACACATCGGACCCGCGCCACGCCTTGCCCCGCATGCGCCCGCGCTGCTGCTTGCGGTACTTCACCTTCTTCGGCATTAACATAACTGCGATCCCTGCATCGGGTAATTGGATAATCTCGTAATCTGGTAATTGAATTAAATTGAATTACCCAATTACCAGATCACCCGATTACCAGATTCCCCGTATCGTCTCACCCTCGCGCCGCCGGTCGCCGCGGCGCACGCTCGCGATATTCTTCCTCCCGGCCTCGCTGCGGGACCAGCCGTTCGCCCTTGTACAGCCAGACCTTGATGCCGATCTGTCCGTAGGTCGTGCTGGCCTCCGCGAGCCCGTAATCGATGTCCGCGCGGAGCGTCTGCAACGGCAGCTGCCCGTGCAGGTACCACTCGGAGCGCGCGATCTCGGCGCCGTTCAGCCGTCCCGACACCCGGACCTTGATGCCGCGCGCGCCGAAGCGCAAGGCCGACTCGACGGCTTTTCGCATCGCGCGGCGGAACGCCACGCGCTTCTCGAGCTGCATCGCCACCGATTCGGAGATGAGCTGGGCGTCGAGCTCCGGCTTCTGAATCTCCTGAATGTTGATGAAGACCTCGCGGTTGGTCCGCTTCTGGATTTCCTGCTTCAACTTCTCGACTTCCGTCCCCTTGCGGCCGATGATGATGCCGGGCCGAGAGGTGTAGATGTCGATCTTCAGCTTGTTGGCGGCACGCTCGGTCTCGATCTTGGAGACGCCCGCGTGCGCGAAGCGCTTCTTGAGGGTCGAGCGCAGCTCCAGATCCTCGTGCAGCAGCTTCGCGTAGTCGCGGTCCGAGTACCACCGCGAGCGCCACGTCTTGTTGAACCCGAGCCGAAATCCGTACGGGTGAACCTTCTGACCCACATCCACTCCTCGTCCGGCTAAAGCCGGACACTACGTACTAGTTCAAAGCCGGACACCACCTGCTATTTCTTCTTCTTCGCCTTCTGTGCCGGCACCGGCTTGGCCGCCGGTTTCTTGGCGGCCGCGGTCCGGGCCCGCCGCTTCGGGGTTTCGACGGCCTCGACGGCGATGACCGGCGCCGGCCGCTCGGACACCTGCACCGTGAGGTGCGCCGTCCGCTTCAGCACCCGGAACGCGCGGCCCATCGGCGCGGGACGCACACGCTTGGCCGACGGTCCCTGATTGGCATGACACGCCGACACATACAGGCGATCGACGTCGCCGCTGAAGCCCTCTTTCTGCTGGGCGTTCGCGATCGCCGAACGAAGCACTTTCGAGATGTCTTCCGCAACCGACTTGCGGGCGAACTTGAGCGTCGCGAGCGCCCGATTGACGTCCTTGCCGCGGATGAGCTCGAGCACGAGCCCGGCCTTCTGCGCCGACGTCCGGACGTAGCGTGCCGTCGCCTGCGCTTCGATCATGACGAAGTCCCCGCACCCGCCGGCTTCGCCGCGCCCGCCCCGGCGCCGGCGCCCGCGCCCGGCGCAGCGGCGCCAGG
>JAHFUJ010000112.1:0-4894 GCA_023265105.1 Acidobacteriota bacterium
CACTTTTGTGCCGGGCCTTGCGACAAGCAGGCGGCCCTTTCGCTCGAGTGTTACCACGACATCAGCCAGCTTACCACTGCTCTGCTTGCAATGCAGACCCACAAACAGCCGTTCTTCTTCCGGGCCGCGGGCCCTTTGATCGCCATCAGCGTAATGACGGCAGCATGGTACGAGGTCAACGCCCGCCACTTGCATCCCCGCCACTTGCAGTTGACAACTCTGTCCGAGCGGCCTAGGCTGCCGTCAGCCTTCAACAAGGAGACACATTTATGAGCCGACTCAACCCAGGAGCAGCTCTCACTGGCGCGCGTGTGGTGTGCGGAGCCATCGGGATCTTCCTCGTCGCCGCCGGCCTGCCGGCGCTCGGACAAAAGCCGGCCGTCCAGACGCTTCGCATCGTCGGCGGCGGGATGCCGATCAGGGTCGCACAGATGAACGGCATCCTGGCCAAGTACGGGATCGAGGTGCAGACGACGGCGATGAACAGCTCGGAGGTGATGCGGGCCGACCTGGCCGACGGAAAAGAGGACATCGCCGAGAGCGGGTTGGACAACGGCATCGCCATGGCGGCAAACGGCGTGGCCGACGTCATTGTCGTGGCCGGATCGGGCTACGCGGATCAGGAGCTGGTCGCGCAGCCGGGCATCAAGTCGGCGGCCGATCTGCGCGGCAAGGTCCTCATCGTCGACGCGACCAACACCCAAAACGCCCTCATGCTGAAAAAGATTCTGCTGCTGAGCGGCTTGAGGGAAATGGCCGACTACAAGTTCGTGTCGGGGTACACGAACCGTTTCGCCCAGATGCAAGCGCACAAAGAGTACGCCGCGGGGATGCTGGGGTCCACGCAGGCCAGGCAGGCCGAACGTCAGGGGTTCGTCAGCCTGGGCTCGAGCGCCAAGCTCATTGGGCCGCTTTTCTCTAACGGCACGTTCGTCCGGCGTCAGTGGGCCGCCGAGCATGCCGACGTGCTGGTGCGGTATCTCGCCGCAACCATCGAGGCGCAGCGTTGGATCATGTCGCCGGCCAACAAGGCGAAGGTGATGGAAATGATGGCCGGCACGGGCGCTGCGAGGCTTCCGGACGACCTCCTTGCCAAGGCGTACGAGGCGCAGATGAGCGGTCCGGGACAACCGGGCGCGCTGAGCAAGGATCTCCAGTTCGACGTGGAAGCGTTCAAGAACTTCCTCAAGCTCCGGGCGGAAGTGGAGCGTTCCTGGGGCGGCAAGCCGCCGGCGGCCGAGAAGCTTTACGACCTGTCGTACTACCGAAAAGCGCTGGCGATGGTGAACAAGTAGCCGATGGCAGTTACGCTGCCGGTTTTCGCTTGAGAGTGAACGAGATGCGATAACCGGCCAGTTCTGCGAGTTTGAGGAGCTGAAGAAGCTGCTTGGATCCCCGGTTTTCTTCCAGCAGGCGAATGACCTGCGAGGGAGAGGTCTTCAAAGCGTCCGCAAGCACGCGGACGGATAGCTTCGAAGCATCGAGTTTGTCCCTGAGGAGGCGCTTGAGCTGGTTGACCGGCGACCAGTCGTAGCTCGGATCACAGTAGTACAGGACAAGGTCCGCGGGCAGATCACCACGGGTGCCGTCGGCCGTTACGAACGTTGCCCCCTGGCGGCCCAACTCCTCATCGATGTCGATCGATACAAAACGGTTCCTGGCGCTGATCCGCTTCCCCCTGAAGACCGCAAAGGGGAGGGTGTAGCGGGTCAGCTTTCCTCTTTCCTCCAGCGTAATTTCGAGCACGTTCTTCCGGTAGTTTGGCCGAATCGTCTTAAATTTCGGGTTTCTCATCGAAGACACCTTCCTCGCGAAGAGCCTCCAGCGCATGTGTATCCTGGATTGATTACATCTGTCAACGAGCCCAGAGTGCGCAGATGCGCCTCGAAGTTCGCGGCGGCGTCTGGGCCGACGACGGCACGATCGTCTTTCAACCCATCGGCGGGTCCGGCGGTAACTTGATGCGCGTGTCGTCAGCCGGCGGGAAACCAGAACCGCTGACGACCCTCGCCGAAGGCGAAGCGACTCAGCGATGGCCGCAGGTGCTGCCCGGCGGCAAGGCCGTGCTCTTTACCAGCAACAGCAACACCGGCGCGGGCTACGAAAACTCGAACATCGTCGTGCAGCCGCTGCCGAACGGCCCACGCAAGATTCTGCAGCGCGGTGGTTACTATGGCCGCTACTTCCCAAGCGCACATCTGGTCTACATCCACGACAACACACTCTTCGCCGCGCCGTTCGATCTGGATCGGCTCGAGCTCGTCGGCCAGCCCGTGCCGGCAATTGAGGGCGTGACCAGCTCAGTGGGCGACGGGGGCGCGCAGTTTGCGGTGTCGGACACCGGCACGTTTGTGTACTTGCCGGGCCGGAGCGCCAGCGGCGACACGTTTATCTATTGGATGGACCACACGGGCAAAGCGACCCCGCTGCGGGCTACCGCCGCGAGCTGGAGCAATCCCCGCTTTTCACCCGACGGTCGCCGGCTCGCGCTGGACATCGGGACCGGCGGTGCTGGTGTGGACGTATGGGTCTACGAGTGGGCACGCGACACGTTGACCCGCCTGACGTTCGACCCGACCCAGGATCGAAACCCGGTGTGGACGCCGGATGGCCGCCGCATCGTTTTCGCGTCGGCGCGGGGCGACAAGTTGACGTCCAATCTTTACTGGCAGCGCGCCGATGGCACTGGTGACGTGCAGCGCCTGACGGAGAGCAAGAACCTTCAATATCCTTCGTCGTGGCACTCGAGCGGCAAGTTCCTGGCGTTTTACGAAAACAGTCCACAAACGGGTTGGGATCTAATGATGTTGCCGATGGAGGGCGACGAGGCCTCAGGCTGGAAGCCGGGCAAGCCCACCGCCTTCCTCAATAGCCCGGCCGCCGAGATGGAACCAGTGTTTTCACCCGACGGCCGGTGGCTGGCGTACGGGTCGAACGAGTCGGGACGGTCTGAAGTGTACGTGCGGCCGTTTCCGGGGCCGGGGGGCAAATGGCAGATCTCGACCGGCGGCGGCACGAATGCGATCTGGTCTCGCGCACGGCGCGAGCTGTTTTTCGAGACGCCCGACCAACGCCTCATGGTCGTGTCGTATTCGGTGGACGGCGACTCGTTTCGCGCGGACAAGCCGCGCCTCTGGTCGGACGCGCGCTTCGAAGTGCGAACGAGACTCTACCGGAACGTCGACTTGCATCCGGATGGTGAACGGTTCGCGCTCGCGACAGTCCCTGACGCCCAGTCGGCGCCCAGGCAGGACAAGGTGGTGTTGGTGTTCAATTTCTTCGAAGAACTCAGACGGATCGCGAAACGGTGAATCTGGCAGGGTGAATCTGGTAATTGGGTAATCTGGTAATCTCGTAATTGGTCAGGCGAAGAGAGATTGGAGCGATATTGTCAGCTTCGGAAGCAACGACGTCGTCAGCGTGTCTCCTGCCGAGGCCGAATACACTCGAGGGGTCTTGAAACCGGATTTTCCACCTCGATAGACGGTCACGACGTTCCTGCCGGGATCGACCAGCCAGTATTCGCGGACGCCGACCCGATCGTACAGGTCGCGCTTCAGTTTCTCGTCACGCCGCCGCGTGCCTGGTAAAAGAATTTCCACCACCAGATCGGGCGGACCTTGCAGATTTTTCTCCGTCAGAAAGTGCGCGCGCGCCTTCGACAAATAAATAAGATCCGGCTCGACGATGTCGAACTCCGAGAGGAGGACGTCAAACGGTGCGTGGAAGACCTCTCCGATCGGATGCTTCTGAAGGTAGTGTTCCAGCAAGTACAAGAGGCGCTTGGAGATCCGCTGATGGCGCGTGACCGGCGACGGCGTCACGAAATGCTCTCCGTCGATGATCTCGTGCCGCAACCGGTCGTCCGGAAAGCGCACGTAGTCTGCGTAGGTGAGCTTCGCTCGCGAATGGGCCGCCTCCACTACTCCTCCTCCAGCACGGATTGTACCATCGTCATTCTGAGAGCTGACGTCGCGCACGCCTGAAGAGCCTGTGAAGAAATCGCCGTGGCGTCCGCCGAAGCTTTATGCGAAGGCGGAAGCCGGACACCACGTCAGAGCGATTTCTTCACAGGCTTACGCCGCTGATTGAAGAAATCGAACAACCGCTTCCATCATCTCTCTGCCGGTCAGCAACTCGTCGTCGTTGTGGTCGGCTCCCGGCACAACCACGAACGTCTTGGCCGTCCGGGCCGCGTCGTACAGTCGCCTGCTCTGTTCGAGCGGGACGATGCGATCGGCGTCACCGGCGATAACGAGCAAAGGGCAACGGACCTGAGGAATCCGCGCGATCGAGGCGAACCGGTCACGCAGCAGCCATCGGACGGGGAGAAATGGGTAGTGGATCTGTCCCAGTTCGATCAGCGATGTGAATGGCGACCGAAGGATGAGGGCGGCGGGAGGATATTGGGCCGCGAGATCGACGGCGAGGGCCGACCCGAGCGACTCGCCGAAGTACACCATCCGTGTGGAATCAACGTCGCCGCGACCGACTAGGTACGCGCGAACGGCCCGAGCATCTGCATTGAGCCCGGTCTCGGTCGGCGTGCCCTGGTTTTCGCCAAAGCCCCGGTAATCGAACAGCAACACGGCAAAACCGCGCGCCTGCAGCGCCGCGGCCAAGGGCGCCCGATACGCTCGGTTGCCAGCGTTGCCGTTGAAGACCAGGACGGTGAACCCTGCCGGCGAGCGGCGGCTGGGAAGGAACCAGCCGTTCAGCGTGATGCCATCGGCGGTGGCGAACTGCACGGGCTCAACACCGGTCAGTCCGACTTCATCGGGCGTTGGCACCTGGCCGAACGGAAAGTAGATGAGCCTCCGCTGCGCCGCCCAGAGGAGCGTCACCACACCGATCACGATCACGAAACCTGCGACGATCGCAGTCCACACGCCGG
>JAHFUJ010000112.1:4994-13770 GCA_023265105.1 Acidobacteriota bacterium
TTGCCAACGATTTTCAAGAAGTCCGCCGCCGTTCCCACCACCCCATGGATGGGCACATGTTGCGTGACGTCGAGCTTCAGTCGCTGGATGTTCTGGTTGAGAGACACGATGTTGGCGTTGGAAACCGGCGGCGGCGCCCCCGGAGCAGGCGGCGAGTATAGATCCGCATTCACCAGAATCTTTTCCTTCGGGAGATACACCAGCAACATGGTGCTGGCGTGATTGAGGCCCTGCACGGGGTAAAGGTCCAGCGTTCGCACGCCGTCGCTCAACACGTACTTCTGATTCACCGTCTCGAGCGCGGGCGTCCGATTATTGGCGTAGTACGGATAGAAGGCGGCCAGCCGATCGGGTTGCAACGTCCACGGCGCCGGCGAGAAGACGACCTGCTCGTAGAACTCGCGATTCCCCTGGTGCGTGACGATGGTCGCGCCCTGGGCGACGTAGGTGCGGAGCCCGCCCGAATGATCGAAGTGGTGGTGCGTGCTCACCACGTACCGAATGGGCTTGTTGGGAATCAGCTTGTTGACTTCGCCGATGACCGCCAGCGACCGGTCCTCGTTCAGCGGCGCCTCGACCACGACCGCGTAGTCGCGGAAATCGACTGCCACGCTGTTGTGAGTCCCACCGGCGACGAGCCACACGCCGTCGGCCAGCTTCTGCGACTCGACGCGAACCGCTGGAACCGTGGCTTGCCGCACCGCGTCAGGAACCGCGACCGCCGGAACGGTCAGGTTCGCCTGGATGTTGGTCACCTTGATCTCGCTGGAGTTATGGCCCGGATTCAGTCGAGGCTCTCCCTGGTGGACGTGGATGAGCGTGGGGAACTTCACGCCAGCGAAATCCTTGTAGTCGGTGTATCTGAGGTCGTACAACATGTCGCCCATGACGGGATTGGGTATCCGTGTCTGGACCATTTCGACGAGATTCTGATCGTTGATCATCCCGTTCACTCTGTACTTCCCGAGCGCGGTAAACGAGACCATGGTTGCTTTTCTTCCGCCTTGCGTCATGCCGGGTGTCGAAGGTCCAGCGACCGTGGTGGTGATCGCTGTGGGGTTGCCGGCCAGGGCCCCCTTGAGGAAGCCGTGCGGGGTGAGCCAGATTTCGAGCTGCCGCACTTCGGCTGCGGCCGGCGCCGGGACCGCGTTGTTCGCCTGCATGTTCCAGGCGGAGGCGCCGCTGACGATGAACACCTGCTGCTGTTCGCCCTGGAGCGGCGTTCCGCCGCCGCCGCGCGGTGGATTGGTCCCCTGCCTGCGCGTGAGCTCCTCCCTCGAAGACTTGGCGTCGTAGTCGATGGTCTTGGTGTACTTGGTCACCTCGAACCGCGGCCAGTCATCGTTCGGGCTGTAGCTCTGACCGACGGCCGCGGTCACCCCGGTTCCGGAAATCTGGACGGTTTTCAGGTTGTCGGCGCCCATCGTCCGGGCGGCGGCCTGCAGGACCGTCCTCGCATCCTGCGCGGCCGCGGTCCTGACCATCACGGCCAAACACATCACTGCCATGCACGCAACGAGAGCCAAGAGTCTTTTTGTCATTACCTCGCCTCATTCTCTGGTTACAGCCGGGTTCAAACCCAATGTGGCGACCGGCTTTAGCCGGCCATGGTCCGCCTGAAGGCGGACGCCACGTTGGGTTTTGAAACCGGCGCTACGCGTTGAATCGCGGCAGCAGCGGCAGCGCATTCTCGCGATCGATTCGCTGCAGATCCCTGGCGCTGAAGACGCCGCACTCTTTCAGTCCCTTGACGTGTTCCGCCGGCGTACGGAACGGGTAATCGGTCCCGAACACGATTTGCGAGATCGGCACGACTTTGCTGAGCGCCGACATCGCCGCGGGATTGGCGACCTGCGCGGTGTCGTAATAGAACTTTCCCGCCGCGCCGCCGAACCCTTGTGGAAACTTCGGTTTATTTTGCGCCGAGTTCGCCATCCCGTTGAAGCGTTCGACCAGGAACGGCATCGTGCCGCCGCCGTGCGAAAAAATCATGCGCACGTTCGGGTAGCGCGCGGCGGCGCCGCCGAAGATCATCAGCGTGATCGCGCGAGTCGTGTCGGTCCCCCATTCGATCGATCCATCACCGACGCCCGGGAGGAGGTTCCGGCAGCAGTCGGCCGTGTTCGGGTGGGTGTAGACCACCGCGTTGCGGCGGTTGAGCTCTTCGAAGACCGGATTGAAAATCGGATCGCCCAGCCATTTGTTTCCGTAGACCGTGAACAGGCCGAGGCCGTCGGCCTTGAGCGTGTCGAAGGCGTACGCGAGCTCTTTGAGGCTGGCGTCGATGTTTGGCAGAGGCAGCGCGGCGAACACCCCGAAGCGGCCTGGATGATCGGCGGCGAGACGCGCCGAGTATTCGTTGCACTCGCGGCTGAGACGGACGGCCGTCGACGGATCGCTGAACGGATCGCCGGCCGGCGCGATTGAGCTCATGCCCGAGGACACGCCTCCCTGATCCATTTCCTCGAGAGCTTTCGCAGGCGTCCAGGCAGCCGAACCGCCCGCGAGACGCTGGGGGCCCAGGGCCTGAAGCAAGCTTGGCGGCACGATGTGGTGGTGGACGTCGATCCGGCCCTGCAGGCGGGCGGCCGGCGACGCGACTTGGGCGAGCAACTCACTGGCGGGCAAGAGCGCGCCTGCTCCAGCCACGGCCACCGATTTCAGAAAATCTCGGCGCGAGGCGCCGGCAGCACACGACATGCACTTCTCCTGGCCCATACCATTGCCTCCTCTGTCCAAGATTTTCGAGAGGCGCTCAGCGTAATGCCGGGGCCCTTGCGTGTCAAGATTTCGACGCGGGTCTGTGGGCAAAGGGTTCGAGCACTGAGGCTTCGTCTTGACAGGCCCCCAACTGAGTGGGTATAAGCATTGGTTACCTTTACTTTCTTCCTCCCAGGGCTGGAGGATTGTGAACTCGTTTTCAGGAGGCACAGTTATGAGCAAGCTCTGTGCAGCGTTGGCGACGGTCTTTCTATTCGTCCTGGTCGCCCCAGCGCTGGCCGCCGAAATCACCGGTAGCCTCGTCGATCAGGACTGCTACACGAAGGACAAGGCGACCGTCACCCACGCGGAATGCGACGTGGCGGGCGCGAAGAAGGGGCAGCCGGTCCTTCTGGTGACCGACAAGGGTGAGCTCTACGTGATTGCCGGCGACATGACCAAGAACAACAACGCCAGGCTTGTGAGGTTCATGAGTCAGAAGGTCACGATCGTGGGCAGTCTTGGCGTTGATAGCAAGGGTCAAAAGCTGATGTTCGGAAGCGCGATGAGGCTGGTGCCGAAGCCAGCCGCGTAAGCGTGAAGGGACCCCTTGCGCGGTCCCCGTGAGAGCCCCGCTGCATCCCGGCGGGGCTTTTTGCTGTACGCCACGAATTCTCGATGTTCTCGAGATCAACGCGTATAATCAATGACTCGCCTCGTGTGAACCTGGCCTGAGATTTTGGAGGAATTATGTTGAAGAAATCCCTCTTGCCGTTGATGGTGGGCGCATTTCTCTGCTCCGTTCTTGTCTTTTCTGTCGGTCCGGCCCGCAGCCAAGGTCGAGGTCCAGGCCGCGGTCAGGCCGTCACGTTGCCGGACGGCCCCGGCAAAGAGGCGGCCCAGGCCTATTGCACGAAGTGCCACGCGCTCAACCTGGTGGTCAACTCGGGTGGCTACACGCGCGAGGGATGGGAGACCCTGTTCAGCACGATGGTTGCCGTGCCCAAGGATGAGAGCGGCGTGCTGGCGGAATATCTCGGCAAAAACTTCCCCGAACAGCCGCGACCGGCCGCCGTCGTGATCCCCGGAAGCGTCACGGTCTCGATCAAAGAGTGGACCGTGCCCAGCCTCGGCTCGCGGCCCCACGATCCGGAACCGGGGCCTGACGGCGCGATTTGGTGGACTGGAATGTGGGCCAACGTGCTGGGGCGGTTCGATCCCAAGACGGGCCAGTTCAAGGAATATCCGGCGACGACGCCTGGGTCGGGCCCCCACGGTCTGGAGCTCGACAACAGCGGCAACGTGTGGTTTACGGCCAATTCGAAAGGCTATATCGGGAAGCTCGATCCCAAAACGGGTGCCGTGACGGAATACAAGCTCCCCGAAGGAGCCCGCGATCCGCACACGCCCCTCTTCGATCAGAAGGGCATCCTCTGGTTTACGGTGCAGAATTCCAACATGGTCGGGCGTCTCGATCCGAGGACCGGCGACCTGAAGCTCGTCACGTCTCCGACGCCCCGCTCGAACCCGTACGGGTTGGTGGTGACGACCAAGGGCCTGCCATACTTCGTCGACTTCGGCGTCAACAAGATCGCCAGCATCGATCCGGACACGATGGCGATCAAGGAATACGAGTTGCCAAACGCCGAGAGCCGGCCCCGGCGCATCGCCATCGATGCCGACGACGTGATTTGGTACTCGGACTATAGCCGTGGCTACCTGGGCCGGTTCGATCCGAAAACCGGCAAGATGACGGAGTGGCCGTCTCCGAGCGGGCCGAAGTCCCAACCGTACGGCATCACCGTGTTGAACGGCGCGATCTGGTACAGCGAATCGGCGGTCAGGCCGAATACCCTCGTGCGGTTCGATCCCAAGACCGAGAAGTTCCAGACGTGGCTGATCCCGTCTGGCGGCGGCGTCGTGCGCAACATCAAGACCACCACGGATGGCAAGATCGTGATGGCGTGCAGCGGCGTCAACAAAATTGCCTTGGTGGAAGTGCAGAGCACCACCAAGTCTCAATAGGTCGCCTTCGTCCGTTTCTTGTTTCGGCGAAAGGAGAGCCAACGATGAGACCAACACACAAGGCGTGGCTTCTGTCGATGACTGTCGTGCTGCTGACAGTCGCGATCGCGTGGAACACAATGGGCGGCGCGCAGGCCCAGGGGGGCGCGCAGCAAGGCCGCGGTGCCGCGCCTGCGCAGGCGGCGCCGCCACCCCAGAGGATTGCGGTACAGGTGACGCAGGTCAGGCCGGACATGGTCGGCACCTACCAGGACCTGATCAAGAACGAGGCGAATCCGGGGCTCAAGAAAGGTGGCATCGCATGGCGCTGGACGTGGGCCAATGGACCGTCTGGTCAGGCCTTCACGTTCGTCAGCGTGCAGCCGATTACCAACTACGCGCAATACGACCAACCGGGCGCGCTTCAAAAGGGGATCGGGGCCGATGGCGTCGCCAACTACAACGCGAAGCTCCGTCCAACGATTGTGAGCCAGCGCACGTACATAGAGACGCTCCGTCAAGACTTGAGCATCCAGAGCAATTCGACCACGCCACCCGCTTTTCTCGTGATCCAAACTTTCCAAGTCGCGCCCGGAAAGGGTGATGAGTTCACGGCCAGCATGACTTCGGATTACCTGCCGAACTACAAGAAGGCGGGCGTGAAGGACTTCTGGGTGTATGCCGTCAACTTCGGAGCGCCGGGCGGCCAGATCGTCACCGGCCGGCCGATCGCGAAGTATGCCGAGCTTGACGAGCCGGGACTCTTGGCGAAGGCCGGTGTGACGGGAGACGCGGCGGCGCGGATCGGCGCACGCCGTGCCGCTATTGCTACGGTGATTGAGAATAACCTCTTCAGATACGTGCCCGAACTCAGTTTTGGGATGCCCCCGAAGACCACGAACTGATCGTTTCCTTTCCGCTGTGGCTGTTGCCGCCACGTCCCCATCAACGGGCCAGGATAACCTGGCCCGTCCCTCAGCCCACACCCGGTCGAGGTCGTGGGATCGGGTGCTCCCGACGCAGCGCTATAATTGCCCTCTCCCAATGAAGAATGAAAGGAGCTTCGCCCGGTGGCCTTGACGAGCGGTGCTCGACTCGGGGCGTACGAGATTCTGGCACCGCTGGGCCAAGGCGGGATGGGCGAAGTCTACCGTGCGCGCGACACGAAGCTCGATCGCGACGTGGCGGTCAAGGTGCTGCCGCCCCATCTCGCCGACAATCCGGCGGCCTTGGCGCGCTTCGAACGCGAAGCCAAGGCGGTCGCGGCGCTGTCGCACCCGAACATCCTCGCCATCTTCGACTTCGGCAGCGAGCGCGGCACGGCGTACCTGGTCACGGAGCTGCTCGACGGCCAGACGCTGCGGGAGAAGCTGAATGGTGGGCAACATTCTCCAATGCTCGCGGGGACCCCACCCCCGCTCGCTCGCGCTGCGGCGCTCGTCATTCACGTCGCGTGGGGCCCCACCCCCACGCGGGCCGCGGGCGCTGACTCGCTGTCCTCGCGCGGGCCGCAGGCGCTTCCGACGCGCAAGGCGGTCGATTACGCCGTGCAGATCTTGCGCGGACTGTCGGCCGCGCACGCGAAAGGCATCGCGCATCGCGACCTGAAGCCCGAAAACGTGTTCGTCACGACCGACGGCCGGGTGAAGATTCTCGATTTCGGCCTGGCGCGTCAGACGCTCGCCGGCCCCGACGCCGAGCTCACCCGTTTGCCGACCCTCGATCGGCACACCGATCCCGGCACCGTGCTGGGCACGGTCGGCTACATGTCGCCCGAGCAGGTGCGCGGGGAAGCCGGCGATTCTCGATCGGACTTGTTTTCCTTCGGCGCCGTGCTGTACGAGTTGCTGTCGGGCCGGCGGGCCTTTCTGCGCGAAACGGCTGCCGAGACGATGACGGCGATTCTCCGGGAAGATCCGCCGGCACTGACGGACGGTCTCGACGCCAGCCTCCCGGCCGGGCTCGCACGCCTCGTCCAGCATTGCCTGGAGAAGGGCCCCGGCGAGCGATTCCAGAGCGCGAGCGACGTGGCGTTTGCGCTCGAGGCGTCGTCGGGCGCCTCGAGCTCAGGAGCGCAGGCGCTGCCGGCGACGCGGCGGAGTGTGCAGCGCTGGCTCGCGGTCGCGGGCGTGGCGGCGATCGTGACGGCGGTCGGTGCCGCGTCGTTTCTGGCCGGTCGGTCGAACACGAGCACGGCTCAGCACGTCTCGTTCACGCCGCTGACGTATCAGCAAGAGACGATCTTTCGCGCGTTGTTCGCGCCGGACGGGAAGACCATTGTGTTCAGCGCGGCACTCAAGGGGACCACGGCCGAGCTGTTCTCGCTGAGCCCAGAGTATCCAGAACCGCGCAGTTTGGGACTGAGCGACGCGCAGCTTCTGTCGGTGTCGTCGAAGAACGAGCTCGCGATTCTCACGAAGGCAAAGTACCTCAGTCATCGCCTCTTCACCGGTACGCTGGCGCGGATGCCGCTGGGGGGCGGGGCGCCGCGCGAGATCCTCGAGAACGTGCGCGAGGCCGACTGGTCTCCCGACGGCGCAACCCTCGCGATCATTCGCGAAGCGAACGGACGAGATCGCCTCGAGTTTCCAGCGGGCAAAGTTCTCTACGAAACGTCCGGGTACGTCAGCGATCTCCGCGTCTCGCCCGCGGGCGACCGCATCGCGTTTTTCGAGCATCCCATCAAGTACGACGACCGCGGCGGCGTCGCCGTCGTGGACCTGACCGGCAAGAAGACGACCCTCGCCGACGGCTATTGGGGGTTGGAGGGACTGGCGTGGTCGCCGGAGGGACGCGAGGTGCTGTTTTCCGCCGGTCTCAGCTACGCCCAGTTCAAGGTGTATGCCGTAAGCCTGTCAGGGATTCTCCGCCCAGCGCTCGAAAGCGCAGGAGGGCTGACGCTCTACGACGTTGCACGCGACGGCCGCTGGCTGGCGGCGCGCGACGACATCGGCTGGACGATGCGAGTCATGGCGCCTGGTGCGCGAGAAGAGACGAACCTCTCGTGGCTCGACTTCTCGCAGCCCGTCAAGTTCTCATCGGATCGGCGCGTGCTGTTGTTCACGGAGGAGAGCGGCGCCGTGGGCAACAACTACGCCGTGTGTCTGCGAAGGACCGATGGCTCGCCGGTGGTTCGTCTCGGTGAGGGTTTTGCGGCGGACCTGTCGTCCGACGGCAAATGGGTGCTTGCGGTCGTGCCGGGCTCGCCGGATCAGCTCGTCGTGTACCCCACGGGAGCAGGCGAGTCGCGACGCCTCGACTCAGGGAAGATCGAACACCACACCACCGGGCAGTGGTTTCCCGACGGCACGCGCGTGCTCGTGTGCGGCAACGAGCCGGGCCACGCCGAGCGCTGTTACGTGCAGGACATCCGTGGCAGTCCGCCGCGAGCGGTCACGCCGGAGGACACGCACGCGGGATTCGTATCGCCGGACAGCAGCCTGGTGCTGGTGCGTCGGGGCGCCGAGTCGGCGGCTGGGCCCGGAGTCTTCCAACTCTACCCGCTGGCCGGCGGCGCTCCTCGAGACGTGGCCGGCCTCGACAAAGACGATCGGGTCGTGCGGTGGAGCCCCGACGGCCGCTCGCTCATCGTCTCGCGAGGTCTGTTGCCCGCGCGCGTCGAGCGGGTGGAGGTGGCCACGGGCCGCCGCGACCTGATCAGGGTGCTGTCACCTGGCGAGACGGCGGGTGTGACGGGGATTGATAATGTCGTGGTTGCGGACGACCCGAACGTGTACGCGTATACCGTCCGCCAGAATCCTTCCCGCCTCTTTCTGGTGCACGGCGCGCGCTGAAGCGGGTTGACGGAATCGTATCCATCGGTCATACTCGAATAATTATTCGACTATGACTGATAGCTCCATCGCGACCGCCCCCGCTCAGATGCGGGCCCTGCTCCGCCAGCGCCTCGACGAGCCGGCCCCGGGCCGGATCCAGCTTGTCACCGGTCCCCGCCAGGTCGGCAAGACCACGCTTCTCGTCGAACTGGCCGCCGCCTACGGCGATGCCGCGGTGTACGCCGCCGCCGACGCGCCCGAAGCCAGCCTGCCCGGTTACTGGGACCGATTCTGGA
>JAHFUJ010000418.1 GCA_023265105.1 Acidobacteriota bacterium
GAGCGACTGGGGCGTCTATCAGACGCCCGGCGCCGTGGAGAAGATGCAGACGAGCGCCTGCACACACATGGTGGGATTTCATCTCCTGGACGGAGCCGGGCACTGGGTGCAGCAGGAGCAACCGGAGGCGGTCGGTCGGCGGCTCATCGAATTTCTGCAGCAGCAGGGACAAACCCGAAGGCTGTAGAAAGGCGAGGGCCGAACCACCTCACGCCGGTTTCCGGCCAATGTGCAGCGCCAAATCGGGCATCATCCGGGGAGACCTGGGCTTCTGCGCCTCCAGGCCGGCTTCCCGGCACCACCCGGCGACTTCCGCACCAGCCCAGGTGCCGGCCTCACTGAAGAAGCCGAAAAACAGGTCCAGCAGACCGCCGATCTGCCGTATTTTACCGGCGCGGTCCTGCCGCACCGGCTCCCAAATGGCCACCACACCGCCCGGCCGCAGCGCCCGGGCGATGCGGCCCATGAGCTTTCGGTTCGTCGCCTCATCGAAGTGATGAACCACCGATGCCAGGAAGACGAGGTCGTAGGCGTCAGTCCCCAGGTCATCGGTCAGGGTGTTCCCCGCGCGATGAACGATCCGACCTCCCATGCCTTCTTTCGCGAGGAGCGGGGCGGCGTGCCTGATCGCCTCCGGTAGGTCCAAGACCGTGGATCCCAGTTGGGGATACCGCCGGCAGATGGCCACCGAGAAGTACCCGTGGGAACCGCCGATGTCGAGCATGTGCCGGGCCGTGCGCAGCAACGGCAGGTGCCGGGCGACCCACCGGGCAGGCATTTCGAGCCCCGAGCGCATGCCGCGCTGGTAGACGGCCCAGTCCTCGTCAGTCATCGTCTGATGGACGCGGAGCGGCGTGCCGGTCTGCACGTATTCCTCGCAATGCTCCCACCAGCGCCACTCCAAGTAGTGGAGCAGGATCTGATCGCGGAACGAGTACTTGCCGTCCTTCAGGACCCAAGGGCCGAGCGACCGCCGCATCACGTAGCGCTCGCCCTTGACGCGCAGGCAGCCAAGGCTGGCCAGCGCGTTCAGGAGCTTCTCCGTGGCGCGGGGGTGGGTACCGCAGCGCCCGGCAACTTCGTCCGCCGTCAACGGGCCGGCCGCCAGGGCTTCAAAGATGTCCAGCTTGGTGGCCGCCATCACGGTGCGGGCCAGCATGATGCCAAACCAGCTCTCAAAGGCTTCTGGCGGCAGAATCCCGAAGCGGAGAGCCAGCCGCTCCAGCAGGTTGTCGGGAACGACCCCAAGTCTCACCGGTCTCCTCTTCGCGAAGTCAATCGGCCCGACGAATAGACGGCCGAACTCGATAGCCGAATGCGTCAGCGGCGCCCGCAGTGTATCGCCCTCGCAACCTGTCTTCAATCCTATCCAGACGATGTGGAAAATGCCGCATGGCATTTTCTGTGCGTCGCGCGCGCCGAATCGCCGGCGAAGGCCAGGGCGGCACTGCTGCCTGTGGGTTCCGACGCGCGCGTGCCAGTGCGCGAGATCTAGTCCACGGCTTCACGCCCGCAGGTCGTAACAGAGCAGCCTCGGGCGAGCGCCACTCAGAATATCCCGCGTGTTTTGCGCGACGTAGAGCAGGCCGCGGCTCAGCGCCGGCAGCCCCCACGACTCGCGCGCCGCAAACAACCGCGCGCGGGACACCTCTTTGTATCCCTTCGGTGTGAGATCGATCCAGAGCAGGTGCCCGAGCTCGCCGAGACAGAGGAACTGCCCATCGGCGGCCAGCAACGATCCCCGATAGGTCCCGACGAGCTGCTGCTGACGCCGGCCGCCGGCCTCGATCGTCTCCGTCCATTCGGGCGTTTCGCGCCACACGACTTTCCCGCTGGCCGCATCAACGCACGCGAGCGACGCGTCGGGCTCGTTCCGTCCATCAAACCCGTACAAGTAGCCATTCCTGTACACAGGCGTGTTGAAATGCAGTCCAAACTCCTGCGTCGTCCACAAGACCCTGTGCGTGAAGTCCGGCCGAATCTCGACGAGCGCGCCTCCTGTTCGATAGCTCGCCGAAATGAACACCTTGTTGTCGAAGACGACGGGACAGGATGCATTGACGGACTCGTACGAGCGGCTGCGCCACGGATAGGCAAAATCGACGCGCCCGTCCGTCGGATCGATCGACATCAGGCCGCCGGTCGGCGGATTCGACTCGCCTCCGGCAAATACGAACACGCGCCGCTTTCCGTGGACCACTGCGGGAACCGGCGATGCGTAGCTTGGCCCCCACTCCTTGCCCGCCCGCCACATGTCGCGTCCGGTTGTTTTGTCGAGCCCAACGACCGACGGACCGCCCGGCGCGCCGACGTTCACGATTAAGAGCTGGCCTTCAATCAGGGGGGTCGAAGCCGTTCCGAAAAAATCCTGACGGACCCGATACTCTATGGCCAGGTCGCGTTTCCAGACCAGTTTCCCGGTGCCCAGGTCGAGGCAATGCAGTTGCCCTTTCGCACCAACCGTGAACGCTCTCGCGGCGTCGATGACCGGACTCGATCGCGGGCCGTTGTTGTATCCGTAACGATCTTCGAAATCGGTTGGATAGCGGAATTGCCAATGTGTCGCGCCCGTCTCGGCGTGCAGGCACTCGACAATCTCTTCGTTGCCCAATCGATGAAGGAACACGAGCCGCTCGCCCGCGATCGCTGGCGACGCGTAGCCGGTGCCCCTGATGAACTCCCAGACAAGCGGCGGCGGTAGCGTTCGACTGAGCCTCGTCTCGGTCGATATCGCGTTATGCGTCGGCCCGAGAAAGGCGGTCCAGTCGTCGGTCACGGCGTCTCTTGCCAGCGGTCGTGGTGTTGAGAGGATGCGGGTTTGCGCACCGACGAAACCCGAGCGGAGTACGTTGACTATCAGGCCCTCGAAGATCGCGCGCCGAGAAATGAGCGACATGGCATCGTCATCGTACATCTGCGTCGCGCCACAGTGCGAGCCCTAAACGGGATTTTATGGCAAGCGTCACGGTATGGTGATTTCGACCGCAGAGAGATTCTCACGAGCTGCGGCTCGTGAAGCAGGTCGCATTTGCGCGAGATCGGCGGCGCGCTTTTGCGGTGCGCTGCACCAGCGGCCTCGTTCCAGTCGCGACCCGACGACCCGATACCCTGCCAGTCAGTGCGCTCGCCACTGCGGCGTTTTTCGGGACCAACCTCGAAGATCGTGAGCCGCCGTCGTCACGAACCACGGTGTCCCGTGAGCGGCCTAATGTGGTCTAATGAGGACCATGCGCGGCCATTTTCGGTGTGCCATCTGGACCGTCATCGCGTGTCTTGGAACTGGCCTATCTGTACGTGCCCAATGGTTGAACCAACCGATGGCCGGGGCTCCGCGAACGCCCGACGGCAAGATCAACA
>JAHFUJ010000113.1 GCA_023265105.1 Acidobacteriota bacterium
ATCGCGCTGCGCCTCGGGCCCGAAAATCTCGTCCAGCTCGCGCACCCGGCCGCTGTCCGGATCGATCTTGAAAAACTCGTAGCCGAGAAGCGACTGCAGCTCCTGAGGGTGCTGATCGAGGGGGACAGGTGTTTTGAGGACTTTGAAGATGCGGGCTTTGTCGCGAACACGGACGCCGCCCTGCTGTTGGGCGGCCTTGCAGAACTCGTCGATCTCTTTCCGCCCCCATTCCGACTTGATGTAACGGGGCGAGAGGACGGCGACGAGCGCGGCGACGCGTTGGAGACGCTCACTCAGCGTGACGGCGAAATAGTCGTTGCCCTGAAGCTTCGGGTCCCACCAGATGCGCGCGTCCTTCCCAAGCAGCTGGGCGACGCGGATCTCGAGCGCGCGGTGCAGGTTTGCCACCCACCCCTTGCGTCCCTCGACCAGGCCGATATTGTCGAGGTGGGCGTAACTGATGAAGGCATCGCCTTCGAAGTTCATGTCAGTACAGTTGGAGGCGGCGGGGCCACGTGCTCTGTCGCGTGCCGCCAGGCAGACGAATCGAGCGATATTCTATCGCAACTTCAGACGCGCACAAGGCCTGCGCGGTCTCGGTCATCATCTTCACGCTAGATTCTGGCCGGCCGTTTTCGCGCGGACAACCTTGCCACTTTCGTGTTAGATTGGGCCGCAATCGCCCCTTGTTGTCACCGTGGGCGCCGAGGTCGTGGCCATGGCGTATGTCCCAGGTTTCAGCAACGACATCTTCATCAGCTACAGCCACATCGACGATCAGGCGGTAGAAGGCGCGGGCTGGGTCAGCGACTTTCATCGGCGCCTCTTCATCGAGGTCGAAGAGGAGCTCGGGGCGAGGGTGCAGATCTGGCGCGACAAACGGATCACCGGGGCCACCGATTTCACGAAAGATCTCGATAAACAAGTGCGTGGCTCGGCCGTGCTTCTGGCGATCTTGTCGCCCGGTTACGTGAATTCCAAGTGGTGCGACTGGGAGCTGACCGGATTCGCCGGATCTCGCCGGGTTGGCGACCTCTGGGTCGATACGAAATGCCGCGCGATCAAGATCTTCAAGCGTCCCGCGGATGTGAGCGGGTTGCGTGTGCTCGCCGAGGCCGAGGGCTATCAGTTCTTCGATGTCGATCCCGCCTCCGACGCCTCGTATGAGATGGCGGGGTCGGCGGAGCTGTTCAAACGCCGCCTGACGGACCTCGGACACGACATCGGATTCGTCCTGCGCGCGATGCGAAAGTCGCGCACCGTCTTTCTCGGCACGGCGTCCGCCACGTTGGGCGATCAGAGAGAGAGAGTGCGCCAGGAACTGGACGGGCGCGAATATCGGATCCTCACCGTGCCCGATGGCTCGCCCGACGACCGTCGGATGAGTGTGCGGGCGTCGGTCAGGGAAAGCTCCCTCTCGATTCTTTTCTACGACCGGACCGCTGCACCAGCCGAGCATTCGGCGGAAGCATTGGCGACGCTCGAACGTCAGGTCGCGATGGACGAACGGGTCAGAGAGATCGTGGTGGTCCGGGGACAGTCGGGCGTCACCTCGCAGCCCTGGGACGAGCCGAGCGCCACCGGGCAAGGATCGGCGAAGGTGGAATGGCTAATCGAGCCGCCGACACACACGCTGTATCATACCGTGCTGCAGATGCTGGAAGCGCCGGACGACCCGACGTCGTCAGGTCCAGACCCTCTGCCGGCGAGCGACCCGGGACCAGAGCCACCTCGCGCACCGGGACCGGCACCCACACCGCGTGATCCAGCGCGGCCACAAAAGCTCGTTCGCGTCTATCTGGTCTGCGACCATCAGGACCATCCGCTGCTCGAACCCAACCGGGCACGCAACCTCCGCGATCACCTGCTTGCGCTTGGCTTCGAAGTCAAACTTCCTCTCGCCGAACACGATGACGCGGCGCAATTCAGCCGGGACAACCGCAATAAGCTGAAGCAGTGCGACGGCGTGCTGCTGTACTGGGGAACCGCGCGCCAGGCGTGGTTCGACCAGCGGCTCGGAGAGCTGATGCAGGCCCGGGGATGGCGGCACGGCCGCGGGTTTGCCGCGCTCGGCGCCTACGTCGCCGAACCGGAGAACCCGGTGAAACAGAATTACGAGACGCGCGAAGTCGACGAGCTGATCAAACAGTTCGACACCTTCGATCTCTCTGACGCGAAGCTGATGCGATTTGTCGAGCGGCTGGGGCAGGCCACATGACCGCCATCAGCCTTGCCGGCGTTCACAGCGTTCGCGTCCGTCAAGGCAACCCGTTTCCCGGGTTGAGGCCCTTCGAACCACACGAATCCTCACTGTTCTTTGGACGCGACGAGCAATGCGACGAGCTGCTGACGCGTCTCGGGCGACGGCGGCTCGTCGCCGTCGTCGGGATGTCCGGCAGCGGCAAGTCGTCGCTGGTGCGCGCCGGTCTCCTTCCCGCGCTCGACCGAGGGTATCTTGGGTCCGCCGGTTCTTCGTGGCACATTACGATCTTCCGGCCGGGCAGCGATCCCGTTGGGAACCTTACGCGCGGGCTCGTGACGCGCCGCCTGCCCGGCGGTGGGG
This sequence comes from Acidobacteriota bacterium, assembly GCA_023265105.1. Lineage (GTDB taxonomy): Bacteria > Acidobacteriota > Vicinamibacteria > Vicinamibacterales > CAVVIG01 > JAHFUJ01. The sequence continues at coordinate 2,564 of JAHFUJ010000113.1, forward strand.
CTGCCGAGGAGAATCCAGACGAGATTCGTCGGCTTCTCGATGCGAGCAGCCTCGGCTTGGCCGCTGCCGCGCGACGACTGCTTCCCGACAAAGGCGACAGCCTCCTCATCGTCGCCGATCAGTTCGAGGAAATCTTCCGTTTCGGGCGCATCGCCAGGGCCGACGATGCCGTCGAGCAAGCGGCGACGTGCGTGGATCTGCTCCTCAACGCGTCGCTGCAGGAAGACATTCCCGTGTACGTCGTCCTCACGATGCGATCGGACTACCTCGGCGACTGCGCGAACTTCACGGGATTGCCCGAAGCCCTGAACGACAGCCAGTTTCTGGTTCCGCGGATGACTCGCGCGCAACTGAGAGCGGCTATCGAGTGCCCGGTCGCTGTCGGGGGTGCGCAGATCACGTCGCGTCTCGTCCAGCGGCTGCTGCACGAAATCGAGGAGATCTCCTCGCGTACCGGTGGGTCGCGCGGAGCGCGGCGGGAGGATCAGGATCAATTGCCGGTGCTGCAGCACGCGCTCATGCGGATGTGGGACGTCTCTCGCGCCGCGCGCGAACGTGGCGAGCCGGTGGACCTGCCGCACTACGAGCAACCGCCGGTCGAGACGCTTCGTTACGCCCTCGACCGTCACGCCGAGGAGGTCTACCAGGCGCTGCCGACCGACCGTCATCGCGACGTCGCGCGCCTCGTGTTTCAGCAACTGACCGATCGCGACGCCGGGAACCGCGAGGTCCGTCGTCCGACGCCGCTCGGTGAGCTGACGGCTGTCGCGCTGCAGACCGCTCCCGAGACCGTGACGCCGGCCGCCGCCGCCGTCGTCAACGACGTCATCGCGGCGTTCTCCGCCCAGGGGCGCGCCTTTGTGGTTGTCAACGCGCAGCAGGACGTCGACATCTCGCACGAGAGCTTCATCAGGAAATGGGTTCGACTCCACCACTGGGTGGAGCAGGAGAACAAATCACGGCGCGTGTACGCCAAGCTCGCGGACGTCGCCTCGGACTGGGAGCGCGGCGAGGCCTCCCTGTATCGAGGCCCGGAGCTTGCCGAGGCGCGCCGGTGGTGGGATCAGGAAACGCCGACGCAGATCTGGGCGAACCGCTACGATCCGCGGTTTGACGTGGCGGGCCGCTTCCTGGTCAAAAGCATTCAGTGGCGTCGAATGCGTCGCGGGCTGCTGTTCGGCAACATCGCGTTGCTGCTCGTGAGCGCGATTGCGATCGCCGTGCTGATGTCCGTCAGCCGCGCACAAGCCAGACGTGCCGAGGCCGCGGCGCTCGAAGCGCGCAACGCGACGGAGGGCGCGAACAGAAAATTCGCCGCAGCCAACAAGCTCATCGAAGAGGCCGTCACTCTCCAGAAGCAGGGCAAGAGCAGTCAGGCGGACGCGCTGGTTCGGGAGGCGCAACAGGTTCAGGAGGAGGCGAAGGCCGCGCCGGTGCTGACGCCGAGCGAGTTGACCGAGCTGGATCGGTTGCGGGGCCAGGAGAGGGCGTGGCAGGGGACGGAGGCCGACCTTCGCAACCAGGTTGCGGCGCTTCGGGCCAATGCGCCGATCCGCGGCGCGACGCAGGCGCCGGCGCCCCAATCGGCGTTGGCGAGCAGCCAGCAGGCCGAGCTCGAGCGCTTACGAACGGCCGAGTCGATGTGGGAGCGGGACGCGCCCCAGCTCCGTCAGCAACTCGCCGCGGCGACCGACCTGGCGACGAGGTCGCAGCAGGCCGAGACCTCGCTTCGGAAGATCAATGAGGACCTGCAGGCGCGTTTGTCGGAAAAGTCGGACGCGGTCGTCGCCGCTCGCGCGGCAACCACTTCGGGCCCTGCTCGCCCGCCAGACACTTCGGGGATCGAGCAAGTCCTCCATGATTACCAGGCCGCGTACGAGAGGCTCGATGCTGCAGCCATAGTCAGTCTGATGCCCTCGGCGAAAATCGGCGACCTCGACAAAAGTTTTTCGCAGCTGCGCGCCTATGGGATGGAGGTTATCGACCCTCAGATTTCTGTCACTGGCGACACCGCCGTCGTGACGTGCGTCCGAAAGATGTCGGTTCAGCCCAAGATCGGCTCGCGTCCCGCCCCTCGGCTCATGCCGACCGTCTTCAAATTGAAGCGGTCCGGCGGCGTCTGGACCATCGAGTCCGTGGAAGATCGACGGTAGCTGCGGACCGGTCTCCTCAGAACGAGTAGTCGATGCCGGCCATCCAGGTGAGATTGTCGGTGAGACCGCGTTTCGAGAGCGGGAACAGCACGTTTGCCGTCACCAACATGTTCGCGAATGGATTGACCTTGAGGCCTACCGAACCGACCAACAGGTTCTGGTTCGTGCCCGAGTTGAACTGGAATTCCGGGAAGTCGGGGCCGAACACGGTCGGCCCATGCGTGAGGGTACCGACCCTGCGCAGCGTGCGGCCGACCACATCAACCGCGACCGTCGTGCGAAGCGACAGCGCCACGTCTGCGCCGCCGGCGTAGTTGATCTCTTCGGGCGGCGCGATCACAGTGGAATCCGGATCGTCGACGGAGCTGCTTGTGCCCGAAATCGTGTACCCAAGATTCAGGTGGGGCGACAGCCTGCCCACCATCGACGAGGCAATAAGCGCCAGCTTCACCTGGGGGCCGGCGACACCCAGCAGATTGCGCTCGTCGCCGGTCGGCAATCGAACATCGACGGCTTCCGCCACGCCGCCGCCATTGCTTTTCAGGATGTTGAACTTGGTTCGGACCACCACGTCCCCGATGCCCGACGCCGCTCCGGATCGCGATGTCACGGTCGGCGGACTTCCCGCGACTCCGTCCCTCGTGTTGCCGATCCGTGACGTCAGGCTGGCCTTCATTGCGACGCGGTTGATTGGCACCGCCACGCCGATGTCGAACCGGTCGGTCACGCCGTACGTCGCAAACCCGCTGACTGTGTCGGTCGTGACCTTCAAATCGAGCGCATCAGCGAAGAAGATGCCGATGGTTCCGACGAGATTCGGCGCACCGGTGTAGCTGACGATGTCGCCGCCCGCAAGCCTCCTGCCATCCAGATGATCGAATGTGACGTGCTGGTAGTTCGTACCGACATTCAGCCGCCTCCGGCCGATCGTCAGCGCCCGCTCGGCAAAAACGGGACCGAACGAATCGCTGGCGCGCGTGAACGCGCCCGACGCAGTGTCGACGCTCCAGGTGAACCCACCCGACGCGGAGACGAGCGGAAACGACGAGAGCTGGTCGGACAGCAGCTCGGTAAGGTGAGATGCGGTGACAAGGCCCTTGACCTGCGGCTCGACGTTCGTGACGTCAATAAACGCGACGTACTGCGGGAAGATCACATCAAAATACAACTCAGGAAGGAGCTCGGACAGGCGGACGGGCTGGTTCTGCGCGGACGAGGTAGCGGGAGCCATGACGAACGCTGAAACGGCCAGAACAAAGATGACAGAGAGCCGAAGCATACCCACGTCCTCCTACTAGATCGATCGGCGCCGCGATCGTGCGAGGGTTCGGGAAGAGTCCTACTGGGGTCAGCGGCCTACATGGTACCACCGTCCCTGCCTCGCGCATCACCCCGCTGAGCCCGACCAGGCCGGCCGACACGTCGGCGACTCGACGGAATCCACCAGCGATCGGACGCCTTACCTGTCGAGGTTGTTCCACAACAGCGTCGCGTAGTTGATCGGCGCGTGATCCGCAAAGAGCCCCGGCACGATCATGGCCGGGACGCGACACTGCGTTTTCAGCGATCCGACCAGCGCGCCGCCCGGGTCGAGCATTCGGTGCGTCGCATCGGTGTGCTCGTGCCACGCCGTGTGCAGGTAGCCGTTGTTGTCGATGAACTCGAGCGCGCCGGCGTGCGTGAACAGCAGTTCCGCCGGCACGTCGGTGACGATGTCGCTGTTGTTCCTCACGCGAAAAACCGGCGCGGCAATCGCGCGGCAGAATCCACGGTCGCCGCAGCGGGGCGAGCCAAACGTATAGCACGCGCGGAGTCCGAACGACGCGCCGCACCGCTCGGCCGCCATGGTGGCGAGGGCGCCGCCGAGACTGTGGCCCGTCATGACGAGCGGCCGGAGGTCCCTCGCCGTGGCGCGCAGGTACTCCGCGATCCGAGGCCACACCTGGTCGAGCGCGTCGGAAAATCCGAGGTGCACCCAGTTGCCGTGCGCGTCCTCGATCGGCAACACCGCGAAATCGGTGGCCCAGTCGAGGATGGAGGGCCAGAACCGATCGCCTTGCGTGCCCCGGAAGGCGACCACGTGCCAGTCCGTCGTGCTGACGACATAGCACTCGGTCGAGAACCCCTCGAAGGGACGGACCGTCGCCTGGATGCCGGCCCGTTCGAACGCATCGGTCACGACCGCATGCGGCGCGTAGGAGAGGAACGCCATGTCCATCAGCCACCACGCGTTCGCCGGCTCGAACGTCCCCGACGCGGTGGCGATCGGATGGCGCCGCCAGTCGTCGAAGAACTTGTAATCGACGGCGAGCGGCCACGGACGGAGCGCGTCGAACGTCGCCGGGGGGAGAATCTTCTGCACGGCCAGCGTTTCGACGCGTCAGGCGGGCACCGGCTCGAGCGAGTAGGGTGGATCGAACTCACGAATACCCGCGTGGCGGCGTCCGGCGATCCAGCGCAGGAAGTACACGACCCGCGGATCGGTCATCCCGCTCGGGAAGAGCCCGGGGAGGACTTCGAGGATTCCGTGGGCGCCCAGATCGCGGTAGTAATCGATGTCGGGCTCCACGATGATGCAGTTGACGCCGCCCACCTCCAACCGATCGTCTTCGTGGAACGTCAGCTGGACGTTCGCCTCGCCAAATCGATTCTCCTTGTAGCTCGACGTCGCCCCCGGGTGGAAAAACTTCGGGTTGAATTCCTGATCGAATGCGCCCTGGGCCGCGGCGCGCTTGACCTGGTTGACGAGCTCGGGATCGGCCCACGCGAACAGGCGATCCGGTTGCAGTCCGTGGGCGCCCTCCCAGATGACCCCTTTCAGATAGTCGAGCGGCGTGCCGACCGGCAGGTGGATGTCGCGCATCGCAGTGAACAGGTTGAGGACGTCCGCCGCCTGCCGGGCCTTCAGATAGTCGTCGGTCGGATCGTCTTTGAGCAGCGCGTCGAAGTGGGTGCCGGCATCGGGCGCGACACCGGAGAGAATCGAGCAGAATGAAGGCGAGGTCTGGCGCAGCAGCGCCCAGCGGGCTCGATCGAAATTGAATCGACACGGCTTCGGGATCAGCATCAAGTCGAGCGTCTCGACGAAGGTCGGCGAGAGCTTGACGGGAGAGAATCCGGCGTTGTGACACCCTTTCTTCGAGGCGAGCACGATGTGGTTGTCGCCGAAATTGTTGTAAAAAGGCAGGTTGGCAAACGTCAAATCAGGCTGTTTGAACCAGCCGGCGACGTGCTGCTTCTGCGTGCCGTCGAGAATGCGGATGAAAACTTCTGACGTGCCGTCCAACAGTTGACGCGCGCCGTCGTGCAATCTCACCCTCAAGGTGCTCGTCTCACTCATTAGGGCCTCCGCGACAATGCCGCCGCTCCACTCTCGGTCATCATCTTACGCGAAGAACCGCCGGTCGCGACGCTTGTTCTGTTGCGACCGAGCGGACATGCCCTTCGCGGCCAGGTTCACGTCCATGACCAACTGCGCCTGCAGACGAGCCGGGAAGATCGGCGGGTTGGCGTTGGCCTGACTGTTGCTCTTGACATCCAAGCCGGAGGTCACGGGCGCATCGATGAATCCGGCCCGATCGGTTGGCCCGGCGCTGGTCCACGGATACTGCAACCGGTATTGGGCCAATTGGATCGCGCCGTCTGTTGGCGCGATCGTGGCGGTATTCGTGTACGAGCATTGGTCACTGGAAAAGCCGATAGAAAGTCGGCGCTGGGTCAGACAAGTGCGGAAGTGAGGAGCCCTTTCGCCGAGAAGAGCCTCGCACTTCCGAAATAGTCTTGCAGGCTGCTGGTGTGTCCACTTGGGACACTGGGCCGCCTCTCGCCACTTCCGCAGCTGGAGGCAGAGATGCACAAGAGAACGAGTCTCGCGCTCGCCGTGATGTGCGTTGCAGTATGCACGATTGTCTGGAGGTCGTCCCTTATCGGCGCGGAAGATTCCAAACAGCTCATCATCAGGTGCGAGAGACCGTGCGCCGCGGTCGTGGCGGCGGTCGCCGGCCTCGGTGGAGAAGTGACGGAGAAGTACGAGAACATCGACGCGGTTGCGGTGAAAGTACCCACAAGCCGCGTGGGTGACTTGACGGTGACTGTGGGCGCCGACGCGGTACGCAAGGACGTGGCGGTCGCGCTGCCGCCTCGCCTCGACCTCGTGAATGCGGGTGACCCTGCCGCCACCTCGATTCTCGAAGAGAATGCGATCGGCGAGTTCGTACGCGATCTACCAGCGAATTACAATTACAACAACGGCCTGACCGGTGCGGCCAGCCTGCATGCCGCGAACAACCTCGGCCAGGGAATCATCGTCGCGGTCATCGACAGCGGAACAGCCTCGGTCGCTCCCGCGCTGACCGGGACGGTGATCGGTGGCGAGAACCTCGTGCCGTCGGCACAAGATCCCGTCGCCTCGGCGACGAGCCGCCTCAACGACTGGCACGGCACCGCAGTCGGCGACATGATCGCCGCGCACGCGAACTTTGTCTTTCTGAATACCTCGACGCTGGTGCGGTCGGTGAAAGCTCATGCGCCGCAGAGCGTACTGCCCTGTCCCGGTCCTCCGTTCAGCGGGCAGTGCCCAGCGACCGCATCGATCATTCCCATGATCGGCACGGCGCCCGGCGCAAAGATTTATGCGCTGAAGGTGTTTCCATCCCAGGGCGGCGGGGCACCCGAGTCGCGCATCATCGCCGCGATGGATCGCGCGATTACCCTGCGACGGAACTACAACCAGGGCATGTCCACTGCTCCAGTATCGGGGGCGGGCACGGAGAACGATCCGTTCAGGTACAACGCGCTCCCTATCCAGGTTGCGAACATGAGCCTCGGCGGTCCGACCCTGTTCGCGGGCGGTGATCTCGAGGATCAACTGACGGAAGAGATGGTGGAGGTGGGCATCACCCTCACCACTTCGGCCGGGAATGACGGGTTCGCCGCGATGACCGGTGGAAGCCCAGGCACCGGCATGGGTTCGCTGACCGTTGGCGCCGCCAGTACTCCGGTGCACGAACGGATCCTGCGGGACATTCAATTTGGCTTTGGGATTGGCGACTTGTACCGTCCGTTCGACGGGATTCAGACGGCCTATTTCAGCTCGCGCGGACCGACCGCCGATGGTCGATTCGATCCCGATCTGTCGGCAAACGGGTTCGCCAGTTACGTGAACGTGTTTGCGGCTTCAGGCGCGTTGTCCTGCGGCGCGCCGGGCGCCGTGGCCTGCGTGTCGAGGATTTTGTTCGTGTCCGGCACGTCCTTTTCGTCACCAACCGTCGCGGGCGCCGCGGCCCTGCTCAGAGCCGCGCCAGAAGGGGCTTCGGCGTCGGCGCTTCGGATTCGAGACGCTCTTGGAAAATCGGGGGACCCCGAGCTGATTGGCGATGGCTCCAAACGAATCGATCGAGGATCCGGCTTTGTGAACATACCCGCGGCGCTGACACAGCTCGCGCGCGGGTATGTGAACGACGACGGCCGCCATGAACACCACCAGATGGGGTGGCATGATGATCGGGATGATGAGCCGGATGAGGTCGGAGCGGGCGGCCGGAGTGTGATCGCCAATGTGCGGCGGCTCGGATTCCGGCCTGTCCAGTTCATCAACGATCGGTTCCGAGCAGAGGTGCGCAATCTGTTGCCGGGCCAGGTCGCGCAGTTCTTCGTGCCGAGCAACGACCAGACCGACCGTCTTATCGTGAGGATCAGCAGCGTGACACCCGAACTGCCGCCAGACGAACAGAACGTGTTCTTCGGCGACGACCTCTTCGTGATGGGTGTCGATGCGCCGACCTCCTTTGCCGTCCACCGCATCGTCACGCCTCAACCGCCCGCTTCTCCGTTCGATGGCGCCTTCGTCAATGCCGATACGGCTTTCACGATCGACAACCCGCAGAACGGCCTCGTGCGGATCGCGATCCAAGGTGACTGGACGAACGCGGGCCGCATTTCCGCCACTTTGACCATCGAACGCCAGCGCGGCTCGTCCGCGCGCGTGACAGCCACAGGCAAGATCAGGCAGGGTGACTCCATCCCGATCATGGTGGACGTGCCTTCGGGCGCCGCGCAGGCGGTCTTCGAAGTTTTCTGGAAACAGAACTGGTCGCGCTACCCGGCCAACGATGTTGACATGGTGCTGTACGATCCCGCCGGACACCTCTTTAACCAAGGAGCGACGCTCAACAGTCCGGAGCGCGTGACGATCGCCACCCCGGCGGCCGGAAGATGGACGGCGGTGATCAGCGGATTCACCATCCAACAGCACCGCGGCAGCGACAGCAAGGACACCTTCACGTTCAGAGCGAGCGTCGACGGCAAGCGGTTGAAGGTGGCGAGGTAGGCCGCATCAGAGCACCCATGACTTGACGGTTCATACTGCTTCCAGACGTCGGTTTGGGAAAATGTCGGGTGCCGCGAGCCGAATACGCGGCTCAATTTGCCGCGCTAATAGAGTCCACCTGGATCGTGTTGGTCTTGGCGTCCAGCGTGCCTACGACCCTGACTTTCTGTGCCGCGAACTTCTCCGGCGTCTGCTGGTCGCTGAGCGTGTAGACGTCCCTGCCGTCATATAGCACGTACGTGGCGCCATGGGCACTGATGCAGGCAACGGTGCACTCGGCGTCGGTCGGCCCCATTTGCATTTGGGAATGACCGGCTTTGCCGCACATGTTGTCCGTAATGATGCCGTTGAACGTCTGCGCGTCCGGGGCCGCGGACAGCGCTGCAACTGCGAGAAGACTCAAGATCAGATGCTTCCAGGCGGTTTCATAACCTACTCGCGGGTGGCCGCGAACGGGGCCGCCTCGGCACCCCAACGCGGCTGCCGCGTTGGGGACCCCGCCCCGCCCGGCGCGGAGCCCACTCCCGTGACAAGCGCTCTTGGGGCGAGCACCGGGTGGGGCTGTTCGCGGACAGGACCCGCGAAACGAGGTTATGAAACCGCCTGTCATCACCTCTCCTTTCACCTAATCTCTACGTCCCCCTAAAATCGATTTTTCAGATGCGGCCCGAGCGACAACCGTGCTGAAACGCAGGCGGCTTGGGCACCGCGTCCGGTCTCCGGGGGGTGCCGGGATCGAAGGATCCCGGCCCCTTCCTGTCTGTTTCGATGAGACGAAGAGTGTCCCAGGCTCGAAACAACGACGTGCGCGGCCGCCTTCTTTATTCGCCCGGTGTCATGAGGTGGGCGGTCGTCGTGCCCGCATTCATAATCCACACGCCACCCTGCCTGTTGTTGTCGGGCAGCCCGAGTGATTGCGTCGTGGCGCCCGGCACGGCGATGGTCATGTGCGGTCGAGCGCGGTCCTTGTCGGGGCCCTGCTGGTGGTACCACACCGACCCGAACTCGGGCTTCGCACGGGTTCCGTCCTTTTCCGCAGCATCGAGCATCGCCTGGGTCTTGGTCCTGTCGCCTGCCGCCTCGAACTTCACATTCTGAGCGGCCCGGTCCAGGTTGGCGATGCTGGTGCACTCAATCGAGAACGGCTGCTGTAGAGGAAAGCCCGACCGGTCGTAGCAGACCAGACGGTTCGTGCCTTTCCTCAACGTGTCGTAGGTGAAGTCGGGTTTCCACTTGATGACGGTCGCTTGGTCTTTCATATTGGCCGGGGCGGCGAACAAGGCCTTGTCGACGTCAGCCTGCGACGCTCCCGGCTCCAGCGCCGGGGGCGGCGGCGGCGCGCCGCGGCCTGCCGGCGCCTGCGCCAACGCGCTGATCGAAACTGCCATGACACCGAGGACCAGCAGGGCAAGACGTTTCATACGAGACCTCCAATTGACATCCGCTCGAGTTTTACGCGTCGAGAACGGCAGCAGAATAACACGTCCCTGGTGTCGACGTCTTGCGGCCCTCTGGCATCAGCGCGGGCTGAAGCTCGGCCATGTAGATCTGAACGGGACGAAGTCCCTGCTTGCGCAGACGTGCGCGGTGTGCCCGGACCTTGTCGCGGGATGCCGATCGAGCAGCGGTCGCCATGCCGTCCTCCTGAGGTTACATGTAACTTGCCATGGCCGCCGCGCCGCCCGCAAGAACGCGTAGACGTTCGGTGGTCTCGCTCCCGGACATGCCTCCTTATCTCTGAATCGTCCGCCCTGTCATCTCAAGGAACTTCTGGTTCTCATGGCAGATGAATTCGGTCAACTCCCAGCCGTCTGCCACGATCTCCTGCTCGACCCTGACGGTGAACGGCTTCGTGTACGCCTTCGGATCGTCGATCGTGACGTCGATCTCGAGGTTCCCGAAATTCACGCGCCGGAACCGTTCGGTCAGCCGCAAGGCGTCGGTGAACGGGCTGCCCATCTGGTCGAACCATGCGTCGGCTGCGTTGCCGCCCTGAACGCCGCGGAAGTTATTCGACTCCACGACGAACGTGTCGCCCTCCCAATGCCCAACGGAGTACCCATGCCAGTACGGCTGCGGTTCGCCCTGAGGCGGCAGACGCCGCCCGTCGGTATAAATGGTGCGCAGGCCGTAGTTCGACTCGTAGATGATGAACGTCCTGCGCGGCGTCTGAACGATTTCCCGCGGCTGCGGGTCCAGATGGTATTGAAGCGGACCCTGCGGGAGACACAACGCGTCCGGATTGTCTTTCCGCAGGTTCGCGACACGTTTCTTCGAGAGCTCGGCCGCCCACGGCTGGAACGGCAGTCCCCCTACGACGTTCACCCCGATGTCAGCGAACGTGGCCAGCGGCGGGCGTCCGGGCGGCGCGCTGCCCGGCTTCTCCCTGCGCGGCGAGACGTCCCAGATGCCGGAGAGGTCCGGCTTGCCGTCGGAGGTTCGCGGCGTCGGCGCGGTGAGATTCATCTTGCCGTCCGGCCCTTTGGGAACCTCTGGCTGCGGATGCCTCGGCCACTGCGCGGACACTGAGACGGAGAAGGCGGCGGCAATGACCGCCGCGACGGTGAACCGTCGTTTCATGGAGCCTCCTTTACGGCTGCTGGTTCTGACTCGCCGATTTTCTATGAGCTCGGGATGCCGCACAGTATCCCTCGCGAATGGC
>JAHFUJ010000114.1:0-7229 GCA_023265105.1 Acidobacteriota bacterium
ACAGAGGGAGCGCCCAGATGTCGCGCCCCGTCTTCGCATCATTGGTTCTCACGTACAGAATGAACCGGCCGTCGCGCGACCAGCTCGTCGGGCCGGTATTCGGTCCGTCGTTCTCCGTCAAAAACTCGTCTTGCCCGGCGCCACTCGACATCTTCTGGAAGATGCCGAATTTGCCGGCCGTTGTTGAATAGGCAACCCGGCTCCCGTCCGGCGACCAGACCGGCCGAGTGTAGTGGCGATTGACGTCGAAGGTGAATCGCGAGTTCGTCCCGCGCTCCGCGTCGAGCACCCAGATGTCGCCACCGCCGGGATCCACGTGGATGTGCGCTCCAATCCGGCTTCCATCCGGCGACAGTTCAATGCCGCGGTAATCGCCCGGCGGCCCGAGATCGCCAAGCTGCCGGCCGTTGCGATCGAACCGCGCAAGCTGGGCGAAGATCGCGCCTGCACCGGGGCGGTAAGTAAGGATGCCGGCTGGCGACGCTGAGAAGACCGAGCCCGCGTTGTTCGCATTGGCGCCCACGTTCTCGGCGATTGGAAACGGATCGCCGGCCGTCTTCAGAACAACCGCGTCGAACGGCTGTGCGAGCAGCGTGTTCTGACGACTGAACAACAGGTACCCGTTGGCGTAGATCGCTTTCGAGTCGCTCGCGATTACTCTCACGCGGTCCTTTGAGTCGAGCGAGCCGACGTATACCGTCGTCGGCGGCCCGGCGACGTACAGAAAATTGCGGCCGTCGGGAAGAAACGAGGGCCAGCGATGCCATTGTTCCTTCTGGGCGGCGTCGAGCGTCGTCGCCGGCGTCGCCGCTCCACCGATAGCAGCAACACGATAGAGACCACCTGTTGCACCGGATGCGAAGACGATCGTGCCGTCGCCGTTCCACGTCCCGCCGTTGGCTGCGGTTCCGGCGTCTGCAATCGTCTGAGGCGGGCCGCCGGTGACGTCGATCTTCTTCAGCTTCCCTTGAGCGAAGAACCCGAGCAATCGGCTGTCTGGCGACCAGAACGGCGCCAATGCGCCTTCGGTGCCCGCGAGCATCTGCACTTGCAGCGTGTCCAGCGAGCGGACCGCGAGCACGTTCTGACCTCCGGCGCCGAGGGTCAGCGCGATACGGCGGCCATCGGGAGATGGCGGCTGCAGAGTGTTGCCGCCGGCTGTCGCAAACGTCGTCTCGGGCGGCGGCGAAAGGTCAAACCGGATCGTCGAAGGCGACGGCGGCGTCCGGCCGAAGTACAGCACGGCGAGACTGAGTGCCGCCACTCCCAAGATCGTGGCCGCAGCCGCCCACGCCCAGCGCTCCTGGTTCGAACGCCGGTCGACGACCGGCATCGTCGTCGCGATCTGCGAACCGCCTTGCGCAATCCATTCGAGCTGGCTGTGCAGATCGCGCGCCGACTGCCAGCGCGCGTCCGGATCCTTCGCGAGACACCTGCGGACGACCCAGTCAAGAGCGGCTGGGGCGACAGGCTGCAACGTCGAGATTGGCGGCGGTTCGTCTTTCAGGATCGCGCCGATGAGGCTGATCTGTGTCTGGCCCTGGAATGCTTTCTTCCCGGTCACCATCTCGTAGACGAGGGCGCCGAACGCGAAGATGTCGGTGCGCGCGTCCGCGTCGTGTCCTTCGAGCTGTTCCGGCGCCATGTACTGGAACGTGCCGAGGATGGTTCCCTGCGCCGTCAGGTCGCGTGGCTTCGTGGGCATCGCCGACGGAGTTGCAGTCGGTACGTAGGCCGGGTCCTGTGGACCCGGCACCACGGCAGGTCCAAGGACCCGCCCTGCCCCTCCCGCCTTCGCCAACCCGAAGTCCAGCAGTTTTGCGTGCGGTGCTCCTTGTCGAGCTGCGCCGGTTTTCGTGAGAACAATATTGCCCGGCTTCAGATCGCGATGGACGACGCTGGCGCGATGTGCCGTGTCCAGGGCGCTCGCAATCTGGATGGCGATCGTCAACGCGTCGGTCATCGGCAGTGCGGCTCGGGCCAAGCGCTCCGCCAGCGTCTCGCCTTCGAGGTACTGCAGGACGAGAAAATGAATCGGAGCGGGGTTGGGGATTTGGGATTCGGGATTCGGAGTTTCGCCGACGTCGTACACCGGACAGATGTGCGGGTGATCGAGCTGTGAGAGGATGCGAGCTTCCCGCTCGAAGCGCTCGCGAAACTCCGGATCGCTCGCGAGTTGCGGTGGGAGCACTTTGATGGCGACGATGCGGTCGAGACGTGTGTCCTTTGCTCGATAGACCTCACCCATTCCGCCGGCACCGACCAGCGTCAGAATTTCGTACGGGCCGAGCCGCGCGTTAGGTGCCAGAGCCATCGAATTGTGAACGGTCCGGCTAAAGCCGGACACCACGAATTCTTAATTCCTAATTCCTAATTCCTAATTGTAAGGTGCGCGATCCATCCAATCAGTCCCGGGCCGTGCGCCGTCGGATCGCGCAGCCAGTCGGGCGGCGTGAGCCACACGAAGCCCAGGATCGCAATCACCCACAGATCGTAGGGGAGCGTCGTGCGCTCGTCGGTCCAGAAGAAGGCGCGCCAGAAGAGGCCCGATGCGCCCTCGCGCCGCGGCATCGGCAAGCCGTTCAGCGCGAGATAGGTGTAGTAAATCCGGTTCGCGACTGCCAGGATCGACAGCACGAGGATCACCCAGAGCACGCCCGCCATGCGGTTGGTGAACGCGCCGATCATGAAGAGCACGATGCGCTCTGGCCGCTCCATGAAGCCGACCTTGCACTTCTCGACGAGCGACTCGGCGCGCGCGCGCGTGTAGCTGGTCATGATCGAGAAGATGAGCGTCAGGGCCGCCACCATCACGTAGTCGCTCCGCCCGAGCTCTGAATAAAGAAAGATCAGCCCCACGAGGAGCGCGAGATCGGAGAAGCGATCGAGCGTCGAGTCCCAGAACGCGCCGAAGCGCGACTCGAGCCGAAGCTGGTACGCCACCTTGCCGTCGATGAAGTCGAAGATGTTGGCGACGATCATGATGACGCCGGCGAGAACAAACTGCCCGAAGCCGAGCGCCCAGGCGGCTGCGACGTTGACCACGACGCCGACAAACGTCAACACGTTGGGGTGAATCCGCAAGGCGACCGACGCGCCGATGATGGCGCGGAGCGGGAACATGCACACGGCGCCGATCGCACCGGTAAAGGTGGTCCTCCGCGCGCCCGCGCCGGGCTCGGGCGTTACATGGGCCTCAGACGATGCGGCGAGCTCGACGTCGCCGCCGACAGCGTGTCGTACAATGGAGGATTTAGGCACGGCCAGAAAACGCGCCATAGTAACGTATGCCCATCCACGAACTCAAGGAGCAGATCGCCCGGTTGCCGGAGCAGCCTGGGGTGTATCTGTATTTCAACGCGGGTGGGGACACGATATATGTTGGTAAAGCGCGCGCGCTGCGCGACCGCGTCAGGAACTACCTGGGCGCGTACGGCTCGGATCCGAAAACAGACGCGCTGCTCGACGAAGTCGTCCGCCTCGAGGTGATCGTCACCGACTCGGTCGTCGAGGCGCTCGCGCTCGAGAACAACCTCATCAAGCAGCGATCGCCCAAGTACAACATCCTGCTTCGCGACGACAAGAACTATCCGTACCTCCAGCTCACAACCAACGAGGTGTTTCCCCGCGTGCTCGTCGCGCGTCGTGTCGAGCGCGACGGCAGCTTCTATGCCGGCCCCTTTCTGCCCGCGACCTTCGCGCGCAAGACGATGGCGCTGACGCACCGGCTGTTCGGCATCCGATCCTGCAACGAAGTGATTACCGGCAAGCGCGGGCGGCCGTGCCTGGAATACGACATCAAGCGCTGCATCGCCCCGTGCGTCGACACGGTGTGCGGCCCCGAGGAGTACGGCCGCGCCGTCAAGGTCACGCAATTGTTTCTCGAAGGCAAGAATGACGAGCTGGCCAAGACGCTCAACGCGCGCATGCTCGACGCCGCCGCGGGCGAGCGCTTCGAGGAAGCCGCGCAGCTGCGCGACGCGATGCGGACCGTGCAGGCGCTCCACGATCGCCAGCAGAAGATGGCGACCGCCGAGCTCGGGCATCGGGACGTCTTCGGGCTCACGCTCGGTCCGGCCGGTGCGTCCATTGCGGTCTTCCAGGTCCGCGCCGGACGCGTCGTCGAGCGCGTCGAACTTGGCACCGAGGGCGCGATCGTGGGATCGGGCGAGGGCGAAGTGCTGGAAGCGGCGCTGCAGCAGTTCTACGAGCTGCGCATCGCGCCGCCAGAGATTCACGTGCCGTCGGAGCCCGACGAACGCGAAACACTGGAGAGCTGGCTGTCGGAGCGCGCGGGCCGCCGCGTGCGCATTGTGATGCCGCAGCGCGGCGAAAAGCGCGGGCTGGTCGATCTGGCGACGCGCAACGCAGCGCTCGCGTATCAGACGCGGTTCAATCAGACGGCTGCGGCCCAGCACGCGGCGCTCGAGACGCTGCAGGCCGTGCTCGGGCTGCCGGCGCTGCCGCGGCGCATCGAGTGCTTCGACATCTCGACCATTCAAGGCAGCGAGACGGTGGCGTCGATGGTCGTGTGCGAGGACGGCCGCATGCAGCGCGGGGAGTATCGGAAGTTTCGAATCACACGGGATTGGCGATTGGGGATTGGGGATTCGGTTGGGATTCGGCGGGATTCGGTCGGGCGGGGTTCGGCTGACAAATCCCCAATCCCCAATCCCCAATCCCTTGTTCAAAACGACTTCGCGGCCATGCACGAAGTCGTCCTCCGTCGCTCCCGTAAGCTCGTCGAGCAGGGCGGACCCTTCCCCGACTTGATCCTCATCGACGGCGGCAAGGGACAGCTTTCGGCCGCGTACGCCGCGCTCGAAGCGCTCGGCCTCGCGAATCTGGTGGCCGTCGGCATCGCGAAGAAAGAAGAGCTGCTGTACACACGCGATCGCATGGACCCGATCGCGCTGGCACCCAACGATCCGGCGCTGTTGCTCATTCAGCGCATTCGCGACGAAGCGCACCGCTTTGCCGTCACGTTTCATCGGCGGGCCCGCGCGATGCGCGACCTCAGATCCGAGCTGGACCACGTGCCGGGCATCGGCCCGCGCCGGCGCAAGACGCTCTTGACGAAGTTCGGGAGCCTGGCCGGCGTGCGGCGCGCGACGCGCGAGGAGCTGGCGGCGGTGGTGGGGCCGAAAGTGGCCGATGCGGTCCTTGCCTTTTTCGCGAGTCGGCCTTAACTTAACACTAACATTGCAGCATGGCAGCACGGCAGGATGGCAGGAAGGGCATTGCAGAATGGCGGAATGGCGGGACGGCAGGAAGGGAATTGCAGAATGGCGGGACGGTAGGATGGCCGGAAGGATTGCAGCAAGGACTGCGAAGCTCCACATCCCGCAATCCTGCAATTCTGCCATCCTGCAATCTCTGATGTGACCCCTTGCCAAACATCGACCTCGCGCAGGTTTTCATCTCGTTCATCGTCCTGCTGTTCTCTCTCACGGTCCACGAGATGGCGCACGCATGGACCGCCGATCGGCTCGGCGATCCGACCGCGCGGCTGCTCGGGCGCGTCTCGCTCAACCCGATCGTACACGCCGATCCCATCGGGACTGTGCTGTTTCCGCTGCTCGCGTCGATTGGTGGCGCGCCGCTCATCGGCTGGGCGAAGCCGGTGCCGGTGAACGTCGGCCGGCTGCGCCGCCAGCGCCGCGACTACGTGCTGGTCGCCGCGGCTGGCCCGGCCAGCAATCTCGTGCTCGCCGTCGGCGCGGCCAGCATCCTCCGCCTGCTGCCGGTGTCGCCCGTGGTGCTTGGCGAGTCGAACGTGTCGGTGCCGCTCGCGTCGCTGCTGAGCGGCGCGATGCAGATCAACCTGCTGCTGGCCGTGTTCAACATGATTCCGATTCCGCCGCTCGACGGCGGCAACGTCGTCGGCGGCCTGCTGCCCCGGCCCCTGGCGCGCCAGTTCGACCTCGTGCGGCCGTACGGATTTCTCCTCCTGTACGCTCTGATGCTGACCGGCGGCCTGGAGTATCTGATCGCGCCGCCGTACCACCTCCTGGTGTCCTGGCTTCCGTGAAGAGAGCGCGCGTTGTTTCCGGGATGCGCCCCACGGGCCGCCTGCATCTGGGCCACCTTGTCGGAGCGCTGGGCAACTGGGTCCCGCTGCAGGAGCAGTACGACTGCTTTTATTTCGTCGCCGACTGGCACGCGCTGACGACCGACTACGCCGACACGGCCCAACTGACGACGTACGCGTACGAGAACGTCGCCGACTGGATCGGCGCCGGGCTCGATCCCGAGAAGAGCACGTTCTTCATCCAGTCGCTCGTGCCCGAGCACGCGGAGTTGCTGCTGCTTCTCTCGATGGTGATCCCGATTCCGTGGCTCGAGCGCGTGCCGACCTACAAGGACCAGCAAGCGCAGCTCGCCGACAAGGATCTCTCGACGCTGGGGTTCCTCGCCTACCCGCTGCTGCAGACGGCCGACGTGGCCATGTACGACGCGAACTTCGTGCCCGTCGGGAAAGATCAGGTCGTCCACCTGGAGTTCTCGCGCGAGGCCGTTCGCCGCTTCAATCAGTTCTTCGGCGACGTGCTCGTGGAGCCGCAGCCGCTGCTGACGCCCGTCTCGCTGCTGCCGGGGCTCGACAACCGGAAGATGAGCAAGAGCTACGGCAACGCCATCGATCTGAGCGACGATGCGGAGACGGTGACGAAGAAAGTGCGCCAGATGTTTACGGATCCGAAGCGGATTCGAGCCGACATCCCGGGGACGGTCGAAGGCAACCCGGTGTTTGTCTACCACGATGCCTTCAACCCGGACAAGGCCGAGGTCGACGACCTCAAGACGCGGTACCGGGCCGGGAAGGTGGGCGATGTCGAAGTGAAGACCAAGCTGGCCCGGGCACTGAACACGTACCTCGATCCGATCCGCGAACGGCGTGCGGCCATGCTCGCCGACCCGGTGGGGCTGCGCGACATCGTGGTGGAGGGATCGAAGCGCGCACGCGCGGTCGCCAAGGAAACGCTGGGCCGCGTCCGGGAGGCGATGAAGATCACCTACGGGTAACCACGGAGGACACGGTCCGCTACGCTGGCATCACGGAGAAACACGGACACGTACGGCAGGGCTAAAGTCCTGCGCCACGAGTACGTCTTGTAGACAACCGTGACCTCCGTTCGTGTCCGTGACCTCCGTGGTAGAGCTTTTTTCAAGTAACCACGGAGGGCACGGCCTGCGACGCTGGACATAACGGAGAACACGGACAACGTACG
>JAHFUJ010000114.1:7329-13695 GCA_023265105.1 Acidobacteriota bacterium
TGATGCAGGAGCTGGATCTCGACGTGGCGGGCGAGTTCCTGGTGATGGCCGCGACGTTGATTCACATCAAATCCAAGATGCTGCTGCCGCGGCCCGAGACGGCCGCCGGCGTCGAGGGCGAGGAAGAAGATCCGCGCGATGCGCTGGTCCGCCGGCTGCTCGAGCATCAAAAGTTCAAGGCGGCCGCCGGATTGCTCCACGAGCGCGAGCAGGTCCGCTCGGCACAGTGGCTGCGCCCCGACGGCCGTGTTGCGGAGATCGTCGGCGACGAGTACGAGCCGGAGCTCGAAGTCGATCTCTTCAGCCTCCTCACCGCCTTCCAGGCCGTCATCGAGCGGGCCAGGCACCGGCCGCGAGTGCTGCTGCCGGCGGAGCAGATCTCGATCGAAACGCGAATCGAGCAGCTGCTCGATCGACTGTCCGAGACGGAGGCGTGCGGATTCGAGGAGCTGTTCGTCGACGCGGCCGATCGCGTCGCGCTCATCGTGACGTTTCTCGCGCTGCTCGAAATGATTCGACTCAAGCTGGTCAGGGTCTTCCAGTCGGGCGGCATCGGGCCAATCCGCGTCTACAAACGTGCGCGGCCGGCCGACGCGCCCCATCCGATTGGCGATCCGGAGGCACACCGTGGATGAGAAAACCAAGGGGCAGGAGGGGCAGGAAGGGAGCGCCTGCGGCCCGCGCGAGGATAGCGAGTCTTCGAGCGCCGGAGCGCGAGCGAGCGACAGCCTTGAGCCAAAAGCGCTGGGGGTGGGGCCCCAGCGCCATGAAGAAGGTGGGGCCCCGCGAGCAGTGAATAATGACGCGACCGCCGAGCTCAAAGCGATTGTCGAGGCGCTGATCTTCGCGTCGCCCGATCCGCTGACGCCGATAGCGATCTACAAGCTGCTCGACTCGGAGCCGAAAGAAGACGTGCAGGCCGCGATCGCCGAGCTGAAGCGGGACTACGAGCGGGCGGGCGGGCTGCAGCTTGTCGAGGTGGCCGGCGGCTATCAGATCGTCACGCGCCCCGACCTGCACGAGTGGGTGCGCCGCTTGTTCCACGAGCGCACGACGCAGAAGTTGACGGTTCAGTCTCTGGAGACGCTCGCGGTCATCGCCTACAAGCAGCCGGTCACCGCGCTCGAGGTCACCGACGTTCGCGGCGTCAACACGTCGGGCGTGCTCGCCACGCTGCTCGAACGTCACCTGATCAAAATCGTCGGCCGCAAGAAAGTCGTCGGCCGTCCGTTTCTCTACGCGACGACCAGGGAATTTCTGATTCGCTTCGGCCTGAACGATCTCAGCGATCTGCCGAAGGTCGAAGACATGGTGGAAGCGCTGGGCTTCGAGCCGCCGGCGCTGCTCGTCGAACAGACGCCTCGCGAGGACATGCTGCCGTTGGAAGAGCCCGAACGCGACGAGCCGACAGGAGAGGAACCGGGCGGCTCGGTCCATTAAAACGCTACCACGGGGGACACGGAGACAAACAGAAGACACGGATCTTTCGTCATCTTTCCGTGACCTCCGTTCATTTCCGTGACCCCCGCGGTGGAGCCTTCGTCAAAGCGCTACCACAGAGGTCACGGGGAACAAACGGAGGACACCGACCTGTTTAACCTAAGTTTTCCGTGTTCTCCGTTCGTTTCCGTGCCCTCCGTGGTGGAGCTTTTTGTCTTCGCGCGCGGGAGCGTCAGTGGCCGCGCGCAACCGCCTCACTTCTTCTCGCGCCAGCTCCCGCCAGTGCCCGAGCTTCAGCTTCCCGTCACGCAGCGGACCGATGGCGACGCGCTTCAAATGCGTCACGGGGTGGCCGATGGCCTCGCACATCTTGCGCACCTGGCGGTTGCGCCCTTCTCGGATCGTGATCTCGAGAAGGGCGCCTGCGCTCTCGCCGTCGCGTTCGCGCCGGCTCGGGCTCAAGGCTGTCGCGTGGGGGTGGGGCCCCACGCGGCCTAAAGAATGCCGTGACAGCGATCTGACCTGAGCCGGCTCCGTGCGGCGGCCGTCGATCGTCGGACCCCGCGCGAGCCGGTCGAGGTCGTGCGCGTCGGGCACACCGAGCACTCGCGCCTCGTACACCCGCGCGACGCCGTGGCGCGGATGGGTGAGCCGCGCCGCCAGATCGCCGTCGTTGGTCAGCAGCAGCAGCCCTTCGGAGTCGAAGTCGAGCCGGCCGACCGGGTACACGTACTCCCGCACGCCGCGCAGCAGGTCGATGACCGTCGGCCGTTTTTGCGGATCAGATCGCGTGGTCACGTACCCGCGCGGCTTGTTCAGCAGCAGATACCGATGGTGCGCCGCCACCGTGACGCGGCGTCCATCGACACGGATGTCGTCGTGCGCCGGGTCCGCCTTGGTCCCCAGCTCGCGCACGGTGACGCCGTTCACCGACACGCGGCCGTCGAGCATCAACTGCTCGCTCGCGCGCCTCGACGCGACACCGGCCCGCGACAGGATCTTTTGCAAACGCTCCATACGATAACTGCTCTACCACGGAGGTCACGGCACGTACGAAGGAGGCCACGGTGTCACGTCAGTACTTAATCCGTGTTCCTCCGTTTGTTTCGGCGTCCTCCGTGGTGGAGCTTTTCGTCACGATAACTGCTCTACCACGGAGGTCACGGCGCGTACGAAGGAGGCCACGGTGTCACGTCAGTACTTAATCCGTGTTCCTCCGTTTGTTTCGGCGTCCTCCGTGGTGGAGCTTTTCGTCATCGGCTCAACAGATCTCCCCAGAACGAAGCCAGCTTCAGCACGTCGCCGAGATGGACCGGCCGATCCGCCTCGGTGTGCGAGATGAGATCGCTGAGCAGCAAACGGACCGGCGCGTACGGGCGAAGATCGTCGGCCAGTCGCTCGGACTCGATCGCTGGAATCACATTATCGTCGGTGCCGTGCAGCAGGAACACCGGCACGGAGGGCTTCGGTGACTTCGACGGCGACAGGGCCGGCGCGTCGCCGTAGGCGCCCACGTACGGCAACAACCGCGGCCCGAGATGGGCCACGTCGCGGTCGTTCACGTAACCGAGCAGTGTCGCCGATGGCTCTGGCAACTGCGTGGCGAGGTCGCGCAGCGCGGCGAACTCGCGATCGGCCCGCGGCTTGTCCACGCGATCGAGATGCGAGGCCCACAAGAACCGGCGCACCGCCGCGCGCAGCGGCTCGGCCTGATCGGCCGGCACGAGGCGATCGGCGATGCCGAGCAGGATGACGGCCACCCCGTAATCGTGCGGCGGTCGTTTCACTTCGTGCGGAAGGTCCGGCTTCCCGCCGCCGCTTCGCTTCGGCGAGGCTCGCCGGAGCGCAATGCGCGAAGGCGGCAGCAGGACCTTACGCAGCGGTTCGATCCCCGTGCACAGATACCTGAGCACGTCCGGCAGATCGTTGTGTCCGCCGAACGAAAAGACAAACGAGACGCGGCCGGCAAGCGAGGGGCGCCCCGCGGCGACCACCGACAGCCCCCCGCTGAAGCTGATGCCCATGAGCCCGATTCGGCGATCGCGGGCGAGCCCGGAATCGTTGGCGAGCCACGTCGCCGACTGCTCGATCGCATCCGTGATGGCCGGCGTGATCTCAAAGCGCAGCAGCTCGGGAATCTCTGGCGTGACGACCATCACGCTCGTTTCCGCCAGCTCGCGCGAGACGGCCACCAGTCGCGGTTCGTCGATGCCCGCGGGATGCAGACCGCTCACGAGCAGGACAATCTGACGTGCGGCACCTACCGGCCGGTAGACGCGCGCCCGCACCGATTGGGCGTGAAGCGGGATCTGCACGAGTTCCTCGGTCTCGCGCACCGTGCCGAGATCGGCGGCGCGCCGGACGACACCGTGAAAATCCGCCCCGCGAATGACGAGCGAGAGCCCGCGCAGAAACGGTCGCGACCCGGCGCCCAGCACGACGAGCGCGAGGATGACGGCAAGAGCAACCAGCGCACGGCGCCGCATGAACCGCATGGTACACTCATTGAATTGTAGGACGGCGGGATGGCAGAACGGCAGGAACGTGGGAATTCTGCCATGCTGGCCTCCTGCCTTCCTTCAATTCATGCGCAAGCCGATCATCGCCATCGACGGCCCATCCGGCGCGGGCAAGGGGACCGTGGCGCGCGCCGTCGCCCACGAGCTGGGTTATCACCACGTCGACAGTGGCGCCATGTATCGCGCGGTCGGCTGGAAGGCGGTCCACGATGGCGTGCCGCTCGACGATGAAGAGGCGGTCGCGACGCTGGCGGGCCGATCGCGCATCGAGGTGACGGCCACCTCCGTCACGATAGACGAGGCCGACGTCACGCGCGCCATCCGCACCCCCGAGATCGATCGCGCGGCCGCCGCCGTCGCGCGCCTGCCAAAGGTGCGGGACGTGCTCGTCGAGGGGCAGCGCCGGCTCGGCGCCGGCGGCGCGATTGTGATGGAGGGACGCGACATCGGCACGGTCGTCTTCCCTCGCGCCGACGTGAAAATTTACCTGGATGCGTCGCCCGAGGAACGCGCGCGGCGCCGCGCGACCGATCCGGCGCACTCGGGCGGTCCGGCCGCCATCGCCGACGTCGCCAGTGCCCTCACCGCGCGCGACGAGATCGATCGCACGCGCCAGGCCTCACCGCTGTACGCCGCCCAAGACGCCGTCGTCATCGACACGACGGGGAAGTCGGTGACCGAGGTGGTGGAGGAGGCGATGCAGGTGATAGACGAGAAGTTAAAAGGAAAAAGAATCTGGCAGGAAGGAAGTTCGCGCCCGCGCGGGCGCGTGGATTGAAACCCCGCGCACCGCGAATCCAAGTGCTCGACGCGCCGGGACACCCGGGGCGATACCGGCTTTGCGAATGCGCGCTATCCCTCACTCCCGAGGGCGTTCGACAAACCGATGGCCGTCGCAAGTGCACACTGACGATTGTCGAATGACGCGAATTCATGCGAGCGGAGCGCTTTCGCTGCCGCGACATGCAGAATGTCGAGACTGCGCGTCCCCGTGAGGGCGGCATGCTGTTCGCTCAAACGCGACGCGATCCGAAACACGGCAGGCCACCTGACAGCGGTCTTCACCAATCGACCGGCTCGCAGGTCCGCGTTGATATTGACGGTCGCCGCTCTGGCTTCGTCGGGCGTCAACACGTCGCGAAAGACGCCGAGTTGGAGCGCATTGCGGACCTCCAATTCGTGCAGCGCCGTGACGATCAGGGAGACATTGCGTCCGGACAGGTACGTCTTGGCCTGCGCCGTGTTCGCGTCCATCACGTAACACGACACGAGGAAGCTACTGTCCGCGTAGAGGCGTATGCCCCTCAGGAGGCCTCCTCGCCACGTTCAAGCAACACGAGATTCGGCAGCACGCGGTCGCCCACGATACGCTTCGCCCGCGCTTCCACGTCCGGCCACATGACTCGGGTCTCGGTGCGTCTCGTCGAGGGGGGACGGGCGCCTCGCTTCTCTTCAAGGGCGAGGATCTCGCGCACGAGACGCGCACGCTGCCGAGTCGGCAGGGCTTTGACATGCTTCAGAAGCTGCGTCAGGCTCATGCCGTCATGGTACTTGCGTCGGCGGCGCGCGACAAGCTCTGGCGCCCTCCATGCCCTCGAGCGCCCAGGCAGGTGTCCACGTGAAGGGGCCGCTTGCCCCACATGACATCGTGCCGGCACGCTTCTCTCTGCGGCAAAAACGAAAAAGGCGAAAGGCAAAAGGTAAAAGTCGGACACCGGGTCAGAAGCGATAACTGGCGCCGACGCCGAATCGGCCGACGTTCAAGTCGCGAGCGCCAATGAGACGCAGGTAGCGCAAGTCGACGTCAACCGAGACGTGGTCGCCCACCAGCACGCTGACGCCGCCGCCCAGCGTGAGTGCGAGGTCCGTCGACGACCGCTCCACCGGCTGAGGCGGGATGATGGAAATCGTGGGAACGGGTACGCCCGCCGGCACCCTTGGAGTCGGCACGGCAAAGGCGAAGCGCTCCTTGACGTTCGCGACACCACCGCCGCCAGCCACGTATGGAATCACGCGCGCGGCGGTCGTCGGCATTTCGACGCGCACGTTCGTCGTGAAGACAGTTACGCGGCCGCCTGTCGCCGAGAGGAAGGGTGTCGGCAGCGAGGTGGCGGCGCCGGCGAACGTTGATTCGGTCGATAAGAGAATCGTCGGCTGACCCAGTCCCCCGACGTCAGGTTTCAGCGTCGGGACCGACGTCACTTCCACTTCTAGACCGATCGCGTGGTTGAACCGATATCCCACGGCACCTGCGAACGACGCCTTCGTGCTCGATTCGATCGACGTGGCGGCGACGACCCCACTGGCAATCGCGCCTTGACCGGCGTCGGCAGCCGCCGCTCCGGCCAACACCACGGCGACCGTCGCCAGAGCGAGCCTTTTACCTTTGCCTTTCACCTTTTGCCTT
>JAHFUJ010000002.1:0-16776 GCA_023265105.1 Acidobacteriota bacterium
CCGACGGCCGACAGCGAACGTTGAGTGAATTTGCTTTTCATAACCCGGGGCCTCAAGACTCCTTGGATACGGCTTTCTAGAATGGACCAGGCCAAATGTCAAGCGAGGACGGCCGTCGGTCGTTCCATCAATAGGCTACTATGGCGGCGTGAACCGTGGCCAGCAGGTACTTCGGAAGACCGAGAAACGCGAAGTGCGGCAGCTATTGTCGATCATCGAACAGGCCTACGACCGTCGCTCGTGGCATGGAACCAACCTGCGCGGTTCGATCCGTCAGGTTTCAGCAGGGCAGGCGAGGTGGCGGCCGGCGCCGGCGCGGCATAACATATGGGAAATTGTGGTCCATGCCGCCTACTGGAAGTACGTCGCGTGGCGGCGTCTGGCAGGCGCGCGTCGTGGCTCGTTTCCGCTGAAGGGCTCCAACTGGTTTCGTCGGCCACAGGATATGAGCCCTGAGGCATGGCGATCGGATGTCGCTCTGCTGGATCACATGCATCGGTCGTTACGGGCCGCGGTTGCCAAGTTGTCGACAAGCGAACTCCACCGAACGCCTCGTGGCAGCAACGTGAGCAATTTCGCTCTGCTCTCGGGGATTGCCGCTCATGACCTCTATCATGCGGGTCAGATCCAGCTGTTGAAAAAATTGTCGAGGCGACCATGAACCTGCGCTCGAACCGATTCGTCGCTTTCATCGCCACGACGTGCGCCCTCCTCGTGGCCGCCCTCGCCATATTGGCTTCCGCCCAGCGCGCAGGCGGGGCGGGCCCACAAGCGCAAATTGACCCGGCCGCCGACCCGGTGAAGGGTCTGGTGGAGCGGCTCGATGTGGAACGGTACAAGGCCACGATCAAAGGCCTGACCCAGTTCGGTGACCGGCGCCAGGGCACGGACCGCAACAGAGCGGCCATCGACTGGATCGAGGCGCGGCTCAAGACGTACGGCTGCACGAACACCGAGCGGATCAAGTACGAGTACCGGCCGCCGCCTCCGGTTGCGCCCGGCCGCGGCGCCGGCCAGGCGGCTGCCGCCGCAGGAGGGCGCGGCGACGCCGGAACCGCCGTGGGCGGCGGCCGGCCGAGGGGCATTCGTACTCCGACCGGCGTGAACACCGACCCCAACCGACAACCGGATCTCAAACTTCGTCAACTGAACTCGCAGCCGACGACACCAGGGCCGCGCGAAGAAGTTTATTGCACCAAGATCGGCGCCACCCGTCCCGACGAAATGTACATCGTCGGCGGCCATATGGACGGCCACGGCTGGGGCGAGGCGGCCAACGACGACGGCTCGGGGACGGCGCTCGTGATGGAAGTGGCGCGCGTGCTGAGCAGTCCGGATGTGCAGACCGAGCGCTCGATCCGCTTCATCCTTTGGAACAACGAAGAAACGGGATTGAACGGCAGCCGCGCGTACGTCGCACAGCGCCAGGATCTGCAGGGCAAGGAGGATCCGCCCGGATCACGCAGGTACCCCGAACCAAAGTGGCTCGGCATGATTCAGCACGACATGATGTTGTTCGATCACGGCATGCCGCGGGCGGACGGCACGATGAGCAAGGAGCAACGGCCCGAAGCCGATGTCAACATCGAATTCCAGGCGAGCTCGACGTTTTCGGCCCAGTCCCAGGCACTGGCGTGGGTGTTCGAGAAAGCCAACGAACAGTACGCCACGGACTACCCGGCCAGGGTGAGCAGTCACATGACCAATACCGACTCGGGTCCCTTCCAGGATGTCGTGGCGGCGATCAGCCTCCGCGAGAACGAACGTGGCACCGAGATCGGCAACGGCTGGGATCCGCAGTGGCATCAGCCGACCGATCTCTACGTCACGTACGCCGACAAGGACTTCCGTCTCGGTCTGAACGCGGCCCAGACGACGCTGGCGGCCTTGGCGCAGTTGACCGGCGCGAAACTCAAGAACTGAGGATTACCGGGCAGGAGTCTCCGGTTGATCCCCACCACTGGAGGCTCCAAACAATCGTTGGCCGGTGCTGCCCAATGTCACCACCTTGACGTTGCCGAGATCGCTGCCGTCTTTGGCTCGGCTGGCCTCCACGACGACCTCATCACCGACTTTCATCGAGTTCCGCGTCCAGCCGGCCCTCATGAGCCCGTTCGGGCTCCCCATCTCCAGCCCCCAGTTTGTGACCTTGCCAGTCTCGTCCTTGACGTCGATGTAGAAGTACGTATGTGGATTTTTCCACTCGACTTTCGTCACTGCCCCCTTCAGCGTGATCGGTTTCGTGACATCGTACTCCGCGTTGAAGGAGTGATGGGCAGCGACCGGCAGGGCAGTCACGATCACTCCGAGGCCAGCAACAACGGCAGCAAATCTGATTCTCATCGAAGTCCTCCCTTAAGCTCCTTTCCCAACTAACGGGCGTTGGGATCCCCGAACCAAATCGTCACCGAGCGGCCGTCGGAAAGCTTCAACTCCTTGACGAACCCTGAATCCGAACCATCCTTGGCGGCAAATCCATTGACCGTGATGGTGTCGCCGGCCTTGAAGCCTCCCCGATCGGTCCTGCTCAATCCGGCCTTGCGCAGCCCACCGGGGCCCACCATCTCCAATGCCCACCGCTTGACTTGGCCGGTGTCTGCCTTGACGTCCAGAAACATATACGAGTGTGGATTGATCCATTCGACTTTTGTGATCACACCCGTCAACACGATCGGTTTGTCGAAATCGAACTGCGCCTGAACCGAGTGGTGCGCGAGTGCGGGCACCGCCGCCAACAACAAACCGAGAATGGCCAACCGACCGATGAGTTTGTAGCTCATTGCTGAAACCTCCAACTGACGAACACTCGGGGTATGTTAGTGTACCGGTCACCCAGTCCACGGTCAAATGAGAATGCCTGCTGCTGCCGCGGCCCGTTGAGGAGGCGCATGCGAACCAAATTGCTGGCGATCGCGGCAGTGGCCGCCCTTATTCTCGTCGAGGCCGATGTGTACACGCCTGCGGCGGCAAATGCCGCGGCCGGTCCGATCGTCAAAGAGACCGTGAACCTGTACGACAACATCCAGCGGCTGAAGTTGGACGTGCAACAGATCGCGGCGATTCACGGTCGACTGGTGACGATCGACGACCTGCGCGCGGCCGCCGGAAAGACCGCGGCCGGATCGGCGACGGTGTCGAGGCCGGCAGAGGCGCAGGCCCGCTCGGAGAATACGGGCTTCGAAATCCGCACCCTGTCCACGCGACCCAACACGGCGAGCGGCGGCGAGGTCCTGGTGCAGATCAAAGTGCCCACGAACGTCGCGCTCGACCAGGTGTCGATCGCGCTCAACGGCCGCCTCGTCTCGTCGGCGTTCCGCCCGACGCAGGAGTCGCCATCACTGCTCGGCCTGGTGAGTGGATTGCAGCTCGGCAAGAATCTGCTCGAGGTCGGAGTGCGAGGCCAGGTCAGCGGGCGGTCGCGGGCCAACCTGACGCTCGTCAACTATCCGATCACCGGCCCCGTGATCTCGGGGCCTCACCAGACGCCCTTCATCTGCGAGACCGAGGCGCTGGGCATGGGGCCAGCGCTCGACGCGGACTGCCGTGCGAACACACGGGTGGAGTATTTCTATCGATCGAATGCGACCCCCGCTCCGAACGCGACTGAGGGGCGAGGCGCAGGTGGCGGCCTCGCACTCCTCCCGGGTGAGGTGGAAGGCCGCGGCGCTGGCGGCGGCCGTGGCGCAGGCGGCGGCCGTGGCGCGCAGGCGGCCAATCCGTGGAAACCATTTGATCCTGCAGCGCCACGTCCAACTGATCTGGCGATGACGACTACGACCGAAAGCAAGACCGTGCCTTACATCGTGCGCCGGGAGATGGGCACGATCAACCGGGCGGTCTACGTCATCACCTTCCTCCACGAACCGGGCCAACCCCTTCCGACTCCGTGGACGACGACGCCGGGCTGGAACAACAAGCTGATTTACAGCTTCGGCCCCGGCTGCGGTGCGGGGTACCACCAGGGGCGCAATGTCGGAGGACTGACAGGCCAGAGGAACAATTTAGAAGACGGCCAGCTCGGTGATTATGGGCTCGCCAAAGGGTACGCCGTCGCCAGTGCGTCACTGAATGCTTTCGGCACGACGTGCGCCGATTTGATTTCGGCCGAAACGATGATGATGGTCAAGGAACACTTCATCGAGCAGTTTGGAATGCCCCGCTATACGATCGGCAGCGGTCGCTCCGGCGGCTCGATGCAGCAGCACATGATCGCGAACAACTACCCTGGCCTGCTGGACGGCATCATTCCGACCGCCAGCTTCGCCGACACCATCACGTTTAATCAGGCGCTGTTCGACTGCGAGCTGCTGGACCACGCGTTCACCGCGTCGAGCGTGACGTGGACGACGGAGCAGAAGGCGGCCGTGGCGGGTGAAAAAACTTTCGAGTATTGCACGAACAACGGGACCAGGTACCCGAACCTGCGGGCGGCGACCAACTACGACCAGATGGCCATTCCGGCCGCTCTGGCGTACAACGCGACCGCCAATCCCAAAGGTGCGCGCTTCACTTATCAGGACAACATGGTGAACGTCTTCGGTCGAGACCCGAAGACCGGCTTTGCCAGGCGAGCGCTCGACAACGTCGGCGTGCAGTATGGGCTCGGGGCCTTCAACGACGGGGCGATCAGCTTCGCGCAGTTCCTCGACGCCAATACGCGCGTGGGCGGACACGACATCGACGGCAACCTCGTCTCCCAGCGCACGGTGGCCGACCCCGACGCACTGCGAATTGCGTATCGGACGGGTCGCATGAACGACACGAGCCGAGGCATGAGCGCGGTGCCGATCATCGATGTGCGGCCGTATACAGACGGCACGCCCGACGTGCACGACATCGTCAATACCTCCATCACACGCGCGCGGCTCGTGGCCGCCAACGGAAGCGCCGACAATCAGGTCTTGCACACGTATGCGGCCGGCACACCGATCGCGCGCGCGCAGGCGGATAACCTGGACCTCATGGACCAATGGCTCGGCAACATCGTCCGCGACGACAAGCCTGCCCGTACCGCCTTTGAGAAAGTTGTGCGGAACAAACCAGCCGACGCCGTGGATGCCTGCTACACCGCCAGTCTCGAGAAGATCACCGACCAGGCGCGCTGCACACAGATGTTCCCGGTGTTCTCGGACCCGCGGCTTGTGGCGGGCGCGCCCGCGACGAACGACGTGTTAAAGTGCGAGCTCAAACCGCTCAATCGCCACGACTACAAGCAGCCGCTCACCGAGGCGCAGCTTGTCAGTCTGAAGACGATCTTTCCGCAAGGAGTCTGCGACTTCAGCCGTAGGGGTGCCGGACAGCGTGCGCCCGACACATGGCTCTCCTACCCGCGTCCCGGAGAGAGCACGAGCCTCGATTCGCTCTGAGAACTAGTCGTGTATTGGATTGTCGAGTTGAGCCGACTTATTTCTTAGACCGATCTGTGTGCATATCGACATGACTGGATCCCCGGAAGGCTGGACACGGATTCCGGAGGCGCCACCAGTCGTTTCGATCACCGCGCGATGGAGATCGACGACCTCTCCAAGCGTGAGGTAGCGCATCAGGCGAGGCGCCGGTAGAGCTCCTGGTTCTTCCGCAGCACTCGCTGCGCCACGGCTCGGAAATCGTCATCGGGCGCTGCCAGTAGATCCGAAACGGCCGCTCGGGCCAATTCAGTGACGGGCACTCCGAGACGCTCAGCTTCTTGACGGAGTTTTTCAGCTTGCGCGGGCGGCAGCTCGAAGGCGACCTTCATGGTTCAACTGTAGCGCGGAGCCCCGCCGTCCAACAAGCGTTAGACGTGGGAAGAAAGCGGTAGAACGTCGGATTCTCTTGAACGCTTAAGCGTCTGCGGGCGCAGGCGCAAGAAATCGGGTGGCGTCGAGCGTCCCTTCTTGCGGCCTCAATGTCTCCACGATGTGCCGTTCGTACGCGCCCGAGCTGTCCCGCGTACTCGTGTCGACTTGACCTCGCGGCCCATCGAGGCCCTCGGTGACCAGTGTGAGCACGGGATGCAGCGGATCGCCGGTGCTCGTCCCGACGACGACCCCAATCTCGTCGCGGCTGGTACGGACCAACGACCCAAGAGGGAAGAAGGTGACGGCATTCACGAACGCCTTGACGAGCGCGGTGTTGAGCTTCTCGCCGGCGAGCCGCGCGAGGACGAGGCAGGCCTGCTCCGGTAACGTCGGCGCTTGATACGACCGGGCGCCGGTGAGCGCCTCGTACACATCGGCCACCGACACGATCTGGCTCATCACGTGCGGCACGACACCCGCGCCGAGGTCGGGATACCCGGTGCCCTTCACGGCGCGATGGTGCTCGAGCGCGACGACGGGGGTCAGCGCGCGCAGCCCGTCGATATCGACCAGGATTTCGGCGCCGAACGTCGTGTGCGATTCCACCAGGCTCTTCTCCCACTTGCCGAGGGCGCCGCGCTTCTTCACCACCTCGACCGGAAGCCGGGTCTTCCCGATGTCGTGCAGCAGCGCCGCCTCGACCAGCGCGGCCGTGGTCGGCGCGTCCAGCCCGAGTTGCCTGGCGAGCAGCAGGCTCAGCATCGCCACGTTGACGGAATGACAATAGGTGAGCGGCTCGTACTGCTTGACGGCAAGAATCTGCCCAAGCGCCGCGTTGCTGCGCGCGACCTTGCTGATCAGAAGGTGGACGAGGTCGCGCACCGTCACCGCAGTGAGCGCGCCACCCGAGGCCACCGCGTCGAACGCCTGCTGGGCGAGCAGCAGCGATTCCTCGTACGCGGGATCGAGCGGACCGGTGGGGGCATCGGGCCACTGCTGCGCCTGACAGCGCGTATCGAGCGGCACGAGCTTTCCAAGGCTGATGTGGTGGACGTGCCGCTCAACGAGCTGAGCCTCGATGGACTCGCCGGCTGAACTCTCCTTGAACTGCCAGAGGAACTCGGCCACGGCCAAAATCTCCTCGGGCCCGACCCCACTGTGGATCTGGATGCTGTCGACACCCAGATCCGTCACCTCGCGAACAACCTGCATATTCGCCTGATTGTCCTGAGAAGCGAAGACGCCGTCGAGATACACGTCGCCGTGAATGATGTCGACGCGAAAGGCCGGTCCGTGCCCCAGGTGCTGGCGAACCAGCTCTTGCAGCTCTTTCACCTTCTGCCCGATCATCGGATGGCCCTGCGAGTACATGCCCGTGAGGCGTCGCAGGCTCGCGAAACCTTTCAAGAGCGGCAGCGGATCGAGCGAGGGCGACGACGGCGGCGGCTCGGCCGTCTTCACCTGTTTGCCACCCGATGTTGCCGTCGTTGCCGTCATCGACGTTGTCCGAGGAGCTCGCGCGCCTTGCGCCCGACGCGCACGAGCGCGGGATTCCAGAACCGGAACCGCAGCCCTACCAGCGCGGCGAGTGACGGTTCAAGGCCGCTGGCGCCCGCCCCAGCCGCCCGCTCCAGCAGGCGCTCGGCGATCTGTGGATTTTGAAGGACGAACTCACGCCGCGCGATCAGCTCGCGCAGTTGCGCGTTGGCGTGCGAGGGCGGGAAGTGCCAGAGCGCTTCCTCGGCGGCGTCGCGCACGGCGCCGGTGCCATTCTGAATCTGCGCCGTCACCGCGGCCGCCGCCCGCCCGGTCCCGATTCGCGCGAGCGCCCGCAGCGCCTCCCGGACCGTCTGCTCGTCCCGGTGCCCGAGCTGCGCGGCGACCGTGGCTTCGTAGCCGGCGCCCGCGTAACCGAGCACGCCGACAATCGTCCGGGTCGCCCCGATCCCGCCACGGCCGACCTGGCCCACGAGTGCGGGTCCCAGCAGCTTCGCGTGATCGCACATCAGCTGCACAAGTGAGCGAGCCTTCGGCTGGGCGGCAGGGTCGTCGACAAGCGCCACCAGCACGGGCGCGATCGCAGCGCCGAAGGCTTTGAGCAATGCGCCCGCGGCAGCCTGTCCTTTCGCGTCGGTCTCGTAGAGGTCGACCAGCCGCATCGCGCGACCCTTGGTGCAGAAAGCGGCCAGCGCCTTCGTGATCGCCTCGGTGACTTCGGGCCGCGGCTCCCGTAAGTCGTCGGCGAGTTTCCGATATCGCGCAACCCACAAGGCGAGGTCTTCCCACCGCGAGGCGCGTTCGAGCTCCTCGAGAGGCCCCAAGAGGCGGCCGAGAAACATCTTGACGACGCTCGGGTTCGGCTCGAGCCGGACGAGACTCGCGAAGCACTCGAGCTGCGACACGGGAAGGTCCGTCGCGCCAATCGCGTCGCGGACGCCGGCAATCGCGGCCGCGGTCTGACTGTCGATCGAGAGGTCGAACGCCGCAAATTCCGCGAAGCTCTTGCCGGCCGCCGCGTCGATTCGAACCAACTTCCGGGCGAAACGATCGATGGTCGCCTCTTTTTGGCCGCCGGCGGCCGCTGTTCCGGCCGATTCCCCCTCGCGCAATCGCGCCTCGAGCAGCGGAACCACCGCCATCCGCCGCTCCTCGGGCAACTCGAGTCGATTGAGCGCGGCCGTCAGCACTTCCGGCGCCGCCGTCTCGAGCTCGAGCAACAGGCAGAGCGACTCGGCGAGATCGAGGTCCGGAAAATCCTTCAGGACCGTGCCATCCACCCGCCCGTCGAGCAGGCCTGGAAGGATGGTTCGCTGCAGGAGATCCTTCCGGCGCTCTGGTTTGAGGTCGAGGACGGCGCGGGCCAGCTTCGCGAACATCATGCGGGCGAGCCGCGGATCCAAGGAAGCGAACAGGGTCGAGACGTCACTGAACTTCTGCTCGAGCGCGGTCTCCCGCGCCCCCGGTCCGGCAAGCTCGTCGTCGGTGAGCCGCAGCAACATCGTGGCGAACTCGCCCGGATCCTCGACCAGGATCGAGAGGTCGACCAGCGAAACCGTGTCGTAGCCCGCCGCCGGATCGAGGCGGACCCAGCCCTTGTCCGGCGGGTACATGTGGGTGGACGGTCCACTGGCTGTCTGCAGCGTTTCGCGCCGGCTCCGTTCGTGTTGGACGAGACTGCGAAGCGGCGCGGGCGGCGCACCGACGGGGAGCACCTCGGGGCGTGGCGCCATACGCGGCACGATGGCATCGACGCCGTGCCCGGTGAGCAGCTCGGCGAGGCCGACTTTCTCAGTGTCGTCGTGGCAGTGAATCAGGTCGCTACAGAATCGCGAAAAATCCCGCGGCGACGCGGCGCGATCGATCGCAAGGCCCGCGACGTGGGCGCGACGCAGCCGGCGCACGAGCTCCTGCTCGATGACGGTGCCGGCGCCGATGCCGGCCTCGTCGACGAGCAGCTCCCGAGGCATGACGCGGACCATCAGTTGGCCGCGCCCTTGGAGGGCGACGGACGCCTTGTGACAGGCGGCGACCGCGTCCACGCAAAGCGGGCTCGTGGCAGGGTAGGTGTGGAATTGACGGACGGCTTTGGCCAGGAGCTGCAGAAACTCTTCGACGGCCGGAAGATCGGGGGGACGCCAGCTGTCGGCATCAGCCCCAGAGCGGCCGACGTCGGGTCGGGACGCGCTTCGCGTACCGATGCCCGCCGGCGGACTTACGATCTTGTCCGCTCGCACTTCAGATCTGTAATCAACGGACGCCATGGGCTTGCCACATTTCGCGTTTCTCGCCCTATTAGCGAGACCGGACCCTCAGCCGTGTAGACCGACACTGGTGAGGTACTGGACGAAAGGCAAGAGTCGGGCCCGACGCGCCCAAGCCACGCTGAGGTAGACTGCGCGTCATCATCATCCGAAATGGGGCCCTTCGATCGCGTCCTCGGCGTCGCACGCTCGCTCGCCATCTATCACGCGATCCCTCGGCGCCAGCGGCGCCTGCGACGCCTCTATGCCGAATTCGTCGGCGCCGGGGATCTCGTGTTCGACCTCGGTGCACATGCGGGCAACCGCGTGCGAAGCTTCGCATCGCTCGGCTGTCGTGTCGTGGCGCTCGAGCCCCAGCCGGATTTTGCGCGGCTCTTGCGGGCCTTCTTCGCCCACTCGCCGGCCATCGTGATTGTCGAGGCCGCGGTCGCTGACGCGCCAGGGCGAGCCTCGCTGTCCATCAGCGACCGCACACCGACCGTGACAACTCTCGCGGCGGCATGGCGCGATGCCCGCGCGCGCGATCCTGATTTCGCCGGCGTGCGCTGGAACCGCCGCATCGAAGTCGACACGACGACGCTCGACGCACTCATCGAGCGGTTCGGCGTTCCCGCCTTCGTGAAGATCGATGTGGAAGGCAGCGAGCCGGCCGTCTTCGCCGGCCTCACCCATGCTGTGCCGGCTCTCTCATTTGAATACCTGCCGCGTGCGCTCGACCAGGTCGAAACGTGCGTCCGCCGGTTGAGTGCCCTCGGACGATATCGATTCAATTGGTCGATCGGCGAATCGAGCCGGTTGGAATCACACGATTGGCTCGACGGCGACGAGCTCGTCGCGACGCTGCGCACTCCGGCCGCTATGCGACGGCCTGGCGATGTTTACGCTCGGCTGTCGTGAGCTGAGGAGATCGATTCCCTGCGCGCCCCCTTGCGGCAGGTCAAGAACAGGCGTGCGCGAAAGTGTCGCCCGACGAGCGGGAGCGCTCCCAGGCCATGCAGCGCGGCGGCGGCGCGCAAATAGTGCGGCAGATATCGTGCGCGTACGTCCGAAAAACCGCACTCGTGGAGCAGCGCCTCGTAGCGCGCCCGGTCCCGCACGGCCACGTGGCCTTCGATCTGAGGGAGGACACCCCGGTCGCGCAGCCGCTCCATGAAGTATTCCGCGTTGGGCGTGTGCAGATACAACGGGGCGCCGGCTTTCAACGACCCGTGGATGGCGCGACCGATTCGCAGAAACTGGTCGTCGTAAATGTGCTCGGCGACGTCGAGCGCAAAGCCCGCATCGAACTCGTCGGGATGCTCCTCGCAGAACCTCACGATGTCGGCACAGTGGTACGTGGCGTTGCGAGTCCCGCGTTCGGCCTGACGCCGCCGCGCCTCCCGCACGAACGCCTCGGAGAAATCCACGCCGACATACTCGCCGACACGGTCGCTGATGAGCTCGGCCAGGACGCCGCTGCCGCAGCCAAAGTCGGCAACCTTCTCGCGCCCGGACAGCTCGAAGAGCGGCAACATGCGCCGCATCCGCTGAACGGCATGCGGATCGTACTGGTCGACGTAGCGTTGATCGTAGATCGCGCGGAGCTCTTCCTCAGACCGTCGGCCCGGCCGGCGCGTGGTTTGCACGAGACTTGCCACTATAATCGAGTCCACCCGTGGAACAACCAACCGCCGCCCGGTCCGCGGACCGTCGCCACGGCGAATCCGCCGCGGAGCTTGCATGGCGTGTTGTGCTCGCGGCGGCAAGAACCACCGCGCGAGCGGCACAGAGCGGCCATGAAGCCGCGTACGCCACCTCGGACGACAACGAGCTGCGCCAGGTGGCCCCAGCCGACCCGGATGCTATCCTCGCGTGGCGTCCGGACCTGGGCTGGGAGCCGCTCCTCCCCGCCGACGATGCGCGGCGGGCTCTTCTCGATCTCTACCTGCCGATCTGCAGCGCGGCGACGCCGCGGCCCACGACGATCGCGCACTTGGGTCAGAGCCTCGACGGGTTCATCGCGACGCACGCGGGAGAGTCTCAGTGGATCACCGGCGAAGAGAACATCCTTCACCTGCACCGGCTCCGCGCGCTCTGTGACGCCGACGTCGTGGGCGCCGGCACGGTGGCCGCCGACGATCCGCAGCTCACGACGCGTCTGGTCTCGGGATCGAACCCGTTGCGCGTCGTCCTCGATCCCATGCGGCGGCTCGGCGATCACTACCGGATCTTTCAGGACGACGCCGCCGAGACGCTGTACGTGTGCGGCCGGTCCTTCAAGCGATCGGACGAGCGCCGCTTCGGCCGCGCCACCGTCGTCGACGTCGCCGACACGCCCGACGGCCCCGACGTCGCGGAGCTCGTGGCGCTGCTGCGGCAGCGAGGGTGCTCGCGAATCCTGGTTGAAGGCGGCGGTGTCACCGTGTCGATGTTCTTCGAAGCCAATCTGCTCGATCGCTTGCACCTCGCCGTCGCGCCGCTCTTCATCGGCGACGGACGCCCGGCCATCCGTCTCTCGCCGCGCGCGCTTGGCGAGTGCCCCCGCCCGCCGTATCGCGTTTTCCGCATGGGCGCCGACGTGCTCTTCGATTTCGATTTGCGGTCGAGCGCCGAACGCGCCGGCGGGCAACTCGATTCCTCGCCCACCGTCACGCGCATCATCTAATCCCGGACGTCACTTGACTTGGCGTAGCTATCAGCTGTCAGCTTTCAGCTTTCAGCCAATGCGTGCTGCTGAGAGCTGAAGGCTACATCAACACAAGAGCTTTTCGGCCTGAGTACTCGGCAGCCACGCCGCCAGATCCTCGTGGCAAACGACGATGCGCGAGCGGCCGGCGTCGACGTGCTCGAGCCGCCGGCTCATCCAGCGCTGAATCATGCTCGCCTCGGCGGGTCGAATTTCGAGCGACGCTTCGGCCCAGCCCTCGATCAACAGGCGCTGGAGCGGCTTCCCGTCCGCCGGCAGGATCCAGTCGCTGGGCTCGCGCCGCACGTGATAACCGACCGCCGCAAAACATGCCGCCGCGGCATCAACGGCGCCGGGACCGGCCGCGACGCCGAATCCCTTGTCGCTCGTCCGCTGATGTCGATTGAACAGCTCGAGAATTGCGCCGTCCTCCGGCTCTTCGGGTGAGCAGCGGGAACGACCGTTGTAGGTGAGCGCGAAGAGCGCCGCCGCGCCGCGGTCGCGACAGCGTTCCGCGAGCGCCCGCAGCCAGCGTTGGGAGACCAAATCGAGGAGCGCGGAAGCTGTCACTAAATGTCGGCCCGAAAAGATTTCCGAATCGTCGAGCCTGCCAAGCTCCATGCGGCGAGTCTCGATGTGGCAATCGGTCATCCGCGCCGGTACTTCCGCGAGCAGCGCCGGATCGCGATCGACGAGCAGCCAATCCTGCGGAATGGGCAGACGCCGCGATAGATAGCGGACGTTCGAGCCGGTGCCGGTGCCCAGGTCCAGGATGCGCACCGGCCTGTCGCGCGGAAGCGCGTCAGCAATCACGCGTGTCAAGGTTGCCGATCGCGCCGCGGTGTCGGCCGCTTCACGTAGCGCCAGCCAGACGGACAGCGTCTCACTCATCGGCCGCGATGTCGTCCCTCACCCTATCCCTCGTGGTGTCCGGCTTGAGCCGGACGATCCCCGACGCGTTCGAGCACCGCCGCCATCTTGCCGACAGCAGCCTCCCAGGTCGGCAGCCGATCGCGCACCAGCCGGGCGCCCGCGGCCAGGCGCTCACGCAGGCGCGCATCGGCAAGCACGCGCGACAGCGCATCGGCGAGCGCATCGACGTCGTCTGGCGGCACCAGCAGGCCAGCGGACTGGTCCGGCTGCCGCGAAGGGGGAAGCGAAGCGGCGGGAAGCCGGGCGCCACTTCTCACCAGCTCAGGAATTGCGCCGGTCGTCGTGCTGATGACCGGCAGCCCGTGGGCGAGCGCCTCGGCCACGGCCATGCCGTAGGTCTCATGGAGCGTCGCCAGCACGAACACATCGGCGCTGTCGTAGCAGGCAGCTAATGCCGCGGCGTCCAGTTCGCCGGCGAGCGACACGCGATCCTCAAGGCCATCCGCGCGCAGTTGGGCGCGCAGCCGTTCCAGGGTTGGCGGATGGCGCTC
Organism: Acidobacteriota bacterium; assembly: GCA_023265105.1. Classification (GTDB taxonomy): domain Bacteria; phylum Acidobacteriota; class Vicinamibacteria; order Vicinamibacterales; family CAVVIG01; genus JAHFUJ01. The sequence continues at coordinate 13,631 of JAHFUJ010000002.1, forward strand.
GAGGCTTCCGGCACACGTCAGTCGCCAGTTGTGCTGGGGAACCATTGCGAGCGCACGAAACAACACATCGTGACCTTTACCCGGACAGAGCGCCGCCACCGAGAGAAGGTGGAGCTCATTGTGCAGCGGCGACGCCGGAGAACCGTGCGCCAGCGGCACGCGGTCGGTGCCGGGCTCCACGATCTCGATTCGATCGCGGGCGACACCGTAACCGGCCAGTGCCGTCACGGTGGTCTTGCCGGTGACGACGACGAGCGCGGCAGCGGTGAGCGCGCGCCGCTCGCTGCTCTCGAATCGTGCGGCCGTGTCACGGTCGATGCCGATCTCGGCGGCGAGAGGAAGATGAACGAGCGCCACGATTCGCAGGCGCGAGGTTTCACGCTCGACTTCCGCGGGCATCGCACCAAGGGCAAGGCCATCAATGACGGCCGTGGCGCGGTCCGGAATGGCCGCCAGCACGTGAGCCGCGGCGTCTAACGCCGCCGCCGTGGGCCGCGGAAAGGTTTCGTCGAGCTCTCGCACGTCGACCGACCAGCCGCGGTTCCGCAAGCCGGCAATCATGCGTCGATCGTATTCGTAGCCTCCGGTCCGCGTTCCAAGGCGGCCCGGAACGATGACGGTGAGCTTCACAGGCGCCCGTCAAAAGCAGCCGCGGCGACGTGCGACTCGTGCAGCGTCACGCGCAGGCTCTCGACCGCGCGCCCACCCGGCCCAAGCTCGTCGCGACGGATCGCCGCGACGATGCAGTCGAACACGACCCGCGCGAGGACCTCCGTCGTCGTGTTCCGCCCGTTGAACGCGGGCTCCTCGTCCAGATTGCGGTAGTTCAGGTCTGCGAGCACGCTGCGCACCGCCTCGGTCGCCCGGCCGATGTCGACGACGATGCCGTCCGCGTCGAGGTTGGGTCTGCGAAATTCAACGTCGACAACGTACGTCGCGCCGTGCAGTCGCTGCGCCGACCCGAAGACCTCGCCTCGCAGGCTGTGGGCAATCATGATGTGGTCGCGTACGGTGACGCTGTACATCGAATATTCCTCAAACGGCAGGTCTAAAGTCCTGCGCCACGAGTCCGTCGGTCGTAGCGCGGGACTTGAGTCCTGCACACCCGGCAGGTCCAAAGACCTGCGCCACGAGTCCATCGCTCGTAGCGCGGGACTTGAGTCCTGCACACCCGGCAGGGCTAAAAGACCTGCGCCACGAGTCCATCGCTCGTAGCGCGGGACTTGAGTCCTGCACACCCGGCAGGTCAAAAAAGACCTGCGCTGCGAGTAGATCGCTCGTAGCGCGGGACTTGAGTCCTGCACACCCGGCAGGTCAAAAAAGACCTGCGCTGCGAGTAGATCGCTCGTAGCGCGGGACTTGAGTCCTGCACACCCGGCAGGTCTAAAGACCTGCGCCACAAGTCCATCGCTCGTAGCGCGGGACTTGAGTCCTGCACACCCGGCAGGTCCAAAGATCTGCGCCACGAGTACATCGCTCGTAGCGCGGGACTTGAGTCCTGCACACCCGGCAGGGCTAAAAGACCTGCGCTACGAGTAGCGAATGCGGTGACACAGCGTATCTCCCGGCGCCACGGCCAGGTCCGCCATCACCCTCGGCAGCTCGTCGAAGTCGCTCTCGCCCGTCACCAACTTGTCGAGCTCGGCGTGGGCGAGCAGCGCCAGCGCGAACTGCATCCGGCGCCGCGCGTCCCAGCGCGCCCGCTGCGAGGCGGCCACGTGGCCGACTTGTGAGGACTTCAGCGTCAGCCGCCGTGCATGAAATCCTTCGCCAAGAGCGATGGGCACTTCGTGATTGCCGTACCAGCTCAACTCGACGATCGTCGCCTCGAATGCCGCAATCCTCAACGCGAGCGCGAGTCCCTCGGGCGAGCCGCTCGCATGAATCACGACATCGACGCCTTCCGAAACTGCATCGGGGGCGGCGAATCGTACGCCGAGCTCCCGCGCGATCGCGGCGCGCCGCGGGTTGACGTCGACGAGATCGACCTCGCAGCCGACAATCCGTGCCGCCAGCCACGCGACCAGGCAGCCGACCGTTCCGGCGCCGACGACCACGATGCGATCGCCGATCTGCGGCCGGGCGTCCCACACCCCGTTGACGGCGGTCTCGAGGTTGGCGGCCAGCACCGCACGCGGCGCCGGTACCGCGTCGGGCACCACGTACACTGACCGTGCCGGCACAACGTAGCGCGTCTGGTGCGGATACAGCGCGAAGACGGTCCGGCCCCGCAGCTCACGCGGGCCTTGTTCAATGTGTCCGACGCTGGCGTAGCCGTACTTGACCGGCCCCGGAAATTCGCCGGCCTGAAACGGCGCGCGCATCCGCTGGTATTCGCTCGCCGGCACGCGGCCCTGGAACACGAGCGCCTCGGTTCCACGGCTGATCCCGCTGTACAGGGCGCGGACGACGACCTCGTCGGCCAACGGCGTCGGCAAGGTTTCGCGGCGGATCTCTCCTCGGCCCGGTGCGGCGATCCAGAACGCCCGTGTGTTGTCCGCGGCCATCCGCCAATTCTGGAGCTTTGCGGCGCGCGATACAATCCCAGCCTCCGCTCGCGCGCGACTTGAGCGAGCCGCGGCCGGCCCGCCGTGGCGGCCGCCCGGAGTCGGCCGCGAAGGCGGGAGCCATGACACCAAACGACCGTCTGCGCGCGAGCGTCGTCACGACCGCACTCGTCGGCCTGGTCGCGGTCGTTTGCCTCGCTCTGTTCGCGCGGGCGGAACTGGATCTGAGCGAGCTGTACCCGCTCAAAGCCGCCGCGTGTTTTGCGATCGTCATGCTGCTCGCGCTCGGCTTCCTCGGTCACACTCATCGGTTCGCACGCTTCGGCCCCGCCAACCAGGTCACGACCGCACGCGCCGTGTTCGTCGTGTTGATCGCGAGCCTGATCGGTGAACCGATGCGCCCGGTCGCGGCCGCGAGCGCCGCCGCCGCGAGCCTTGTCGTGACGCTGCTGGATGGAGTGGACGGCTGGCTGGCGCGCCGCAGCCGGATGGCGAGCCCCTTCGGGGCGCGATTCGACGTGGAAATCGATGCGCTGCTGATCCTGGCGCTGGCGATCCTCGTGTGGAGGTACGGCAAGGCCGGCCCGTGGGTCGTTTTGTCGGGGCTGCTGCGCTACCTGTTCGTCGCCGCGGGTTGGT